>NZ_JAMYPC010000024.1:0-84824 GCF_040320155.1 Mesorhizobium sp. M0771 | reverse complement strand
CCCCCCCCCCCCCCCCCCCCCCCCCCCCCCCCCCCCCCCCCCCCCCCCCCCCCCCCCCCCCCCCCCCCCCCCCCCCCCCCCCCCCCCCCCCCCGGGCCCCCCCCCCCCCCCCCCCCCACCCCCCCGCGCCCCCCCGCCCCCCCCCCCCCCCGCCCCCCAAGCCAGGATCAGGATAGTAAGTCGTCCTTTTATGCATGTCGTTGTCCCAAAACCGCTGCGCACTTTTGGGCGACATGCATCGTCAGTTGGTGATGCCGAGCTTCTTGCAGCCTTCGGCGTAACGATCGACGCAGAGCTCTTCGGCGGTATTGATCTTCTTGTCGATGATCTCTGCCTTGAGGTTTTCCTGCGTCACCACCGCCGGCGTGAACAGCTGCGAGGGGGTATCGTAAAGGGTCATTTCGGCCTTCGGCGTCTCGCCCGACAGAAGCTGGATGGCGACGTTGGCGGCAGCCGCGGCAACGATCTCGCTCGGCTTGGAGATGGTATTGTACTGGTCGCCGGCGATGATCAGCTGCAAGGCGGCGATCGTTGCGTCATTGCCGGTGACCGGCGGCACCGGATCGACGCCGGCTGCCTTGAAGGCGGCGATGGCGCCACCGCCGGTGCCGTCATTGGCCGCGACGACGCCGACGATCTGCGTGGAGAAGCGGGTGACCTGGCCGCTTGCCCATTGCTGCGCCTTCGGCGGCGCCCATTCCGGCGTGTCGTACTCGGCCAGGATCTTGTAGCCGCTGTTGTCGAGGCTGGAATGAATGCCCTTCTTGATCAGGCCGGCCGCCGCATCGGTCGGCGAACCGTTGATCTGCAGCAGGCCACCGCTGGCCGGATCGACCTTCAGCGCCTTGAGATGTTCGACGAGCGAGTCGGCGATGGCCTTGCCGATGCCTTCATTGTTGAACGAGACATAGAAGTCGGCGGGTGCCGTCGGGATCGGGCGGTCATAGGCGATGACCTTGACGCCCTGGCTCTGCGCCAGCTTGACCAGCGAGGCGGCGGCGGTCGAGTCGACGGGGTCGAGCACGATCGCCTTGGCGCCCTGCGAGATCACCGAGTTGAACTGCTGCTGCTGGCGCGAGGCGTCGGCATCGGCATTCTGGTAGATCACCTTGCAGCCGGGGCAGAGTTTTTTCATCTCGGCGGCAAAGCCCGGATAGTCGTGCTGCTCGTAGCGCGTCGAGGCCTGGTCGGGCATCAGGAAGGCGACCGTGGCGTCGGTGACGGGCGCAGCAAGAGCGGCGGTGCCACTGAGAAGCGAAAGCGCCAGTGCTGCGGCGCCGGCTGATTTCCAAGCAAATCTGGTCATTTTTGATATCTCCGTTTGAATTGTTTCACGAAGCCCTGTCACCACATGGCGCGCCGGGCCTTGACTGCAAGTCGGACTGTTGCGAGGAATGACGCCGCACTTGATCTACGCGACGCATCCTCTTGATATTGCTGGATTTCAGGACAAGCAATCTCCAGCACAGGGCACTTCCAACGCACCCCGCGTCCTTGTCTCCCAAAATGTCTAAAGCTCCTCCCGGTCCTCCCTGTTAGGCGGCAATCTCCGCATTGATGTTTTCCGCCAGCAAGGCCCTGAAGCGCGACGGCGACATGCCTTTCTGCGTCAGGAACTGGCGGTTGAAATTCGAGATGTTGTTGTAGCCGGCGGCGTAGCAGATCTCGGTGATCGGCATGTCGGCCTCGCTCATCAGCAGCTGGCAGGCCAGGTTGATGCGCAGCCGGTTGACGTACTGCACCAGCGCCATGCCGGTGTGGCGGCGGAAGCTGCGCGAAAACGCGCTCGGGCTGCGGCCGGCAATCGCTGCCAGGTCGCTCTCGCTGAACGGCTCGGTCAGATTGGCGTTGATATAGGCAAGCGCCTTGTTGACGCCGGCCGACATGAAGCCCGAGGGGTCAGGCAGATAGCTGGCGCTGGTCAGCGTCCGCACATCGGCGGCGCGGCTCAGAATGTCGATCAGCTCCATGAACAGCGCGATGCGGCGCACGCCTTGTGCCTCGACCAGTTCGGCCAGCACAGGTGCGGCAAGCTTCGCAGTGGCAGCAGAAAACAACGCGCCGCGGCGGCTGAGTTCGAGAATGTTTTCACAACCGGCGAGTTCTGGCAGCGCCGTGGTGGCATCGGCGATGAACTCTTGCGAGAATTGCACGACGCGGCCGCGCAGCGGCACGCTGGTGCCGGCCGGCACGTCGCTGACCCAGTTGTGCGGCAGGTTGGGGCCGGTGAGCACGAGATTGCCGGGCTCGAATTCGCCGATGAAGTCGCCGACGAAATAGTGGCCTGTGGTCGCCACGACATGGTGGATTTCATATTCGGGATGGAAGTGCCAACGCACGGTGTGGAAGGGATAGCCATGGGCCCAGGCCTTGAACGACTCGCCACGTCTGATCTGGACGACTTCCAAGTCCGGATTCATGTCAGTTCCTCCCGGCGCCGGTCCGGTCATGCGACCAGTTGCAGTGCCCTCTCCCGCAGGCCGCGTTTGCCGCTCTCTGCAGTGATCAAAGCTTAGGCGGCAATCGGCGACGCCGCCACCACGGTGTGTCCATCACACTGATACTTTTTTGACATTTTTACGACCGAGGCGACGCGTTTGCGAGTACGCGGGAGAAATCAGGCCCCCCAGGCCGCCTGCGAGACGCTGACGACGCAAGTGTGCGAGCGCGGCGATCCGCGCCTCCACGAAGACGCGCTGTTTGGCGTCAAGCCGGAGTTGCTCGGCGATTTCAAACGTGTCGCCGACAGCGAGAGCTGGTCGCTCGCTTTCGGCTTCGTCATAGTGCCGTGCAAAAGGGAGCGGAGCGGCATGACAAGAGCGTTCACCTATTCCGGCAGCCCGGCGCATATTGTCTTCGGCAATGGCGCCTCGGCCGAAGTCGGCACCTGGATCGGAAAGCTCGGCTGCAAGCGGGCCCTGGTATTGTCGACGCCGCATCGGGCAGCCGATGGCGAGGCGCTTGCCAAGTCCATCGGCGCGATGGCGGCCGGCACGTTTTCAGGCGCGGCCATGCACACGCCGGTCGAAGTAACCGAAGCGGCAATGGCCAAGGCAACCGAGGTCAACGCCGACTGCGTCGTCGCGCTTGGCGGCGGCTCGACCACCGGTCTCGGCAAGGCGATCGCCTGGCGCACCGGCCTGCCGCAGATCGTCATCCCGACCACCTATGCCGGCTCCGAAGTGACGCCCATCCTCGGCCAGACCGAGAACGGCGAAAAGACCACGGTGCGTGACGCAAATATCCTGCCCGAAGTGGTGTTATACGATCCGGAGCTGACCGTCGGCCTGCCGGTGGCGATGAGCGTCACCTCAGGCCTCAACGCCATGGCGCATGCGGCGGAAGGGCTTTACGCACAGGACCGCAATCCGATTTCCACCTTGATGGCGACCGAAGGGCTACGTGCCCTGAAGACGGCGCTGCCGGTGTTGATCAAGGAGCCGAAAAATCTCGATGCACGCGGCGATGCGCTCCACGGTGCCTGGCTGTGCGGCTCGGTGCTCGGCACTGTCGGCATGGCGCTGCACCACAAGATCTGCCACACGCTGGGCGGTTCCTTCGACATGCCGCATGCCGAGACCCATGCGGTGATGCTGCCGCACACGATCGGCTTCAACGCCGTCGCCGTGCCCGATTTGCTGAAGCCGGTCGCCGACATTCTTGGCGGCAGCGCCGGCGGCGGTCTCCACGATTTCGCCAAGGCGATCGGCGCGCCCCTGACGTTGAAAGAACTCGGCCTCAAGCAGGCCGATCTCGACCGCGCCGCCGAGATCGCGACCAGGAACCCATACTGGAATCCGCGGCCTTTCGACCGCGCCGCTATCCGCGCCCTGTTGCAGGACGCGTGGGAGGGAAGACGTCCGCAAAACTGACGGCAACAAGCAAGGAACTTACCCGCCGCGAATTCATCAGGATACCGCCACGACGGTGTGCTCGCGGCGGCCTCGCGGTGCCGGCGATCGCCTGCCCTTTCGCATATAGCCGACACGCATGAGTGGCTCCGCCTGATCGGCGCAGGCCGCTCACGGTTTGTGCGCGTGAAAAACTGCGCGGCTCGAAAAGCCCATTGACATCAGCCGTATTTTCGACGCAAACGTTATATTGTTACTGTTATACAGTTACACAGCCCGCCTCTCCGGCGACATACATTTCAGACTGCAAGGAGACCACGGATGCGTCGCATTCCCTTTCTCGCCGCGCTGCTCGTCGCGGTGCCGCTTTTGACCGGCACGGCTGCCCGCGCCGAAGACAAGCTGACCATCGTGGCGGCCGAGAATTTCTATGGCGACCTTGCCCGCCAGATCGGCGGCAGCAACGTCACCGTCACCAGCATCCTGGCCAATCCCGATGACGATCCGCATCTGTTCGAGACCAGCCCGTCGACGGCGCGCACCATCGCCGACGCCAAGATCGTCATCTATAACGGCGCCGACTACGATCCGTGGATGGACAAGCTGCTGTCGGCCTCGACAGCCAAGGATCGCACGACCATCGTCGCCGCCGACCTGATCGGCAAGAAGTCGGGCGACAACCCGCATCTGTGGTACGACCCGGCGACGCTGCCGGCCATCGCCAAGGCGCTGAGCGCCGACCTTGCCAAGCGCGATCCGGCCAATGCCGTGTATTATGAGACGAACCTGAAGGCATTCCAGACCTCGCTCGAGGCCATTGACAAGGAAATCACCGACGTCAAGAACACCTATGCCGGCACCGAGGTGACGGCTACCGAGCCGGTCTTCGGCTACATGGCGGAAGCGCTCGGTCTCAAGATGCTGAACTACGATTTCCAGGTGGCCTTGATGAACGATGCGGAGCCGAGCGCCACGCAGGTGGCGGCGTTCGAAAACAGCCTGAAGGACGGCTCGGCCAAGATCCTGTTCTACAATTCGCAGGTGACCGACGAGGCAACGACAAGGCTGCTCGACATCGCCAAGCAGAACAAGGTCACGGTCATCGGCGTCACCGAGACGGAACCGGCGGGCCAGACGATCCAGACCTGGTTCGGCGGCCAGATCGACGCGGTCCAGAAGGCGCTCGCCGCCCGCACACAATGAATGTGACTGCGAATGAATGTGACTAAATGAACGCAATCGAATTCGACAAGGTCACGCTGACCTATGGGGGACGCCGGGTTTTATCCGACGTCTCCTTTTCTCTACCGCAAGGCGCCTTTGTCGGCCTGCTCGGCGCCAATGGCGCCGGCAAGACGACGATGCTGCGCGCCATTCTCGGCCTGATCAAACCGGCCGGCGGCGCCATTTCGGTGCTTGGCAAATCGCCGACGCGCGGCAACGCCGACATCGGCTATATGCCGCAGGCGCGGCGCGCGCTTGGCGATGTCGGCGTCAGCGGCCTCGACTTCGTGCTGAGTGCCGCCGGCGGGCATCGCTGGGGCTGGCCCGTCGCATCGGCTGCCGAGAAGGAGGCGGCGTGGAAGGCTCTTGAAGAGGTGGGCGCCGGCGACCTTGCGCGGCGGCCGCTGGGCGAGCTTTCCGGAGGCGAGCGCCAGCGCATCCTGATCGCGCAATCCTTGATCGGCAATCCGCAACTGCTGCTGCTCGACGAGCCGCTGATCAGCCTCGATGCAGGCCATCAGCGCGCGATCATCGACCTGGTGCATCAGATCGGCGAGCGGCTCGGCATTGCCGTGCTGTTCTGCTCGCACGAGATCAACCCGCTGCTGCGCGCCGTCGACCGCGTGCTCTATCTCGGCAACCGCAAGGCGGCGATCGGTTCCGTCGACGAGGTCATCAGCGGTCCGGTGCTGTCGAAACTCTATGGCACGCATATCAATGTGGTGCGGGTTGCCGGCCGCATCTTCGTCATGGCCGACGATGTCGAACTGGAGAGCGGGGCGCATGTCCACGATCTTTGACTATGAATTCATGCGCAACGCCTTCTATGCCTGCACCATCGTCGGCATCGTTTCGGGCGCGGTCGGCTATTTCCTCGTGCTCCGGGGCCAGACCTTCGCCGGTCATGCGCTCTCCCATGTCGGCTTTCCCGGCGCCACCGGCGCCGGCCTGATCGGGCTGTCGCCGTTTCTCGGCCTCACCGTGTTTACCGTCGCCGCCGGCATCGGCATCGGCCTGCTCGGCGAACGCGCGCATCGCGACGTCGCCATCGGCATCGTTTTGACGCTGTCGCTCGGCTTGGGCTTGCTGTTTCTGCATTTCTACACCGCCTTCGCCTCGCAGGCGACCAACGTGCTGTTCGGCAATGTGCTGGGCATCAGCCTGCGCACCGTTATCGTGCTTGCGGTGCTGGCGGTGGCGATCCTTGTCGCGCTTTTGCTGATCGCGCGGCCGCTGCTGTTCGCCAGCCTGCAGCCGGAACTCGCCGAAGCGCGCGGCGTGCCGCTCACTCTTGTCTCGACCCTGTTCATGGTGCTGGTCGCCGTCGCCACGTCCGAGGCGGTGCAGATCGTCGGCGTGCTGCTCGTCTTCGCGCTGATGGTGGCGCCTGCAGCCACCGCGCTCAGGCTTACTAGCGGCGTCGGAGCCGGCGTGCTGACGTCCATCGCGCTTGCCGTGATCATCGCCTGGATCAGCCTGACGCTCGCCTTCCTGACCGACTGGCCGACGAGCTTCTGGATCACGGCGCTGGGCGCGGCGGCCTATGTCGTCAGCGGCATGGTCCGGCGCCCGTCGGTCCGAGAGACTCAGAGCGCCGACGCCGGCCCCTGAGGCTTGCCCTCCGGCGGGTCGATCGGGCCGGCTGGAGTGCAAAACTGACGTGAGGGAAATACACCCAAAAAAAGTCAGGTTTACAAATCGGCTCCTGAAACGTTTCAGCCGCGAAAGACAAATTCATCCAATCGCCTAGATCGCGACCTCTGTCGCGCCAAAGGGCCGCTCCGGAGCGGCCGGAACACCCGGAAAACCGCCATTTCAAGCGCATTTTGTAGCGGCGAATGGCGTCCGCGCGGCCGGTTGGAAGCTGGCCGGGAGGTGCAAAGGCGACCCCCCGCGGCCATCGCGGGCGGCGTTGACAGACCGCGGTGCTGCATGCGTATAGCAAGCCATGGGTCACGCCATGGCCGTGGCGGTTGAGACGGGGCTGGGGGGTTTCGTAACAACAGCATTGACGGCCCGGCGCCGGACGGGCGGCATGCACTCTCGAAGTGCGCCGCTCGCTCTTGGCTGACGCGCCGGCGACCCGGCAGCAGTCCTGGCCTGCGTTATCTCGACCAGGCTCCGCAGAACGCCATCGTCTCAGCTTTTCGATCCGCATCGGTTCGAAGCGAACGAGGTGACGCCCTCTTAACCGATATTCGCTTCGCTACGTCCCCCTCCCCCTGCTGGGCGAGGGGGACGCTGGCGATGAACCGCGCCGGCCGACGTGTATCGGCACCGATCAGGCACTCCTGACGACGCGATCAAGCAAGCCTGACGACGAGCCGATCAGGCGACCCTGGCGACGTCGATCAAGCAAGCTTGACTACGTCGATCAAGCAAGCTTGACGACGAAGTGCTTGGTTACCGGCTCGAGGATCTGCCAGGTGCCCTTGAAATCGGCTTCGACCACGAACGCATCGCCCGGACCGACCTCGACAGGCGTGCCGCCATCGGGCGTGATGATGATGCGGCCGGCGATCATGTGCACGAACTCATAGTCGGTGTAGGTGGCGTGATAAGTGCCGGGCGAGGCCCGCCAGGTGCCCGACAGCACCTTGCCGTCGGCGGTGGTGTGCTGCACGGCGGTCTGCATGGTCGGCCGGCCCGCGACAACGATCCAGCCCGGTAAGTCGCCGCCCTCGGCATGCTCGACAGCGCCGAATTTGAAAATGGTGGTGTTGGTCATGGGAGGCTCCGTTTGAATTGCATGGCTGCCGGTTGGATAGCCGATGCGTGTGACGGGGGCAACGCAAGGGCCGACCCCGGATGTCGGAGATTTGGCGAAGGAGGCGGGGACCTAATCTCCCCCATCGAGGGGGAGATGTCGCCGAAGGCGACAGAGGGGGTCGCCGCGCGTGGAGCGCCTGCCTTCACTTGCAGGATTGGGCCGAGTCCGGTCGAACCGACCCCCTCTGGCCTGCCGGCCATCTCCCCCTCAAGGGGGGAGATCAGCGGCGTCGCCTCCTCCAATGTTGCACTGCGTTAGATTTGTTGCATTGCGATATCGACCCCTAGGGCGGAGTCTTGGTCCGACTGTGAACGGTTGCAGCGCCGTGTCCCGTTGGGCGCAAAGCTGCCGCACGTATGATCCCGGCGCGATCGTTACTCGCCGAGGCGGGGTCATGCACCAGCACGAGGTGGCAAATCGTGTCAGCATCGTTCCGGCCCGATATCGAAGGACTGCGTGCCTTGGCGGTGGCAGGCGTGATCGCCTTTCATTTCGGCTTCACCGGCCTGCCCGGCGGCTTTACCGGCGTCGACATCTTCTTCGTCATCTCGGGCTATCTGATCACAAAACACCTGCTTGCCGAAATCACCGAGACCAGGCGGCTCAACCTGTGGCGCTTCTACGCGAGGCGCGCGCGGCGGCTGTTGCCGGCGTCGCTGTTCGTCATTCTCGCCACGCTGGTGGCCGGCGCCTTCATCCTGTCGCCGGAGGAACAATCGCTCTATTCCAGGGGCGCCATGTTCGCCTCGGCCTACATGATCAATCTGTGGCTGATCCGCTGGTTGTTCGACTATTTCGCCGCAGATGCGGCCAGCAACCCGTTTGTCCATTTCTGGTCGCTGTCGGTGGAGGAGCAGTTCTATCTCGCCTGGCCGGCGCTGCTTGCACTGGCGGCATGGCTGCGCCCCGGCAAGCGCGGCGCGATCCTGGTGATCGGCATTGCCGGTCTCGTCTCGTTCGCCGTCTGCGCCTGGCTCACCACGGTCTCGCAGCCCTGGGCCTTCTACTTCTCGCCGCTGCGCGTCTGGGAGTTCGCCGCCGGCGGGCTGGCCAGCATGGTGCCGCAACAAGTCTGGCAAAACCGCCCGCGGCTCGCCGCGCCGCTGGCGTGGCTCGGCCTAGCGCTGATTGCCGGCGCCTATCTTTCCTTCAGCGACGAAACGCCCTTCCCGGGTTTCCTCGCCCTGGTGCCGGTGGCCGGCACCGTGCTGTTGCTGCTGGCAGGAGCGGCGCACGCGCAGCAGGAGAGCGCTAAGAAAAGCCCGATCGAGGCACTGGCGCTGGCGCCGCTGCAATGGGTCGGCAAACTCTCCTACTCGCTCTATCTCTGGCACTGGCCGGTGATCGTGTATGCCACGATGCTGACGCCGGAACTTTCGCCGCTGCAGCGGCTCGGCTGCTTGGCGCTGACGCTGGCGCTGTCGGGGTTCACCTATCATGTCATCGAAAACCCGATCCGCCGCAATGGCTGGCTGATGGCCAGTGCGGCGCGGGCGCTGGTGCCGGCCGTCCTCCTGACCGGCACCGGCGTCGCAGCCGCCTACGCCAATGCCAGGCTTGCCGTCCACGATCTGGACCCTGAGCAGCGCAGCATTGCCGCCAGCGCCGCGCAGCCGTCCACGGCGCGCGCGGCCGGCTGTATTCTCTCCTTTGAGACGGTGACGCCGAAGGCCTGCGTGTTCGGCAACAAGGACGCCGGGCGCTCGATTGCGCTGTTCGGCGATTCGCATGCCGACCACTGGTCGACGCCGCTGATCGACGCGGCGGCCAAGAACAATTATCGCCTCGTCACCTATCTCAAATCGTCCTGCCGTGCCTCGCGGGTGACGACCTGGAACTGGCGGCTGAAGCGCGACTACACCGAATGCGACCAGTGGCGGGAGCAATCGGTCAAGGACATTATCGCGTTGCACCCGCACATGGTGGTGATCTCGGAATTCTCGATCGGCAATGTGATGAAGGAATCGCCCGAGGAACTGAAGCACGCCGATTGGAACGAGGAGTGGAAGGCCGGCCTGCGCTGGACGCTGGCGGCATTCAGCCGGGCCGGGATCAAGGTCGCGGTAATCCGGGACGTTCCCTACAATGGAAGCTATGCCGACAAATGCGTGGCGCGGGCGCTGTGGCGCGGGCAGGTGCCTGAAGTCTGCGACACGCCGAGGGACGCGGCGGCGAACGACGACATCGCCGCGGCCGAGCGCGACGTCGTGCGCAGCGTGCCCGGCGCCACCTATGTCGACCTGACCAGCCAGTTCTGCGACGCCCAAACCTGCCACGTGTTCATCAACGGCCAACTCGCCTTCCGCGACCGACACCACCTGGCGACGCCATTTGCTGAATCACTGGAGCCGGTCTTGGAGAAGGCGGTGTTTTAGGGGGCGGCGAGGTAGGGGGACCTGACGGCTGACCGCTCAGTTGATGCGAGCTATGCCACAAACACATCCTCTCGATGGTGAGCGAGGTAAGCCTGCTGCGGCGGGGTGAAGGTGCTAGTGCGCCAGACGGCGGGGGCTTCGGCAAAGCCGAAACTCTGCATCACCAATTGCTCGAAACCGAGCCGCCGCAAATCAGTCTTGTCGACGCGCTGGGATATGAGGACCTGCCCGCTATCTTCAAAACTGATGAAGCCACGGTCAAAGAGGTGGTCGGCATCAGGCGTGAGGAGCAGCCCGTTCATGCCGTCCAAGCGCTCCTGCGCGGAAGCGCATAGGCGCCAAGGCTTGATGTGGCTTGCAATCAGCAACGAGGGATTGGTGACCCCTGTGAGTCGGCACGAGCGCTCCATGGCTTCGACATTGGAACGAAATTTACCTTGGCCGCGACGAGCTTGAATGACGCTCGTCTTTACAGTGTCCTCGAGTTGGAGGTCGTCTCGGATACGGCGCTCAACGACGTCCTCTAAAATTTCATTGACGACTTCGAAAGTGAGACTGTTTGCGCCACCACGCCTCAGAGCTTCGCGGTCGAAAGCTGTACCCGCGACAATGGTGTGAAACACCTCTTGCGATACGCTCGCGAGATAGGCGTTTTGACGGCCTGATCCGGAGTTTGGGTCGATGGGCGAGTATCGGGGAGGCAGAAGCGGACCCAATTCGCCAATTATGTCCGACGGGCGCACCGTCGGCAGGAGCGGCGCCCAATACACCGGGAGAAGCCAACCTTCCTCGTTCCAATTGGCTCCAGTGTTCTTGAACTCCGGTGGTTTCGGTGCTGTGAATGCAAACTCCGCTACCCGACCAATATAGCGCACGGCTTGACCGAAAAAAGACAACACGAGGTCACCAGGTGCCGCCCGACGCATATTTTTGTAGAACTCGCTGCGTGCCCCATTCTTCTGAGTTTTGGGCGACCAGAGATATTGCCCGTCGATCTCTTGGCAGGCGGTCTGACTGTGATTTACCCACCAGAATTGCGACATCGTTTTTGATTTTAATAGTTGCCGTCGGCTGGGTAAGCTCTATTCGAGACCTGTCTCGCCTACAAGCATGGAGCCGACCTTATTGCCAGGTGCGACAGGCGGCGTAACTGCATCTTTCGGCGAGACGCCAAGAAGAGCGTAGGGCGACGATAGTCGCCGCCCCCACCCCACTTGCAAATCGCCCCCCAAATGCCATCTAGATCACAGGCGCACCGCCGGTGCGCCTTAGCCACGGAGCTTTCACTTGACGCAGCGAAGCGGCAGTGCGGATTTGCCGCTGCATGGCGGGCGGGTTCCGAAATGGCTGGGCGATCGCATGACGCGGCTGGGCGCTGTGCTGTGCGAGGCGATCATCCATCACTATGGCCGCGACGAGCTGTTGCGGCGGCTGGCGCATCCGTTCTGGTTCCAGTCTTTCGGCGCCGTCATGGGCATGGACTGGCACTCCTCGGGCATCACCACCTCGGTCGTCGGCGCGCTGAAGCGCGGGCTGAACCCGATGTCGCGCGAGCTCGGCATCCATGTCTGCGGCGGGCGCGGCGCGCATTCGCGCAAGACGCCGCAGGAGCTGACCGCGATCGGCGAACGCGTCGGCATCGATGGCGCGGCACTCGCCACCGCCAGCCGCCTGGTCGCCAAAGTGGACAGTGCGGCCGTGCAGGACGGCTTCGACCTCTATCTGCACGGCTTCATCGTCACCGACGACAGCCGCTGGGTGGTGGTGCAGCAAGGCATGAACGGCGACAGCCGCCAGGCGCGGCGCTATCACTGGCTGTCGGAAGGGCTGACAAGCTTCGTCGACCAGCCGCATGCGGCGATCGAGGGCGAGCGGCAGGGCGAGATCGTCAACCTGACCGACCATCGCGCCGCGCCGTCACGTAGCGGCCAGATCGACCTGTTGAAGACCATGAGCCCGGAACGGATCCTCGACGAGCTTGCCGTGCTGGAGCCGCCGCCGAAAGCAGCGCCTGCGAAACCGGCGGCGCAGCCGATGCTGCCCAATCTGGTGATGCCGGCGCATCACGACGTGCGCGAGAGCGACATCGTCATGCACCGGCTGCACGGCAACATTTCCGCCGCCATCGAAAGCGGGCCGGCCGACTTTCCCGAGCTGCTGCTGGTGCCCGGCGTCGGCGCGCGCACGGTGCGGGCGCTGGCCATGGTGGCGGAAGTGGTGCATGGCGCGCCCTGCCGCTTCTCCGATCCGGCGCGCTTCTCGCTCGCCCATGGCGGCAAGGACCGCCACCCCTTCCCGGTGCCGCTGAAAGTCTATGACGAGACGATCGCGGTGCTGAAATCGGCCGTCGGCAAGGCCAAGCTCGGCCGCGAGGAAGAGCTCGGCGCGCTGCAGCGGCTGGATGGCGAAGCGCGGCGGCTGGAGCGCTACGTCACCGGGCCAAGCCTTAAGGAGATCGTCGCCGGCGAGTTCGACCAGTCGCATCTGCTTGGAGGGCGCAGTGTGTTCGGGTGGGAGGGGGCGGCGGAAAGCGACGACGGTTCAGACAGGGGCCGCCAGTAGCTGCCTGTCCATCATGCAGAGATAGTGCGCGGCCCATAGAAACACGTGCTCGGCTTGTTTTGATAATGCTTGCAAAGACCCATTTCTCAAGTGATGCTCTGCCAGGCGAGGCTCGGCATGAAGACATTCGCATGGACGTTGGTTTTCGTGCTGCTGGCGATTGGCGGCGCGATCGCCCAAACGACGCCTGAGCCTGCCATACTGGCATATACACCGCCGATGCACTTCGTCGTTGTACGCAACAGCACGCCAGGATGCGAGCCGACATGCCCGGAATGGATTTCGGCGGAAGGTCACATCGTGGCCGGCACGCCAGCTTTGCTGAAGGCTTTGCTGAAAAAACTCGGCCCCCGCAAATTGCCTTTGGCGTTGAATTCCCCGGGCGGCGAGACCGATGCGGCGATGGCGCTTGGCCATATGATCCGCGCCAGCGGGCTCGACACGATGGTTGGCAAGACGGAGTTCTCCGAATGCGCGCCAGACACAAAAGCCTGCGGGCCGGGCGACCTCCGCTTCGGCGTCGCCAACCCCGTCGGCGCAGTCTGTTCGTCAGCTTGTACGATGGTTCTTGCGGGCGGCGTACGGCGCCTGGCAGACAGCCGCGCCTTTGTCGGCATTCACCGGATCATGCTGCCGGCCGCCAAGAAAATCCACGGCAAGAAGACCATCGTCCTCGTTCCGATACCCAAATGGTATGAACGCAAGGTCGACAGCTATTTCACCGAGATGAAAGCAGGTTCGTGGATCGTATCGGCCATGCAAAAAATACCCGACGACAGCATACGATACCTCGTGACATACGAACTTTTGGACCTGAATCTGATAACCGAAACCGGTCACGGCGACACGCGCACCTCCATCGATATCTGCAAGACCACGCCGCCGGCGGGCAACTGCCGAACGGTCAGGCAATAGGAATAGCGGGCCACGTAGGTCGTCGAAGCGCCTGTTTCTCAACAGCAACCCTTCACTTTACGCTGCGCCCTTCAACAGGTCTTCCGGCCGGCCCTCGATGAGCGCAGCAATATAGCTTTCCAGGCTGGTCGTGCCGCGCTCCGGGTTTTCCGGCTGCATCGGCTTGTCCAGCGTGGCCCCGGTCATGCGGGCATAGGACTCGGCCGCCGCTTTGGAGAAGCCTAGTTTTTCGTAGGTTTCTGTCCAGCGCTCCCGCGGCACCGTGACCACGCGCACGTTTTTGCGCAACGCCGCACTGAAGGCTGCGGCGACATCGGCGGCGGAGTAGCGCCGAGGACCCTCGATATAGTGCGTGCCGGTCTTGTCCGCCGGCTCCAGCAGACGTCTCGCCGCAGCCTCGCCGAGATCCTGCGGCGCCACCATCGGCAGCTCGAAATCCGCCGGGAAGAAGGAGGTGATGACGCCGTCGCGCCGCGCCGTCTCCAGGGCCTGATCCCAGTTGCTCATGTAATAGGCGGCGCGGTTGATGCTTGCCGGAATGGCCTGGGCCTTCAGCTTCTGCTCGAGGCCGTAAAGGACGGTGAGATCGCCGACACCCTCGCCGGCCTGCGCGCCATAGGTCGATTCCGCTACCACTTTTTCGAGGCCGGACCCCTCCAGTGCCGTCGCAATGGCGCCAACCGTCTTGCGCTCCTCGGCGTCGGTGTCGGTCGATGGATCGGCCGGCGGGTTGAGCAGAAACGCCCGCTTGCCGCGCCGCAAGACTTCACGCAGCGCCTCGACATCGAGCACATCGGCAACCGCGGCCTCCGCGCCCTGTTCAACCAACCATGCGGCCTTCGACTCGTCGCGCGTCACCACCGTGACATCCTCGCCCTGCCGCAACAGCGCCATTGCCGCCGCCGAGCCGACATGGCCGGTACCTCCAAGAATGACATGCATGGTCTCGTCCTTCCCTTGCTGATTCATGCCGGATTAATGGCTGGGGCGGCGAAGGGTTCAAAAATCGGGGGACGATGCTGACAGGAGGTGACGCTGACTTTCCTCGCAATGCACGGCGCAGGGGTCGTTCGCATCTTGCAAAATTATGGAACGAGGTCGTGTCCAGCGAGTTATATTAGCGCAACCTTGAATAGGAGGCAGCTATGAGAAAGCTCCTGCTTGCTTCGGCTATCGCTATCACTGCGGCGGCGGCGATGATCGCTCCGGCGAATGCCGGCGGGCGCGTCGTGATCGGCATCGGCAACGGCTACTATGACGATGACTACAATGACAGCTATGGCGACTATTACGATCGCTACGCTCCTCGCCCTTACTACCAGTATAATGCCTACGATAACGGCTTCAGGTACCACAGGTATCACAGGCACCATCGCCATTGCCGCATAGAGTTGGTCAAGCATTGGCGCCATCATCACAGGATCGTCGAGGAAATTCGCGTTTGCGAACGGTGATCCGATGGGGTGAAACCGGTCGGCCGGCATCTGCCGGCCGGCCGCTTCCTGCGCGGCTGCCGGCCTTATCGCGGCTTCCGCATCAGCATCATCCCGTAACCCACGGCCAAAAGGTCGAGCCCGACCTTCAACAGCTTCACCACCACATCTCGTCCCTCGCCGGTGCGTTCGGCGAGCGCCTTCACCGACTGGCCTTCGAGGCAGATTTTGCGAACCACCTCCGCCACTTCCCAGTGGGCCATGGCGGCGATGGCATGGGTGTGGGCGCGGCCGGCGTTGAGCACGCGGTCGGGGATGCCGCCATTGATGCGGCCGCCGTCAATGCGCTCTTCCCACGGCATCGGCCGCAGCCCGTCACGCGAGGCGCGCTCGAAATCGTCGCGAAACCGCTGGGCGGCCTCACGCTGCTGGCGGGTCAGCGAGGTGATGCCGACCAGCGGATCGACATTGCGCACCCGCACGATGCCGCCGGTCGCGGTGTAGCCGTCATTGGAGACCTCGTAGACGCGCCGCGCCTCTTCGGTGCCGACGCTCAACCGCTTGCGGCCGAAGCGATCGTCCTTCAGCGCGAAATCATGGCCGATCTCGCGGCGGATGCGCACCTGCTCGGCTTCGCCCGCAGGTAATTTCGGCGGTTTGGCTTTCTGCGCGGTTTTTTTGCTCATCGGGGGATCCTTGTGGGATTGGGTTGTTGAGCCGGAAGGTTGGCGTTCCTTCGCGCCCCCCTCTGCCCTGCCGGGCATCTCCCCCACTTGGGGGGAGATCGGATGTCGCGTCGGCTTTCGCCAATCACCACCGCCGTTGGAAGGCAGTGCGGGCGAGCTGCCAATCTCCCCCCGCGTGGGGGTTGAGGAGTGGTCCGCGAAGCGGACGGAAAGCCAATTGCTTGGCTTCCCGAGCGACGAACGTCCGGCAGGACAGAGGGGGGCGCTGTCCCGCCGGCTTTCGATCATTGGTGGGGTCGTCCGGAGGCGAGGAACGGAGCCCAGCCGCTCACACCACCTCGACCACAGGCCGGTGGAAACGCGTCTGATGATATTCGCAGTAGCTTTTCAGCGCCCTTGTGCGCAGGCCGCAGCACAGCATCTCGAGCCCCGGCCGACTGCCGGGAGCATCGTTGTCGGGGTCTTCCTCCAGCGTCAGGTCGAGCGGCGCGCGGCAGCGGTCGAACAGGCAGTCGATGAAGCGCATGGCGGCGACATGCGGCTGACGCCCGAGCGAGGCAGGGCGCGGCGCCGGCACATTGAAGCGGTAGATTTCGCCGTCCACCACCAGCCGTCCTTCGCCCGGGATCGAGGGCGCCGGACGGGCTGGCAACAGAGGCCTGGCCGATGGCTGACGGCTCGGTTTGGCGGCCGGTTTGACCGGCGCGGCCTGCTTCGAAACTCCTACTTCCCTTACGAGCTTGCTTGGCTGCGCCGGCGGATTCCTCTTGGCGGTATTCTCGTTTGCCGCAGTCTTCCCCGTCGCATTCTTCCTCGGTCGGCCGCCGGACCTGCCGCCTCTGGGGTTGGCGAAGCCGATGGTCTTCAACGCGCTGTTGCGGTGGACGATGCCGATGATGGCATTGCGCGAGACCGGACTGCCGCGCAGCGCCGTGAAGCGGACGGCGATCCCTGTGGCCGACAGGCCATCCCTCAGCCAGACGGCGATCTCCTGCAATTCGGTGTCGGTATAGGCAGTCATGTCGGTATCCATTGATTGCGCGCGCAAAGGCCGAGCGCCGGCCCCGAGGGCCCACGGGAAAAAATCAGAGCGGATGGTCGGTGCGGTCAGCCGATACTGGCGGCCGGCAGCGAGCCGGCGAGATGCCGCAAGGCGGCTTCGGCGGCCGCTTTGGTGAGGGCGGAAACCGCCCTGCCCGTCAGCCGGTCGAACAGGATGACGGTGCCATCTTCCGTGCGGATGCAGGAAATACCCTGCCCGCCGGAGACAGCCCTTGGCGCACCGGCGGCGCCATGGGCTGAAGAGGTGGCCGGAGCCGGGAGAGGAGCGGCTCCGGCCGTTCCGGTCGATCGGGGGGACGACGGTTCGACCGGATCCGGGGCAAGAGCCCCGGTTTGCGTCCGGACCGGGGAGGAGGACAGCCCGGACGATGGGAGAAAGCTGACGATGTCTGCGGAAACGCTTGCGGTTTGTTCGATCATGCGCTAAGCGTACGATATGTACGAAACGTACGCAAGCGAAATCGTACATATTGGACGATAAATTTCAGGCAATTTGTACGATGCAGGAACCGAGGCACAGATTGCAGCAGGCGCGGGCGGAGGCGGGCTATGCCTCGCCGAGCGACGCTGCGCGGGCATTGCGCGACATCAACAAGAACACGCTGATTAGTCACGAGAACGGTAACCGGCCGCTGTCGCGCAAGGCGGCGGAGAAATACGGCCGCCTGTTCGGCGTCGATCCCGGCTGGCTCTTGTTCAACGGTGACGGCGGCAGCCTTGCGGGGGGCCATTTCGGCTTTGACGAGTCGGGCCGGCAGATCCCGATGCCGTCGCTGGCCACCGTCGATGTGCCCATCGTCTCGTGGATCAGCGCCGGCGAACTCGGCAGCCAGGATACGGTGGTCAATCTCAGCGACTATCCGACCATCCCCACCACCGATCTGGAGCAGGGCCAATGGATTGCGCTGCGCGTCGACGGCCCGTCGATGAACAAGATCTCGCCACCGGATTCGATCATCTTCGTCAACCTCAGGGACAAGCGGCTGGTGACCAATGGCTGCTACGTCATTTCGGACGAAAGCGGCCAGGCCACCTACAAGCGCTACCGCCCCAACGAGAACCCGCCCTTCCAGCCGGCCTCCTACATGGACATCCCGCCGCCGGCGCTGGAAGGCGCCATCACCATCATCGGCCGGGTGAAGCGCTCGATGATCGACATGTGAGGGAGAAGGCGGTGAGGCGCAATCTCCCGCCTAGAGGGGGAGATGGCCGGCAGGCCAGAGGGGGTCGCCGCGCGTAAGGCGCTGACGTCCTCTGTCCGCGATAGGAAGTCGCGTCAGGACGTACCGACCCCCTCTGTCGCCTTCGGCGACATCTCCCCCTCGAGGGGGGAGATTACGCGCCCAAAAACTCGTTCGTGAAATACCCCCCGAAATCCGGCTTCTCCTTCAGAACCTTGCCATCGCCATCGAGCAATATGCCGGCGTTGAAGAGATAGGTTCCCATCGCCTCGATCTTGGCCCTGTCGATGGTGCCGATGACGCCGTCCTGGCTGCGCAAGAAATGCCCGTCGACGAGCATCTTCAGCGAAGCGTGGACCAGCGCCGGGTCGGTCAGCGCGTCCTTGTTGGACGCGATCAGCAGATCGCCGGCTTCCTGCGGGTGATCGCAGGCAAATTGGTAGCCGCGCCGCGTTGCCTCGACGAAGGCCGATGCGGCCTTCGGGTTTGCCTGGAGATATGCATTGCTGGAGGCGATCAAGGTGGTGTGCTCGTCGGGCACGCCGTAATCGGCGTAGCGGAAGCTGCGCTGCCTGACGCCTTTCAGCTCGGCAGCGACGCCTTCCCAGGTCGAGACTTCCAGCGTGAAGTCGACCGAGCCGTTGGCCAGCGCCTCATAGGCCGAGGTGCCGAGCGTCACGGTCTCGAAAACGCCCTTGCCACCATCGTGGCGGATGATGGTCGAGATCAGCGTGTTTTCCCAGGCGCTGCCGAAACCGCCATAGGTCAGGCCGTCAAGGTTTTTCGGGCCTTTGATCTCACTACGGTCCGCGTTGAAGACCAGCCGTCCGGTCTCCTGCTGGACCACGGCGTAGACCGCTTTGAGGTCGGCGCCGGCGGCCCGCTGGGTGAACAGGCCGACGCCGGCAATGCCGAAATCGGCGATGTGGTTGGCGACCAGCGTGCCGGCGCCGGTATCGCCATAGGGCAGGATCTCAACATCGAGCCCAGCCTCGTGGTAGAACCCTTTGTCGCGGGCAACGAACAGGCCGACATGGTTGGTGTTGACCGTCCAGTCGAGCGCGACGGTGATTTTTTGCGCAGCCGCATGAGCGCGCGAGGCAAGCGGCAGTCCGGCAGCCAGCGTCAGCAGCAAAGCCTGCCGGCGTGTGAATTCGGTCATGAAAAACTCCTTTGAGCGGTCTGCGGGAACGAGGGCCGGTCAGTCCCGGGATTGAGCAGCGTGTCGAGGATGTCGGCTTCGAGCGCGGCGGCCTGGCGCGCGGCATCGCTGCCGGTGGTGCGCGGGCGCGGCAGCGGCACGGCAATCTCGCCGATGATGCGGGCCGGCCGCGCCGACATCAGATAGATTCGATCGGAGAGGTAGACGGCTTCGCGCACGTCATGGGTGATCAGCAGCGCGGTCCAGCGGTGGCGCTGCCACATGCCTTCCAGCCAGCGCTGCATACCCGCGCGGGTCAGTGCATCCAGCGCGCCAAAGGGCTCGTCGAGCAGCAGCATGTCGCGCTGCTGCACCACGGTGCGCAAAAGCGCCGCGCGCTGGCGCATGCCGCCGGAAAGTTTCGCCGGCCAGGCGCGCTCAAAGCCGGCAAGGCCGAACTCGGCAAACAGCGGCGCGACCTGCTCGCGTGCCGCCTTGCGGCCAAGACCCTGAACTTCCAGCCCCAGCGTCACATTGTCGATGACGCGTCGCCACGGCATCAGCGCGTCGCGCTGCGGCATGAAGGCGAAGGGGCTGCCCTGCAATGGCGCGCCGTCGAAGCGCATGTCGCCCTCGCCCTTCAGAGCGCCGGTCAGCAACTGGAACAGCGTCGACTTGCCCGCGCCGGAAGGGCCGAGGATGGAGACGAACTCGCCGGCCGCGACGTGCAGCGAAATGCCGTCGAGCACCTCAAGCGCGCCGAAGCTTTTGCTGATGTCGCGGAGTTCAAGCCGTGTCATTGGCTGCTGTCTCCCGAAGATCTGACGTCGCGGCTTTCGCTCCCTGCATTCTCCCAAGGCATGGCGAAGCGCTGGACGAGCACCGCAATGGCGAACAAGACAAGCGTGAGCGCGGCGCTGACGGCGACCGCGGCGAGCACCAGATCGGGCCGAAAGTTGTTCTTGGCATTGAGCATGTAGATGCCCAGCCCCTTCGCCGCCCCCGCATATTCGGCGAAGATCGCGCCGACGACGGCGTAGGTGATGGAGATGCGCAGCCCGGCGAAGAAATAGGGCAGCGCCGAAGGCAGGCGCGCCAGCCAGAAGATGCGCCAGCGCCCTGCCCCCATGGTGGCGAGCATCTGCGAAATCGCCTTGCTGGTCGCGGCAAAACCCTCGACCAGCGCCACCATCATCGGGAAGAAGGTAACGAGCGCCACAAGCAAGATTTTTGGCATCAGCCCGAAGCCGAACCACAGTACGATGAGCGGCGCAATCGCGACCAGCGGCAAGGTCTGGCTGACAATCAGCAGCGGAAACAGCGCGCGGCGCAGCGGGGCCAAGAAATCGACCAGCGCCGAAAGCACGAAGGCAGCGACCAACGAGCAGGCGAAGCCGGCTGATGTGGCGCGGATGGTGGGCAGCGTGTTGTCGGCAAGGGCAGCGCGATGCTCCCAGGCCTGCTGCAGCACGCGCGACGGCGCCGGCAGCATGGTGGGCGCAGCGCCACCATAGCGGGCGTAGAGCTCCCACGCCGCGAGGAGCAGGGCGGAGGCGCAGGCGGCGGGGATGGTCTTGGCGATGGCTGCGGCTAATCTCCCCCCTCGAGGGGGAGATGTCGCCGAAGGCGACAGAGGGGGTCGTCTCGCATAGAGCGCCCACGCCTTGCCGATGCGAAAAGGACGTCGGCGCTCCACGCGCTGGGACCCCCTCTGGCCTGCCGGCCATCTCCTGCTCGAGGGGGGAGATTCGTGGGCATCGCGGTCTTCGCCAATCGCCAATGGCTCCCCTCCTCTCTGTGCTGAGGGGTCAGAGGCATCTCCTCCACGCAATGGGTCAGATAAACCAGCCACGGCAATATCCTCAAGGAACGACGCTTGAGCCGCGGCTCAGACGGCGCTCGGGCTGTTCGCCGAGATCGTGATGTCGAGGGTGACGTGGCCGGCGCCGGGGCCGAAGCGGCAGAAGGCCTCGTTGAGCGTGGCAAACACCGCACCGGCATCGCCACGCAATTTGGTGCAGAAGTTCTTTGAGCGCTCAAAGACGCCGGACTGTTTCAGGAAATCGATGCAGCCGTAGATCTCGTCCATATGGTCGCCCGTGCCCATAACGTAGAGCGAGAACTGCGCCGCCACCGGCTGGCCGGTCGACGGCGTGGCCTGGACAGCGCGGATCGCGGCGATCTTGCGCTCGTCCAGCGGAATGGCGGGGCCGCCGGTCTCGTCGGAGCGGCAGATCGGATCGTCGGGCTCGCCCGGACAGCCGCGCGAGACCGCCGCCGAAAGCACGCAGTGCTTGCCGCTTTTGGCCGCCGCGACGAACAGGTCGCGCATGGCGGGAAACAGCACCTCGGGCGGCCCGACCATAAGGGTCGAGATGTCATCGGTTTCGATCCGCAGCCGGTCGCGCCAGGGATCGAGCGCGCCGAGCGCGCCGAGGATGACGCCGACGAAATCGTCGGTCATGGGATAAAGGGAAATCTGTGCGCCTGAAAACATCGCCCGCCTCGCTCCGCTGGTATTATCCAGATCAGCTTTAGGGTCCGAAGGCTTGCCGCCCTCATCTCAGCCCCGACGATACGGAGCACCCCTGTGGATGGGCGGGTTAAAGCACCGTTCGCGGCATTGGGGAAGCCGTTTGTTGAGGCACTGCGGGAAAGTGTTTTGGGCCAGACGTGCCGGGCGCCCGGGCGTTAACAGACGACTCGTCAGTTCGTTGCGTTATAACGTTTCCACGAACTTCTTATAACTGCGTTGAAATTCAAGCTGATAAACGTAATTATAAGAAAACGGCAGAGACTCCGCGCAGCCCTTACGGTTTCTGGATTTCCTTATCCGCGACCCCATCCGGACTGTGCTCCTGCATCGCTCGGGCTTGCCTGTGCTGGTCCCCTCGCCCCAGCGCTACGCCATCCACAAGCTGATCGTCGCCTCGCGACGCGGGCCGAGCGCTGGCGCCAAGCGGGAGAAGGATCTCCATCAAGCGCGCCTGCTGACCCAAGCGCTCGAAGCCACGCGTCGCCAGGACGACCTTGCCTTCGCCTTCATGGAAGCGTGGGACAAGGGCGAAAACTGGCGCGAGACGATCCGGGGCGGCTTGAACCTGTTCGACGCCGCCACGAGGGAAAACAGTCACACCATCCTGGGGAAATCCCTCCGCGAAATTGGTGCGACTCCTGAAGGATTCACGATGCGGGATTAGCTGAAGCGACCGCTGCTATATTCATTTCCATCGTCCCAACCGTACGAAATTGGCTTGACGCTTATTCGTACATAAAGTACGATATCTCTTTTCGCAGAGCTGCTATATTCATTTCCATCGTCCCAACCGTACGAAATTGGCTTGACGCTTATTCGTACATAAAGTACGATATCTCTTTTCGCAGAGAGGAATGTCCTTGAGCACAGCGAACCATGTTGCCTTCGCCGATCTCTCTCGGCCTTTGCTGTCACCCCCGTCGTTGCCGCCGCCTTTGTTGCCGCCGCCTTTATTGCCGCCCCCTTTGTTGCCCTTGTCATTCGATCAGTGCCAACGCCTCGCCGGGGCCTGGCGAATGGCCAGCCAGGACATCGCCGACGACATCCGCTTCATCCGCCAATATCTGAAAGTCGTTGCCGAGAAGGACGAGAGGCTGTCGACCGGCACCCTTGTTCACAGCCGCGCCTATGTAGAGGCCTGCGCCGGCTGGCTGCCACAGACCGTGACGCGCTATCTGCGCCACCTGCGCCAGATCACCGAATGCGAACTGGCCATGACAGCTGCCGGCATTCGCTTTGCGCTGTCGAGTTATGCCTGGGAGGCATGAGGGCGCCTGTCGCCAAACACAAGGAATTGCGCTGCCCGTCGCAGGCGCAATTCGTCAGGTTGAGAGGCTCGGGCGCGCCTGAACGGCGGGCGCCAAGGATGGCCCGGCCAGCGAATTCCGGCCTTGCTTTATTTCGACTGGTCTTATTTCGACTTGGCCTTATTTCGATTTGGCTTTGCCGGACTTTGCGGCGGCAGGCTTCGCTGCCTTTGGCTTGGCGGCTGCCTTGGCGGGCTTGGCGTCAGCTTTCTTCGCCGCCTTTTTTGGCTTGGCGACCGCGCCATCGACTTCAGCCGTGGCCTGCTCCCAGTGTTCCTGATGCGCGCCTTCAGGCCGGCCGGCCTTTTCCCAGATCTCGTGCGCGCGCTGGCGAATGCGGTCCTGTTTGTCGTCCGTCACTTAAGCCTCCGTGGTTGGGTCCGGTCGGTTGGTCCAGATTCCACGAAAACATTAGCCGAAAATTCGGCCGGCGTCTTGAGTGACGAGACATCTCAGCGCGGGTCGGAAATCACCGCAACGCCGAGCAGCGCCGCTTTCTTGACGATCAGCCCGGCGAGGTCGGCATCCGAACGATCGGTGCCGGTGCGCTCCCGCAGGAGCGCGATCGCTTCCTTCATCGATAACAGCGCCGTGTTGCGCTCGGCCAGCAACTTGTCGCAACACGCCGCAACATTGGCGGAGTTCGGGGTCTCGACATGCGGCAACATGGCAATTCTCCTTTCATCATGTTCGTCATTCGGCCCTGCCGCCCTTTTGGGAAGAACGACAGGGCCGTATCACCGATGAATGGTTAGGTTGTCGAGCGTTACTCGACCACCTCGACAATCCTGCGCGTGCTGGGGTCGACCAACACGGTATGGTTGTCGACGACGGCGTATCTGTACTGAACGTCGGGAACCTCCTGCAGCTCGACAGTGTCAGGCAAGGCAGTGCCGACATTCAATTCGACGCCGAGCAGATTGACCGAGGCAAGCGGATGTTTCTTTACGTATTGGTGCACGACCGTGCGCTGTTCCGGGGTGATGATCACCTGCTGCTGTGCCGGCTGCGTGACGATGACCTCGTCGGCGGCGGCAATGCCGATACCAGCGATCATGGCGAGCCCGGCGACGGCGGGAATAAGGATGGTTTTCATCTTCGTCTCCTGTCGTTGTTGGCGAGCTCCGCCGTGTTCCCGCATGAGGCGAAAACAGCGCAGATCGAGGTGGCGGGCTCCTGGAGGCAAACGCAGCCGGTACGGTCTTGTTCCGCAAGCGGAGACTAAATTGATCGGCTTCCGGTCATGCCAGCAGAACCCACACCCGCAAGATTCGCATTGAAGCACAATCCCTCAGGAGACCTTCGACATGGACGATGCACGGCTCCAATTCCGGTGGCGATCGCGGCCGGCGCCGGCATTGATCCGGTGACCGCGTCGCGCCCGGCCAAGACCGGAACCGACCGCCTTCGTGCCACGCCGTGAAGTTTCAAGCAAAGGTCATTGCTTCGGCGGCTGCGCAGGCACCTCGCCAGGCTTGATCACCGGCGTCTTGCCCTGGTCCGGCGGCGGCTGCGTCATACCCTGGTCACCACTGGGCGGCGGCTGCAGCACGCCGCCGCAGGGACCGAGCGTGCTGGTCGATTCGCCACCGCCATTGGCGACCGGCGGCTTCTGACCATCGTCCTGAGGCTGCGCTTGGCAAGGCGCGGCAGGGCCGTTCTGGTCGCTATTGTCCTGCGCGGCCGCCGGGTCGACCAGCGCCAAGAGCAGCACGCATGGGATGAGGGGGAAAGTCTTCATGGTCCAGCTCCTCTGGATTCATCTCCTTGGCAAAGCAGACTAGTCCTTGGCAAAGCAGACTGGCGGCAATTGGTTCCACGGAGATGGAGTGGTTGCCGGAACCTGGCAGCCGGAAGTGAGTTCCACCTTCTCGACGCTAAGCCGCCCAGAGGAGGCAATCATGGAACGAAACAGAAAACCCAATGACGAGGTCGAGGCGCCACCGAGCAAAAACGATGCCCGCGACAGGATCGCCAATGATGACGTGGAAGCGCCGACGCCGGGTCGGCAGGATTGGGATGCGCTGCGTGGCGCAACGGTCCTGCCCGACGGAGCAGATGAGGAAAGCCTGCCGGACACCACCGGTGTCGAGAAGGAAGGCGAACTGCCCGAGGAGGATGACGACAACCCCTACCAGGACAGTGACGATGCCTTGCCCGACGACGCCGAGGAAGCCGCCATTGGTCACGACCTGGCGAGGCGCGGCGGCCCGTTCGACGACGTGTAAGGCAGCGACCGCGGACTTTCGAGAAGTTTCCCGGGACGTCCACGCCGTCACCAGTTGGACCAAGGATGAGCTGAAGGCGATGCCGGAGCATCGCGATTGATATTTCGAAGGATCCGGCTGGCCGGATCCTTCGTTTAAGGCGCCTTGGCGATTTTGGCTTAGCCCTTGTGGTCAAGGGCTGGACGGCGACGCAATCTCAGCACGTTCGACAGCCGCGAGGCAGCCGAGAAGCACGAACGCGAAGTCCGATATTTCAAGCGCCGTGGAGGCCGCTCGCCTGAAAGCTTCAAAGTGCGCAAGAGATCCCCGGCGCGGGCGGTGCGGGCACGCTCGCATGCAGCGCTGCGAATCGGGCCATCGACCGCCGGCACTTGAGTGCCGACGGGCTCTGGCCTTCAGTTCGACCCGGGATCGCCGAGCGCCTCGGTGACGAAGGACGCCGCGATCAGGTCGTCGGCGTCGAGGCGTAGGGAGCCTTCGACACCCCCCATGATGGCCGCGACCTTCTGGAAGGTCTGCATCTCGTGTTCAGTAACGCTGGCGTCTCGCATCCTGGCTTTCAGATCGGCGATGCGTCGGCCCAGTGAGGCCGACGTTCCGATTTCTCTGTTCGACATGGTGGCCTGCTCCTCCCCCAACCCATGCTGTGGACGTACTCAAGTCTGCCTATATATAAGGCAGCGCGAATACAGTCGCCGCAACGCGCGATATCTGGGAAGGTTCCGGCGCCAAATAGTCACGAAATAATACGTGGTGGGACTCGGGTATGTTAAGCGCCGACGCGGCGATAGACACCGCAGCCAGCGGCTGCGGCCATCGGCCTGGCCAACCCGCGTGGCGGGTCGCGAACGCGGGTCGGACTTGATCGCTGCGCGAACAGTCAGCGAGAAGCCGGCACCACGCCGGACACCGAGCGCGCCGTTTCGGGCGAAAACACCACGAAAGCAAAAACCAGAACGGCAGCGGCGACGATGAGCGAGCCGCCGGCGACGATCGGTTCAAGCGCCGGGTTTCCCTGCAGCATCACATACAGCGCCGGCAGCATGATCACCAGGCCGAGTGTGTAGAGCCCGTAGTGGATCATGGCGATGCGACGCGCCGCCTTTTGCGGATTGAGCGCGTAGTAGCCGCCGAAGATGGCGCTCGTCACCCAACCGAGCAGATTGATATGCGCGTGCGCCGGAAAAGCGGCGTGGTCGCCCGAGATCGCCATCTGCAGGCCGGCCGCAATCCCCAACATCAGGAACAAGATGGCAGTTTTGAAAAAGAGTTCTGAAACCCTCGGCATGTCATTTCTCCCCCTATGCGGTCTGCGACCGCTTGCGACCTGGAGAATACACCCACGCGCAGAACTTTTCCACGCCCCGGTTATGGGGCCATGCCTGCACAGCTTTTTGCACGCTGTTCGACTTTTCTGGCTGCCACAACCCGGCGCCGCCGCGCTACGGCGTCAGCAAGATGTCGGCGCCCGCTCGCTCGTCGAACACCACCGCGCAGCCGCGCCCCAGCGCCACTGCCGACAGCGCGTTGGCCACCGTCTCGTCCGGCGATACGAAATCACCGGTCAGCACTCGCAACTCCTCCACCGCCCTGGCCATTGACACGCAGTGCCCGGCAACGCGATCGCTCGTGCAGGCGTCAATGACGCTGACGAGGTCGATCATCTCGAACTGGCCCATACCGGCCTCCACAAAAACAGCGTCCCGTCGCGGATATGAACGCCGAGGCGAGAGACAATGTTCCGCAGGTCCGATGCCCAGGCGGAGCACTCGACAGCCCGACCTGGAACGGGCCGGCCGGCGACAACCGCTTCGCTTGACAATAGGCCCTGTTTGTTCTCTATTTGTTCGGCAAAAACGCCTCTCACAACAGACGCGGCTAATGCTGCAACGCCGCAAAGGGAACGGTCGGGATGGAGCCCACCATCCTGCATGCGGATCTCGACGCCTTCTACGCCTCGGTCGAGCAGCTGCTCGACCCGGCGCTCAGGGGCAAGCCGATCGCCGTCGGCGGCGGCGTCGTGCTTGCCGCTTCCTACGAAGCCAGGGTTTTCGGCGTGCGCGGCGGCATGCCCGGACGACGCGCGCGCGAGCTTTGCCCCGGACTGATCTTCGTCGGCGGCCATTTCGCCGACTATCAGCGGCTGGGCGACGCCGCCATCAAGGTGCTCGACGATTTCACGCCGCTGGTCGAGCGGATTTCCATCGATGAAGCCTTTGCCGACGTCGCCGGCTGCACGCATCTGTTCGGGCCGCCGGCCGAGATCGCCGCCACGGTGCGTCGGCGCGTCCGGGCAGAGCTCGGCCTGCCGATCTCGATCGGCGTGGCGCGCACCAAGCATCTGGCCAAGATCGCCTCGCAGGTGGCCAAGCCCGACGGCCTGGTGGTGGTCGATCCGAACACCGAACTTGCCTTCCTGCATGATCTGCCGGTCGGCCTGATGTGGGGCGTCGGCCCGGCGACCAAGGCGCGGCTGGCCGAGATCGGCATCGAGACCATCGGCCAGTTGGCAAAGACGCATAGCGGGGCGCTGCGAAGGTTGCTCGGGCCCGCCACCGGCGAAAAGCTGGCGTCGCTGGCATGGAACCGCGACCCGCGAAAGCTCGAAACCCACAGGCGGTCGCATTCCGCCGGCGCGCAGTCGGCGCTTGGCAGACGGCCGGCCGAGGCGCGTATCTTCGGACCCGTCCTGCTGCATCTTGCAGACCGGGTCGCCAGCCGGCTCAGGGCGAAATCACGGCCCGGGCGCACGGTGACGGTGCGCGTGCGTTTCGCCGATCTGCACGCGGTCACACGCTCGCTGACGCTCGAGCAACCGATTTCGGCAACCGCGATGCTGGCCGAAATCGCCGGGGAGCTGGTGCGCGGCGTGCTGGCCGCCAACCCTCGGGAGAAGACCATCTCGCTGCTGGCGATCTCGGTGTCGCAGCTGGAAGAAAGTGCCGAGCTGCAGTTGGAGCTGCCGCTCGGGCTTGCCGATGAAAAGCAGCGACCCGGCAGCAGGCAAGGCCTGGCGCGCTTTGGCGCCGACCGCGCCATCGACAAGATCCGCCAGCGCTTTGGCAGAGAGGCTGTCGGCTATGGCGCCGTGGCGCTGGAAGCCCGGCGCTCGGTTCCCGATGCCTTCCGCGAACTGGCGGAAAAGGAACTGTGAGTGCGGCGCGACGGCAAGGCCAATGTTTAGGCTGGGCCAGTCCGCGCTGCATTGCCGCTCTGTTTGAGCAGGCCGACCAACCAGGCCAGACCCGCATCCATCAGCGCAACCTTCGGCACGATGCTGTTGATGTTGAAGTGGCCGAGCCGGATGGGCGCATCGACGCCGACGACACCGAAACGGCCGCCATACATGGCGAGGAACCGGCGCGGATAGGCCGATATCAGATCAGTCTGAGCAAGCACGGCCAGTCCGAACATAAAGTTGGGGACAGTCAGCGCGACGCGACGCGACAGGCCGCGTTCAGCCAGCACCCTGTCGACAAACCCGTTCGGATCGCCATTGTTCGAGACGACCATATGCTGCACGCTGCAATAGGCGTCGAGGCACGGATCGCCGGCGAAGCGGTGGCCGGCGCGCATGGCGACGACGAAATCCTCCTCATAGAGCTTGTCGACGGTGAAGCGTGCCGGCAGGCCGTCGAACGGAATCACCGCGACATCCATGGCGCGCGCTTCGAGTTCGGCGACACAGTCGCTCCAGGCAGTAGTGGGCGACGGTTCACCTTGGCGCGGCAGCAGTTGCCGGATGCCGATGTCGATGCCGGGGGCCAAAAAGCGGATCTGGTCGAGCAGCGGCGGCAGGAGCACGGACGACACCGCATCCGGCGCACCGATGGTGAAGCGGCGCGTCGAGCGGGCCGGATCGAACGGCTCGGCGCTGGCGATCACCCGGCGCACCCGCGCCAGGATCTCGGCCACCGGTTCGGCAAGCTCCGTTGCCCGGTCGGTGGGCACGACGCCGCGCGGCGTCTTCAGGAACAACGGATCCCCAAGCAGCTTGCGCAGCCGGCCAAGGCCATGGCTGACCGCCGAGGCCGACAGGTTTAGCCGCTCCGCCGAGCGACCGACATGCCGCTCCTCCATGATGGCTTGGAACAAGACCAGCAAATTGAGATCGGCGCGCGCCAGGTCAATTTTGTTCAGCATATTCCTGAAATCATATCACTGGATTCAGCAGAGTAAAGTTGCGAATGCCTTCTTCGACGCGAAGACGGTGGTGCCGGTTTCGTCGGCACTCATTCAGAGAGGAGCAAATCCATGCCAAACTTTCCCAATTCGGTTCTGGTCACCGGCGCCTCCGGCGCCCAAGGGTCGGCCATTGTCAGCGCTTGCCGCGCCGCCGGCGCCACGGTGCGTGTCCTGTTACGCAAGGGCTCGCCCGATCCGTTCGGCGATGGGGTCAACATCGTGCGCGGTGATCTCGCCGACCCCGGCCGACTGGCCCTCGCCTGCCTCGGCGTCGATGCGGTGGCGCTGACCTTGCCGGTCGGTGCAAGCCCTGAAGAGATCCTGCGCTACGGCCGCAACATTGCGGATGCGGCGCAGCAAGGCGGCGTCAAGCTACTGGTGTTCGACACCAGCGGCCATGTGTCGGGCCATTCCGGCGCGGCGGTGATGGATGCCAAGGCCGAACTCATCGACTACATCAAGACGTTCGGCCCGCCATCCATCGTCCTAAAGCCGACGCTGGCCATGAGCAATATCGCAGCGCCCTGGAGCGCGCCGGCGATCATGCATCAGGGCGTCCTCGCCTATCCGCTGCCGACCAACTTCCAGACCTCCTGGATCTCCTGGCAGGATATGGCGGCCTATGTGGTCGAAGCGCTGCGGCATCCGGAGCTTGCCGGTGCCAGCTTCGACATTGGCGGGCCGCAGGCGCTGACCGGACCGGAGATGGCCGTCATCCTGTCAGGCATTGTCGGCCGCGAAGTCAGCTATTATCCGGTGCCGCTGGCGGACTTCGCCGCCGCGCTCGAAACCATGCTCGGCAAGGACGCCGCCGAACAGAATGCCGCCAGCTATGCCTGGATCCACAGCCAGAAGCAGACCGTGCTTGCCGTCGATCTCGGCCAGACGACCCGTCTGCTGCCGGTGAAGCCGACCTCATTCGCCGATTGGGCAAGAGCGCTGGACTGGGCGGCACTGGCCGGCGATGCGAAGGCGGCCTGACAATGGACCCCATCGCAACCGTCGAACCGGGCGGCCTCGCCGCCCGGAAGAATGTGCCGGATGCCGCTGCCGCCGTGGTCGGCTTCTGGTGGCAGGCAGGACCTGCCGCGTGGTTCGCCAAGGATGCGGCCTTCGACCGCGAGTTTCGCGATCGCTTCCTGCGGCTGCATGAGGCCGCAGCGCGCGGCGACTGCGATGGCTGGATGGCGACGCCCTACGGGGCTCTGGCGCTGATCCTGCTGCTCGACCAGTTCCCGCGCAACGCCTTTCGCGACACGCCGCGCATGTATGCCAGCGACGCGAAGGCCCGCGCGATCGCTACTGAGGCGATCGATGCCGGGTTCCAGCGGATGGTCGATCCCTCGCTGCGGCTGTTCTTCGGGCTGCCCTTCGCGCATTCCGAAGCGATTGCCGACCAGGACCGCTCGGTGGCGCTGTCGCGCGACATCGGCCCGTCCGACCTGAAGCGGGCCGAACATCACCGCGACATCATCCGCCGTTTCGGACGTTTTCCGCACCGCAACCCGATCCTCGGTCGCGCCATGCACGCCCAAGAACAACGCTTTCTCGATGAAGGTGGATTTGCGGGTTAGAGCATGATTCCAAAAGCGGGTCCGGTTTTTGGAAAAGATCATGCTCCAACAAAGGGTTAGATCATGATGAGATTGCAACCAAATCTCATCATGATCTAGTGCATCGGGACCGAGAAAACCCGGGGCGGGACGACGGCGCCGCGAAGGTTGACAGTGCCGATCCGTCTGGCATTATCGCGTAAGCTTGGAGGATTCACTATGAAGAAAACCTATTCGAAGCCTGTTCTGGTCAAAAAAGGCAAGCTTTCGCAGGTTACGGCGCTCGCCAATGGAGCGGGTTCCGGCCCGATCGAGTGAAGTCGTTGAGTCGGACTGTCGCCTGATCTGGCGGCCTCGCCTGACACTGGAGATGCGGCATGAAGAAGACCTATTCGAAGCCGGTGCTGGTCAAGAAGGGCAAGCTCTCGCAGGTTACAGCCGACAATGGTAACGGCTCCGGGCCGGTCGCAGTCTAGCAGCCGATTATCCGACGCCTCGTGCCGTCTGGCCGGGAACAGGGCTTTGGGTGCCCGACGTGGAGAGTGGAAAATGAGGAAGACCTATTCGAAGCCGGTGCTGGTCAAGAAGGGCAAGCTCTCGCAGATCACCGCGAACGGCGCTTCTGCTCCTATTCCGGGCTAAACTCGTTCCCCCGGTAGATCGAGATCCTCCTGACAGAGTCGGGCGGCTTGATCGTTTCCAGAGCATGATCTCCCGCAGGCGGCGGGACCGTTCAGCGCGCAACCACCAGATCGTCGAGCACGAGCTGCCAATAGTGGCTCGTGGAGAGGCGCACGCGCGTCACCGCCGCCAACATCGGCGCATAGTGGACGGGCGCCAGTGCCGACAGGACGATCGTGTCGCTGGCGATCAGCCGGTCGCCAAGCCAGCTCTCGACCAGTGCGGTTTCGCCTTCGGACTTCAACCATGCCGCCGTCAGCATCACGGAATGGAACCCGAACGGTTTGTCGCTCGAGAATTCGGCCGGGTGTCCGCTGCTCGTATAGCAGACATGGTCTCCCGAGATATTGCCGTTGACGTAGCCTTCGCTGCCTTCGGTATGATCGCGCGCCAGTGCGTTCAGGTTGAACCAGGTCAACCCGGCATAACCGGACGGCACCTTGCGCAGGCCGCGCGTCGTGACATCGTCGAAACCGATGGCCTGCAAGGACGCGGCGCTGTCGACAGCCGCGTTCTCGGGCGACAGCAGGCCGAGCTCGGTCGGGTAGGCCGACAAGACCAGTCGTCGTTCCCTGCCATCGCCGGTGACTTCGATCGCGTCGGCGTCATCGGGCAGATCGAGACGGAAGCCAGCGCCAGCACTTAGCGGATGCACCGCCACCTCTTGCCCTTTCGCCATCACCGAGATGCTCGCCGAGACACCGTCCGCTACGCGGCCGCTGAGCCGGCGTATCGCAAACAGGCCGACCGGCTGCAGCATTGCTTCCGAGACCAGCCCGGTGGGCGAGCCCGGCAGCGGCCGGAGGTGCTGCGACTGGACCTCGTTGGCGCTGCTCGAGCGCCAGCCGGGCGGAACCGACACGGTGAAGCGGTAGCTGCCCGGCACATGGATGGGCGCGGCCCGACGTTTCGCCGACGCCAGGAAATTGGCAAAGCCGCCGCGATTGCTCCGCGCCGCGGCGACGAAGCGGCCGTCGCCATCATGCAGTCTGACCATGATGCCGGCCATCGGGCGGTCGCCGAGCCCGTAGCGGCCGTCGCGATCGGAATCGAAATAGACAAAGGTCGAATGATTGAGCTTGCCGTGGTTGCCCGACCAGTCCCGGCGCACGGCGTAGTCGTTGGCCGGATCTTCACGAAGCCGGGCCTTGCGACGAGACCGCGCCAGCCGCCAGGCGAGAGCCGCAACGACAGCCGCGAACCCGACAAGGAGTATTGCCTTGATCACGGACGGCTCAAGCAATGCTGTCGGCCCTGCTCATCTGGATCTCCTGCACATACATCGATCCATATATCGATGCTGCAGGCGCTTGAGCAACCGGACACGGGACCGGCGGACCACGGCATCGGCGTCACATACCCATTTCAGGCACCTATTCCGGCGATGGCACCGGCGGCTTGGTGGTCAGCGCGGCTCCGAAGGCGGCGACGACCACGGCGGCGATGCCCGCGCATTGCAACGGGCTCAGGATCTCGTGCAGGAACAGGAAGCCGGCCAGCGCGCCCAGCGCCGGCTCCAGGCAGGTCAGCGTGCCGTAGAGCCTGGCCGGCATCCGGGTCAGCGCCACCATCTCCAGCCAGAACGGCAAGGCGCTGGAGAACAGCCCGACCAGCAGCGCGCTGACCAGGATCGCCGGTGCGATCAGGCCGGTACCCGCCTCGGCGAGGCCGAACGGCAGGCCGACGGCAGCGGCAATGACCAGGCCGTAAGCCGTGGTCTGGCTGCCAAGCTCGGCGCCCGCCTTTTGTGCAAAGACGATGTAGAGCGCCCAGCAGCAGCCGGCGGCCAGCGCCAGCATCACGCCGATCGGGTCGAGTGCACTGCCGGAGTGGATGAAGGGCGACAACAGCAATATGCCGGCAACGGCCAGCACCACCCAGACGAAGTCGGTGGCGCGCCGCGACGACAGCGTCGCCACGAGCAGCGGGCCGGAGAATTCGAGCGCCACCGCGACGCCGAGCGGAATTCTGGCGAGCGCTGCATAAAACAGCAGGTTCAGCGCCGCGAGGTTGACGCCATAGGCGATGAGCCAGGGCAGCACGGCGCGCGACGGCCGCACCCGCCACGGCCTCAGCACCGCCGCCAGCATCAGCGCGCCCACGGCCAGCCGCAGCGCCGTGGTGCCATTGGCGCCGATCAGCGGAAACAGGCCCTTGGCGAAGGTGGCGCCGATCTGGATCGACACCATGGCGCCAAGCAACGCGCCGATCGGCAAGCCCTTCGCTTCAGCTGCGGCAATCGGCGTCGACGTCAATTCCAGTCCCTCCCCGCGCGACCAGCCGGCCGTAGCGCAGGCCGGAGATAGGGATAAAGGGCCTGGCTGTCGTGTGGCACGAGCGGGCTGTTGATAGGGCAAGGGTGGGAGGCGAACGCCGACGCATTTCCTCTCCCCCGTCGATCGGGGGAGAGGTGTCGAGCGAATCTAGACGGAGTGGGGGTCGACCGTCCATCACATCCGCCTGATTGCCTGCTTGCAGGCGTTTCGCGCTCGCTTCCGTCGCTCCTGTTTTGCGGCGACCGTGGGTTTCATGAGCGCCTTCCCCCACTCCGTCGCCGCTTCGCGGCGCCACCTCTCCCCCTCCGGAGGGAGAGGAAAAGAGGCTAGCTCGCCAGCCCATACACCAGGCTCACCCGCCCATCCGACAGCTGGCCGACCTGGCGCAGTTCCAGTCCGTGCCGGGCGTGCACCGTGCCGAACAGCGCCTTGCCGTCGCCGGCGAGCAGCGGATAGACGATCAGCCGCATTTCATCGACCAGGCCGGCTTCGATCAGGCTGGCGGTGATGCGGGCGCCGCCCATGAGGTAGATGTTCTTGCCGGGCTCGCGCTTCAGCGCCGCGACGTCGTCGAGGCGGCGCAGGAAGCGCGTCGAGGCCCAGGCTGACGTCGTCATGGTGTTCGACAGCACATAGTGCGGGGTTTTCGCGGCAAAGCGCGCCCATTCGAGTTCGGCCGGGTCGACCAGTCTGCCGGTCATCGGCAATGGCTGGTCCGGCTCGTTCTGTTGGATCGCGCTCCAGTAGCGCTCATAACCGGCATACATGACGCCGCCGAGCAGGCAGGCGTCGATCTCAGGCATCAGGCCGTATTCCTCCGACCAGTTGTCGACCCAGTCGGCGAAGCCTTCGGGGCCTTCCATCTTGCCGTCGATGGAGATCTTCATTCCGGTGATCAATTTACGCATGACTTCCTCCTTCGGGCTTGCGGGATGCAAGCACGTTGCCTGGTTTCACTTCCGATGACGCGCCGCGGTGTCTGGCGATGGCGCGTGTTTCGCCGGCCCTTGCGACGGCATCCGGCGCAAGGGATCGATGGTGCCCCCCGGTTGGACCGGGCGATGCGTTAGGTCAGGTCAGGCCGGCAGGCGCCGGTCGTATTCCGCCACGATACGGCTAAAGCTGTCCCAGAACGGTTCGGGCTTCTCGGCCGCCACGCGGGCAACCAGGAGGTCGAGATGCACGTGCCAGCCGGCGGCATGCATCATCAGGCTCGAGCGGTCCGGCAGGCGGCGGTGGACCAGGGTGAGCAGGACGTCGTCGCCGCGCTGCGCCAATTCGAAGGTGACATTGCCGCTGCCGTTCCAGGTGATGGTGAGCTTGCGCGGCGGATCGCACTCGACGATCTGGTTGTGCATCCGCTGTTCGCCGCCACTGAAACTGGCCGGCCTGTCGCCGGGCGGGTCGGTCAGTTCGTCGTTGCGCCAGACCAGCTCGAAGGAAGAGCCTTCCTCCATCTCCATGTCGCCGGCCGCCAGCCATTGGCGGCGCAGGTCGCTCTGCGTCAGATATTCCCAGACGCGCTCCCTGGTTCCGGGCAAAAGCCGTTCGATCCTCAAAGTGGCCGGCTGGATCAGCTGGGCGTAGCCGTCGAAGCTGTTCATCTGGTTCATCGGTCGTCTCCCTCGGATGATGTTGGCCTGGGTGATTCCGGCTTCGATGGTTCTGGATTTGCCGGTGCCGGCGTTGTCTGCGCTGCCGGCGTTTTGCGCCCCGCCTCCTCGCGCAAAAGCTGTTCGAGCACATCGAGGCGGCTGTTCCAGAAACGCGCGTATTGGCCGAGCCACTGATAGGCGTTCGCCAGCGGGCGGGCCTCGAGGCGGCAGACATGGGTGCGGCCGCGCACTTCGCGCCGGATCAGGCCGGCATGCTCCAGCGCCTTGATGTGCTTGGAGGCGGCGGCCAGCGACATGGCAAAGGGCTGCGCCAACTCGCTCACCGTACGCTCGCCGCCGGCGAGGTCATTGAGCATGTGCCGGCGCGTGGCGTCGCCAAGGGCGTGAAAAATCTGGTCCATCTGGGGCGTCTCTAATTCAACCATGTAGTTGAATATAGAGGCGAGATTTTAGATAGTCAACTAGTTGGTTGAATGTTTTTTGGGGAGAGGCGCTGGCCCCCTACCTCCCCCTTGTGGGGAGGTCGGACCGTAGGTCCGGGCGGGGGTACTAGCGCTGACCGTGGGGGATGTGGATTTCCTCTTCCCTCACGAAAGTCTGGGAGAGGAACCCAAGATGGCGGAGGTCCGCGCAGACCCCCACCCCGATCCGCTTTGCGGATCGACCCTCCCCACAAGGGGGAGGGTAAAGTGCCCTCACCCCGCCATCGCCAGCGGCACCGCGCTCTTGTTGGGGATCTGGATGTCGATCTCCAGCGTCGACATGGTCTCGCCGCGGTCCATCGAAACTTGCAGATAATCCTGGTCGATCTGCACATGCTTGGCGATCACCGCCATGATCTCCTCGCGCAGGATGGAGACGAGATCGGGCTGGCTGCGGTTGCGGCGCTCATAGGCGAGAAGCACTTGCAGCCGTTCGCGCGCCACCGGCGCGCTGGTGCGCCGCTTGAAGATGTCGAGCAGGTTCATGCCGCCCTCCTTCCCAAAAGACGATCGAGGAAGCCCTTGCGTTCGAAGGGCACGATGACCGGCAGCTGTTCGCCCTCGAGGCGCTTGGCCGCGTCGATGTAAGCCTTGGCAGCGGCGTTCAGCGGCTCCGACAGCGTCACCGGCGAACCGAGGTTGGAGGCGCGCAGCACATCCTGGCTCTCGGGGATAATGCCGAGCAGCGGCACCGACAGGATCTCCAGCACATCGTCGATCGACAGCATTTCGCCCCGCGCGGCGCGTCCCGCATCATAGCGCGTGACCAGCACATGCTTGGCGATCTGCTCGCCCTCCTCGGCCCGCAAGGTGCGGGAATCGAGCAGGCCGATGATGCGGTCGGAATCGCGCACCGACGACACTTCCGGATTGGTGACGATGACCGCCTCGTCGGCAAAGCGCATGGCGAGCTGCGCGCCGCGCTCGATGCCGGCCGGGCTGTCGCAGAAGACGTAGTCGAACACCGAGCGCAGCTTGCCGATGACCTCGGCGACGCCCTCCTCGGTCAGCGCATCCTTGTCGCGCGTCTGCGAGGCCGGCAGCAGGAACAGCGTCTCGACCCGCTTGTCGCGGATCAGCGCCTGCGACAGCTTTGCCGAGCCCTGGATGACGTTGACGAGGTCGAACACCACGCGGCGTTCGGCGCCCATGATCAAATCGAGGTTGCGCAGGCCGACATCGAAATCCACCAGCGCCACCTTCTTGCCGGTCTTGGCGACCGCCGCCCCCAGAGCCGCGGTAGAGGTCGTCTTGCCGACGCCCCCCTTGCCCGAGGTGACCACCACTACCTTGCCCATCAATAAAGCCTCCGTTGTTGATTGTTATGTCGTTGTCGGGCGAGACGCATTAGCTGAAAGGGGCGATGCGCAGCATGCCGTTTTCGAGAAATGCCTGCACAGGCTTGCCCCGGACTGACGGGTCCATCTCCTCGGCCGTGCAATACCAGCCATCGACCGAGAGAAGTTCGGCTTCGTTCCTGCGGCAGAAGACACGCGCCGCCGTGTTCCCTTGAGCGCCTGCCGAAGCGCGGCCGCGCAGCGTGCCATAGACGTGGATGGAACCAGTGGCGACGATCTCGGAGCCGGACGCGACGGAGCCCAGCACGATGACATCGCCATGCGGATGGAAGATCAGCTGCCCTGAACGGATCGGCGAGCGGATCATCAGCGTGCCAGCGTCGGGTGCGGCAATTTTGGCGTCTTTCGGCTGTGCCTTGGCATCGCTCGCCGGTTTCAAATCGCCCGCCTTCAAATCGCCGGCCTCTGCCTTGATGTCACCGGCCGCCTTCATGTCGCTTACCGCAGTGTCCTCCTCCGCCCTGCCCGCCTTGCGGCTCGGCTGCAGCAGCCCGTCGGTGGTCGCCTCCTTGGCGCCGACCAGCACCGGCGGCAGATGCGTGCCAAGCTCGGCGCCACCATCGAGTTCCATGGCATAGATGCGGATTCCGCGCTGGCCGAGCAGATCGACCAGCGCTTCGATGGCCACGACATCGGGCTTGAGCACGTTCAGGTCGAGCACCACCGGGCGCCCCGCAAAATATCCCGGCGAATTGCCGACCCAGCGATCGAGGCTCTCCAGCCAAACGTCCAAAGGCGCCTCGGGCGTCAGCGTGAAAGCCACGAAGGAGCGGGCGCGAAAGCGAATGGATTTGGCCTCGAGGGGAGCGGCAAAGGTCACGGCGGGCGATTCCTTACTGAGAGGTAAACGCTAGCGGTGGTATGGTTAATGAAAGGTTAATGGACTGAATAACCGCATGGCAGATCGCAAGAAATTTGAAGATCGGGGTAGACGCCGGTTGCGGACGCCAATTGGCCACACAGACCGCGACATTCACGAACCTAAGCGCGATTGCTAAGGAACAACGCTGGCGTTGCAAGGGCTTTCTAAAGTATCACCACTGGGTGAAATCTGGGGCTTGGCGAGATGAAGTTCTTTCGTGTGGCGTTGGCGGCAATCACCGCCGCGGCAATCTACCTGCCGTCCGCGGCAAGCGGCGGCGAGATCGCTTGCGCAACCACCTACGCCGGCCGGCGAATCACCCTCGTTGTCCCCAACGCTGCCGGCGGCGGCTATGATACCTATGCCCGTGCATTTGCGCCGGCCCTTGCCAGCACGACCGAGCTCAATGTCAGGGTCGTCAATATGCCTGCGGCAGGCGGATTTGCGGCGCTAAAGCGTGTAACCAATGCCCCGTCCGACGAACTGGTCCTTATGATTGAAAGCGTCTCAGACATAATTTCGCAAGGTGACATTCCGGCTGGCGTCGACAACTGGATGAATCGGCTAAATCCGATAGGACTGATTCACATCGATCCCGAAGCGTGGATTGTTCGGAACGATGTCGATTTGCAAAGCGCCAAACATCTGGTCGCGTCGGTTTCATCGCTTGAAGCCGGCATCCTGCCGATAGTGCTCACCGCGCACCTCCTCGATATCAAGGTCGACGTGGTCTCGGGCTATGAAGGCAGCGGCGCACTCATGTCCGCGCTCCTGCGTGGCGAAGGCGATATGACATCCAATTCATTGACGACAGGCTTGCGCTCGACCGCCGCAGGCGAAGCCAAAGTCGGTCTGGTTCTCACGGAGGGACCTGACCCGAACGCGCCAGGCGTGGCTTTCCTGGCGGGTGAAGGAGGGTTGGTGTGGCAGCGCAGCCAAGGCCTTTCCAAGGAGAAGCAGGAAGAACGATTGCGGTTGGCCATCGCCGTCGCGAAAGCTTCGGCGACAGCGCGGGGATTTTTTGCCCCTGCCGACATGGAGCAGAAATCGCTAGGTTGTCTTCGTGACGCCGTCTCCGCCGCGGTCAAGAGCGATGGGTTCAAGGTGGCGCTTGAAGCTCAGAAACGTCCAATCGAGCCGCGCGACGCTGACCAGACCGTCATCGTGATCAACGATATGCTCAGTGCCTTCCATGAGGCGGAAGCGTATCTGAAAAAACACCCGGAACTCGAGCGGGATGCGCGAGCAACGCGCTGATGACCGGATATTGGGCTGCCCTCGGCACTGGACTGGGCAATGTATTCTCCTGGCCGAACATACTGATCCCGGTGCTTGGCACCTTGGTTGCCATGGCTACGTCCTTTCTTCCAGGGATTGGCGGCGCCAGCCTTGCAACCCTTCTGCTGGTCGCAACCGTGCATTGGGATCCGGTATCGGTGTTGTTGCTGTTTGGCGCCCTGACCGGCGGCGCGACCTTCATGGGATCTATAACGGCTATCCTCTTCAACATACCGGGCAACGCGCCAAGCGCGGCAACCCTGCTCGACGGCCATCCGATGTCCAGGGCCGGCCTGCCTCGCACCGCGATAGCCGCCGCGGCAACGGCCTCGGCCGTCGGATCGGTTTTTGGCGTCCTCGTCCTCATAGCGCTCATGCCGATCATTCGGCCGTTCATCCTGCAATTCGGACCGTTTGAATACGTGCTGCTCGGCGTGTGGGGCCTGTCGACGATCATTGCGGTTCCAAGCGCGTCCCGTCTGAAAGCGCTGGCGATGGCGCTGCTGGGGCTTTTGGTCGGTCTTGTCGGAACTGATCCGACCTATGGCCAACCACGCTGGACGTTTGGGAGCATCGCTCTCTTCGACGGCGTCGACATGGTCGCGCTGCTGCTTGGCTTTTTCACCGTTTCTGAAATCATCTCGTGGCGAAAAAGATTGCAGCTTGAAAAAGCGGCTGGCCTGGAAAACCCGAACGACTCGATCTGGACCGGTATGCTTGCTGTCTTTCGTCATTGGGGACTAACAATGCGATCGTCGGCCATCGGCGTGTTGGTCGGCATCATTCCAGGTGTTGGAGGAACGGTCGCCAGCTTCGTTGCCTACGGGCAGGCGATCCAGACAACCCCCAGGGACCAGCGCTCAAGGTTCGGATCTGGTGACATCAGGGGCATCATTGCGCCGGAAGCGGCCGTCGATTCGAAGGACGGAGGCTCGCTTCTGCCGACCGTTGCCTTCGGCCTTCCCGGCAGCGAGGGCGGCTTGATCCTGCTGACAGTCCTGACGGTACACGGCATCGTTCCGGGCATACCGATGCTGACGACCGGCTTGCCCCTGACGTTCACGTTGATTACCGCGCTGCTGCTGTCGAACCTGCTGACGTCCGCAGTGGGATTGGCGTTGACACCATATTTTGCGCGCCTGACTGCTCTCAGGATCGACCGCATCGCGCTCCCGATCATTGTCGTCAGCTTCGTGACGATCGTGCAGCTAAACGGGCTGCTGATCGATCTGTACGTAGCCGTCGCTTTCGGGCTGGCCGGCTACATGCTGAAGCGCCTCGCCTGGCCGCAAATTCCTTTTGTCATATCATTCGTCCTGGGCGGCTTCATCGAGCGAAACCTGGCGCTCAGTGTGGAGTTGGCCCGTGTCGGCAGGCTGAACCCTCTACAACGGCCGGCGTCGTTGACGATCATGGTCATAATCGCGCTTTCCCTCGCATGGATCGTGCGCGGTGGTGTTTTGCCGCCGCGACGTGTCAAGCCAAAGCGTGCCGATGCCGCAGTCGCATGGCTGTTGACCGGTGGATGCGCTGTGATGGCAGCGATATCGCTCCAAGGGCAGCCAGGCTATTCGATCTTCGCGCAGGCCGTGGCCTGGTGCTGTCTGTTTGCGATGCTCGCGGTCGCCCTTGTGCAAACGATCTCGCTTGTTGGCCACGAGAAACAGGGAGGCGGACGGACCCATACGATCCCGGAAAGCCATCGTGTGCCGTTGATGATGATGCTCCTGTTGCCGGCCGCTGTCTGGCTGGCGGGCCTCCCGGCGGCGCTATCCCTGTTTACCCTGATATGGATTGCAGCCGGTCAGAAGCTGACCTTGAAGTCGGCGGCACTGGCATCTTGCACCTCGGTTGCGGTCGCAGTGGCGACCTGGTTTTATCTAGATCGGATAGCGGCTATCGACCTTCCCGCTTCTGCGATGTCGCACTTGTTCTAGTGGTCGGGCTACATCCTGACGGCGACGATTTCGTATCTTGGAATTGTCTGGACGCTGTCGGCAGCGGCAAGCGGGGAAACGCTTTTCCCGGTATGATGCTGCTCCGAGCCGACAATCGTCAGGTTGGATTGCTTCAGCATATCCGCAAGGTCTGAATATGTAGTGCGATCTTCATGCAGCGGTTCACCCCAGAGCGCTTCGACGGCCGTCTTCAGCTCCGCCACGGCAGCGGCAGGAAAATGCGCCGCGACGGCGGCCTTCTCGATGGTCGAAAGCCTTCGGCCGATTTCAGCGATGCCGCGAGGCCCCCTCGGCTGGTCTTTTTCCGATAGCAACCTCTGGGAGAGAAGCAGGCGTCCGCCAGGCTTGAGACTACGCGCCCAACTGTCGACCACCTGCTGGCGTGCGCTGCGGTCGAAGAAATTAAGAACGCTATGCGCGACAACTGCCTGCACCGGCGCACAGTCGCAACCGCGAATGTCGGCGCGGTGGGTCTCGAGCGCAAAACCGGCGGAGCGGGCAAACAGCCTGTTCTGTTCGACCGTCGTTTCACAGCGATCGATCAGCACAAATTCGGGCTCGATGCCGACCGGCCTCGTTTGGCCCAGAACCATTGCCGCCAGGCCGGTGTCGGCCGCGCCCGACAGGAGAATGCGACAGCGGCCCTCCTGGGCCACGGCAGCCAATTCACGTCCAAAGAACCCCCCGCCGGCCGGCTTGGCACCTTTCGATTCCAGCAGGCGGATCATGCTCCACGTGCGATGGTAGGGCATACACCCATGGCTCGGGTCACACAGCACCTCAGCCCAATCAAACGAAAAACGGGCAAGTTGCGTGAGTGGTTCGTCGGTGTAAATCGAGAGCCGTTGTCCTGCCGGTGGGCTTTCTCGCGGGCCGTTCATTGCGATTGCATCTTCCTTCGCCGGGCCATTCTTGTTCTCCAAAGCCATCTCACCGGCCATATCCAGCGGCCCGACTGAATGAATTGGTAAGATCCGGCTGAAGGCAGGAAGTCGATTCTCCCGGTGCCGGAACTGTCGATTGCCTCGAATGCAACTTTCAACGCCGCGATAATGTGGCCACGTCGTTCCTCACGGGCGGCTGCGCCACCTTTGAACTTCGGAAAAGTCGGATTGGGGTTGACCTCGAATATCACCAATGCGCCGTCTCGCAACGTGTAGTCCACGCGGCCGAACTGGATATGGCCCGTATTGCAGGCGCGAAGCAGGTCCTCAGCGTGCGGATTGTCCTTTACGAAGGCGAGTTCCTCGCGCACGAAATCCGGGTCGGTGCTGCTTGCCGATGACTTAACGTTCCAGTCGACGGACCTAAGTATGTGCTGGGACACAATCGCGTCCCCAATGCGGAATGCGCCATACTTTCGATAGTAGCCGTTCGAATCGCGATCGGCTTCAAAGGAGACGGCGATGCGCCGCTTCATCGGCTTGGCGTTGCCCTGGAGAACGGCGATCGCCTCTTCAAGTTGGCGTGGGTTTTCCAGAAGCTTGGTTTCCGGCCCCCAGAAGCCATCTTCCATCCGGATAAAAACAGGGTAACGGGTTGGTCGCTCATCCTGCTCCAGACGCGATACTTCGACCGGGTTGATTCCTCTAATACGAAGCCGGCGGAGCAGGGCGAACCGCTCCAGGACAGTCGCGGGATGGTTTAGAATTCGAGCATCAGGGTCGGCGCGCTTTGCGGCTTCGGCAATATCCGCCGCCGCCATCATTTCCATGCCATTCAGATACTCAAAATCAGTAAAAACCAAGGTACCCGCGGGAAAGTTCAGTCGGCGGAAGACTGACTGATAGGTTTCCATGCGCAAAAGCGGCAACAAGTGCCCTGCCGACGAAATCAGCCGCCGCATCGGCGTCTGATTCAACTCGTGCACCAACACTGTGATCATCGTTGCTCGCCACCCCGTCTCGACGTCGTATAGAGAAAGTGGCGAGAGTGTCTACAGGCACGCTGGTGCCGCGAAGTGGTTGGCACTTCGTATCGCAGCATCTGGGCTGCTTCGCCGGCATCGGCACCGTCCGCTTACGGATGTTGCTATGGCCAGCACGGATCAATTTAGGCGCAAAGCTGTCAGAGAATGACGGCCTCTGTCGCGACTGCCAAAGTGATAAGTGTCAACAAGACCACTCTGAAAGATCGTCCTGGGCCTCTGATCAGGACGTCGCCCGCCTCTTCCCCTCAATCCCCCGCGCAGCCTGCTCAACCACCGCCCGGTCCGTGCCCAGCCTGTCGATCAGCTCCTGCGCCTCGTCGCCCGATATGCCGGTGCGCACGGCGAGTTCCTCGACGGTCAGGACGTCGGTGCTGGCGATCTCGCGCGGCAGGGCGTCGTCGGCCGTCAGCGGCAGGGCTGCTTCGCGGTCGATTTCGGCCTCGGCCCGGTGCCAGTGGTGCTCGGGGTCGCCAGTGCCTTCGCGCTCCCAGATCTGGTAGGCGCGCTGCTGTATCTTATGATGCCTGTCGTCGTTCATAGTGGTTCCTCCCCTGGGCTTTGAGGACGATCCGAACGATCCCAGAAATCGCGCGGTCGCAATCGTTCGCGGCGCCCTTCGCGCTGGCTACTCGCATTGCCGTCTCGGCCCGCCGGAATATGGCTGATAGCTGTTGTCTTCCGGACGGTAGGAGCGATAGCGGCTGAAGCAGGAGGCGACATGGTCCGGTTCGCCGCCGGCAGCCGCGTAGGCGCCCGCGCCCTCGACATAGCTTGCCTCTCGCGGCGCGACGCGGTCGGCGGCGAGATAGGGCGATACGCAGGTGCGCTGCTGTCCGCTATAGGACATGTAGCTGTTGTCGTCGGGATCGTAGGAGCGGTATCGGCTGGCGCACCAGGCGAGATGCGGCGGCGGCAGTTCGGCCGGCGCGATGGCGCCGGTGACTGTGGGATCGGGCTGCTGCCTGGCCGGGTCCTGGGCTGGCTCCCTGGCGGCGATGTCGGCAGGCGCGGACTGCTCGGGCGGCACACGTTCGAAGTCCTGCGCCGTGTTGTCCACCGGCCGCGCTTTCCGGGTCCACAGTTCCGCCACGCTGACGGTGGGCCTTGCTTCCCGCACAGGCTTGGCGGCAAGCAGCCAGGCTGCGAAAACCAGCCCGCTGCCGAACACCGCAAGGGTCAGCACGAAGCCGCCGACCAGTCCCAAAATCGCTTTCACTCGACACTCCTTGTGTCCCTGCCAATAAAATGCGGGACATCACGGCTTGTTCCAGAAAAGCAGGCGCGAGGGACCTAAGTCTGACCGACCCACAACCGGCAGCTCGCCGAGAACCGGGTGCGGCGCGATTTTTTTCGACGGTGAAAAATCAAGGGAGCGGTCGAGCAGCCATTGGGCAAGATCACGTCCCGGCTATTCCGCCGCCTCGGCATAATCCACGGGCACATAGTTGAGGATCGGCCCAAGCCAGCGCTCGGCATCTGCCAGCGGCATGGCTTTACGCCGCGCATAGTCCTCGACCTGGTCGCGTTCGACCTTGGCGACACCGAAATAATAGCTTTCGGGATGGGCGAGATAGATGCCGGAGACCGATGAACCCGGCCACATCGCATAGCTTTCGGTGAGGCTCACGCCGGCACTGCGCTCACCATCCAGCAGTTGGAACAAGGTCGCCTTCTCGGTATGGTCGGGCTGCGCGGGATAGCCGGGCGCGGGGCGGATGCCGCGATAGGGCTCGCCGATCAGTTCATCCGGCGCCAGCGTCTCGTCGGCGGCGTAACCCCAGAATTCCTTGCGCACCTTCTCGTGCATGCGCTCGGCGAAAGCTTCGGCGAAACGGTCGGCCAGCGCCTTGACCATGATCGAGGAATAATCGTCATTGGCGCGCTCGAAGCGCTCGGCGATCGCCACCTCCTCGATCCCCGCGGTGACGATGAAGCCGCCGATATAGTCCGACTTGCCGCTGTCGGCCGGCGCGACGAAATCCGACAGCGCGACATTGGCCTTGCCGTCGCGCCTGGTCAGTTGCTGGCGCAGCGTGAAGAAGGTTGCCAGTTCCTGCGAGCGTGCCTCATCCGTGAACAGCCTGATGTCGTCGCCGACGGCGTTCGCCGGCCAGAAGCCGATGACGGCGCGCGGCGCGAACCATTTTTCCGCGATGATCTTTTTCAGCATCGCCTGCGCATCCTCGAACAGCTGGCGCGCCGCCGGTCCCTGCCTCTCGTCGTCGAGGATCTTGGGGTAACGCCCCTTCAGCTCCCAGGTCTGGAAGAACGGCGTCCAGTCGATGTAGCGCGAGAGCTCAGTCAGGTCCCAGTTCTCGAACACTTTCACGCCGGTGAAGGACGGCTTCGGCGGTTCATAGGCGGACCAGTCCACCCTGTGCGCATTGGCCCTGGCCTTTGCCAGCGGCAGCCGCTGCTTGTCGGCCTCGGAGCGGGCATGCGCGTCGGCGACCTTTTTGTACTCGGCCCGCACTGTGTCGACGTAGCCGCCCTTGGTCTCGTTCGACAGCAAGGATGACACGACGCCGACGGCGCGACTGGCGTCATTGACATAGACCGTCTGTCCCTTGGAATAGCGCGGGTGGATCTTCACCGCCGTGTGCACGCGGCTGGTCGTGGCGCCGCCGATCAGCAGCGGAATGTCAAACCCTTCACGCTCCATCTCGGCGGCCATGTGCACCATCTCGTCCAGCGACGGGGTGATCAGGCCGGACAGGCCGATGATGTCGACATTTTGCTCACGCGCCGTCTGCAGGATCTTTGCCGCCGGCACCATGACGCCGAGATCGATGATCTCGTAATTGTTGCAGGCCAGAACGACGCCGACGATGTTCTTGCCGATGTCGTGGACATCGCCCTTCACCGTCGCCATCAGGATTTTTCCCGCTGTCTGGCGCTCGCCATTGTCGATGCCGTTGGCGGCGTTGGCCAGCTTTTCGGCCTCCATGTGCGGCAACAATCCGGCCACCGCCTGCTTCATCACGCGCGCCGACTTCACCACTTGCGGCAGGAACATCTTTCCAGCGCCGAACAGATCGCCGACGACATTCATGCCGGCCATCAGCGGGCCTTCGATGACATGCAGAGGCCGCTCGGCCGCATGCCGCGCCTCTTCGGTGTCGGCGTCGATGAATTCGGTGATGCCGTTGACCAGCGCATGCGAAATGCGCTGCTCGACCGTCCAGTCGCGCCAGGCGAGATCGCGCTCCCTGGCTTCCTTGCCGGCCGTGCCCTTGAAGCGTTCGGCGATCTCCAGCATGCGCTCGGTGGCGGTGCCGCCGGCCTTGGGCATGCGGTTGAGCACGACATCCTCGCACGCCTCGCGCAGCCCCGGCTCGATCGTGTCGTAGACGGCGAGCTGGCCGGCATTGACGATGCCCATATCCATGCCGCGCTGGATGGCATGGTAGAGGAACACCGCGTGCATGGCCTCGCGCACCGGCTCGTTGCCGCGGAACGAGAAGGACAGGTTCGAGACGCCGCCCGAGATATGGACATGCGGCAGCGTGGCGGTGATCTCGCCGGTGGCCTCGATGAAGTCGACGCCGTAATTGTCGTGCTCCTCGATGCCGGTGGCGACCGCGAAGACATTGGGGTCGAAGACGATGTCCTCGGGCGGGAAACCGGCCTGTTCGGTGAGCAGCTTGTAGGCGCGGGTGCAGATCTCGACCTTGCGCGCCCTGGTGTCGGCCTGACCGGCCTCGTCGAAGGCCATGACGACCACGGCCGCGCCATAGGCGCGCACCAGCTTCGCGTGATGCAGAAAGGCTTCCTCGCCTTCCTTCATCGAGATGGAGTTGACCAGCGGCTTGCCCTGCACGCATTTCAGCCCGGCCTCGATGATCTCCCATTTCGAGGAGTCCACCATCACCGGGACCCGCGCGATGTCAGGCTCGGCGGCGATCAGGTTTAGATACTCGACCATCGCCTTCTTCGAATCGATCAGGCCTTCATCCATGTTGATGTCGATGATCTGTGCGCCATTGGCGACCTGGTCGCGCGCCACGTCGAGCGCCGGAACATAGTCGCCCGCCGTGATCAGCTTTCGGAACTTGGCCGAGCCGGTGACGTTGGTGCGCTCGCCGACATTGACGAAGGGAATCTCATCGGTCAGCGTGAACGGCTCCAGCCCGGACAGGCGCATCTTGCGCTCGATCTCGGGGATGGCGCGCGGCGGATACTTCTTGACAGCCTCGGCGATGGCGCGGATGTGGTCCGGCGTCGAGCCACAGCAGCCGCCGACGACGTTGACGAGCCCTTCCCGCGCAAAATCCTCGATCTGCGCGGCCATGAAGTCCGGGCTCTCGTCATAGCGGCCGAATTCATTGGGCAGGCCGGCATTCGGATAGGCGCAGACGAAGGTGTCGGCGGCGCCTGAAATTTCGGCCAGATGCGCGCGCATCGCATTGGCGCCGAGCGCGCAGTTGAGGCCGATGGTGAAGGGGCTCGCATGGCGCACCGAATGCCAGAAGGCGGTCGGCGTCTGGCCCGACAGCGTGCGGCCGGAGAGATCGGTGATGGTGCCCGAAATCATCACCGGCAGGCGCACGCCCTTTTCGAGGAAAATCTCGTTGCAGGCAAAGATCGCCGCCTTGGCGTTCAGCGTGTCGAAGATGGTCTCGATGAGAATGATGTCGGCGCCACCGTCGACCAGGCCGCGCAGCTGCTCGCCATAGGCCAGGCGCAGATCGTCGAAGGTCACCGCGCGGTAGCCGGGATTGTTGACGTCGGGGGACATCGAGGCGGTGCGGTTGGTCGGCCCGAGCGCGCCGGCGACGAAGCGCCGCTTGCCGTCTTCCTGCTGTGCCCTCGCCGCTGCCCGACGCACCAGTCGCGCGCCGTCCCGGTTCAGCGCGTAGACGGCATCCTCCATGCCGTAATCGGCCTGGGCGATCGAGGTCGAGGAGAAGGTGTTGGTCTCGAGGATATCGGCGCCAGCGATGGCGTATTGATAATGGATCTCCTCGATCGCCTTCGGCTGCGTCAGGATCAAGAGGTCGTTGTTGCCCTGCTGGTGGCAGGCGCAGCCCGCGAAAGCCTCGCCGCGGAAATGCTCTTCGTCGAAGCCGAGACCCTGGATTTGCGTGCCCATGGCGCCGTCGAGGATGAGGATGCGCTCGCGTGCCGCTGCCGTCAGCGCCGCAAGCACTTCGGACCCATCGGGTCTGGCCGCGACGGGGCCGAACAAAGCGTCCAGCGATGCAGAATTCTGCGACATTTTTTATCCTTGAGGCGACAACCATCACATAAGCATATCTTTATGTCAACATACGGAATGCAAGCGAACGCGTCGTGGCGATAGTTCGGTGCGATCGGTCATCCCGATCGACAATGTGACGGCGGCGATCATTGGCGCCGCTGCGCCGTGCCTACACCACCACGTCCCGATACAGCCTCACCTCGCCATCCTGGCTGCGGATGCGCCAATCCTGCCCGTCCCGTCCCTCGACATGGCATGGCCCGAGCGGCACCTTGCCGCCGCCTTCCGGCAGGTCCAGCACATAGATCGGATTGCAGATGCCCGACAGGCGGGCGCGCAGCGCGCCGGCCAGCGCCTGTCCCTGCGCAATCGTGGTGCGCCTGTGCGCCATGCCGCGCGCGAGGTCGCCATGGTGCAGGTAATAGGGTTTGACGCCGAGCCGGTACATCAGTTCGCGGCAGAGTTCCTCCAGCACCTCGACCGTGTCGTTGACGCCCTTGAGCAGGACGCTCTGGTTGAGCAGCACGAAGCCTGCCTGGCGCATGGCGCGGCAGGCCAATTCGGTGGCCGGCGTGATCTCCCGCGCATGGTTGAAATGGGTGACGATTGTGACCATCAGCCGGCCCTGCAAGGCGTGAACCAGCCCCGGCGTGATGCGCGCGGGCAGCACGACAGGCACGCGTGTGTGGATACGCAGCAGCCTCACATGCGCGATCGTCTCGATACGGGCGCGGATTTCAGCCAGCGCCTTGTCCGGAAGCGAAAGCGGATCGCCACCAGTGAGGATCACCTCGCGGATTCCGGTATGGCCTTCGATATAGGCAAAGGCGTCTTCGAGCGCTTCTCGCGTATAGCCGCGGCCGATCGAGGTCAGGGATTCCTTGCGGAAGCAGAAGCGGCAATAGACCGCGCATTGGTAGGTCGCAAACAACAGCACGCGGTCGGCGTGGCGGTGCGTCAGTCGCGGCACCGGACTGAAGGCATGGTCGGCGATCGGATCGTCGAGCTCGCCTTCCGTTTCCGTCAGCTCATCCGGCGATGGAATGACCTGGGCGCGGATCGGATCGGCGGGATCGTTCCAGTCGATCAGGTCGAGATAGGTTTTGGGGGCACGCACCTTGTGGCGCGTAGCCGCCTCCTGCGCCGCCGCGTGCTCGGCGGGTGACAGCGGCAGCGAGGCGAGATCGCGGACGTGGCGCACGCCCGCGCGGATGTCGTTTTGCCAGGCGGTGTCGGCATCGCGTCCTTCGTCGGCTGTGGCCGCGTCATCGAAAGTTGAGTCTGGGATCATTGGGGCCTCGGGGCAATTCTGGCGGTGCTATCGGCCGGATGGACGGTTCGGTCAACAGCAGTGGCTCGGCGCGGATTGTCGCTGCGCTGCGATCCTTCGCATCCCCCGACTATCGCCGTAATCGACCAGCGCAGCAATTTCAGGCAATCTCACCGATAAGGCGCTCCAAGGGGAGATGGGCGCCGCCTAGGGAGGATCGCCATGAGCAAAATGCCGCGTTATGAGGATGCCGTTCAGCGCTTTCGCATCGAAGATGAGATCGCCCGGCTGTATGGCAACCCTAGAACCGGCATCAATGCCTATGTCGAATGCTGCGGCCGCTACACCGGACAAAACCGGCTGGCGCTGCGCGCGATCTCGGCCGGCGGCGAGCTTCGCGAATTCAGCTTCGACGATCTCGCCGACATGTCCGGGCGCGCCGCCAATGTGCTCAAGGCCGCCGGCGTCGGTGCCGGCGATGTCGTCGCCGGCATGCTGCCGCGCGTCCCCGAACTGGTGGCGCTGATCCTCGGGACGTGGCGCATCGGCGCGGTCTACCAGCCGCTGTTCACCGCCTTCGGTCCGAAAGCCATCGAGCACCGCCTCGGCTATAGCGGCGCCAGGATCGTGGTGACCAACCCGGCCAATCGCGGCAAGCTCGACGAGGTCGAGACATCAGCGCAAATCGCCACCATCCTTGGCAATGGCGGTGAGCTACCTGCAGGCGACATCGATTTCCGCGCCGCGCTTGCCGCCGCCTCGCCCGAGTGCCAGCCGGTGATGCGCAAGGGCGACGACTTGTTCATGATGATGTCGACGTCGGGAACGACCGGCCTGCCCAAGGGCGTGCCGGTGCCGCTTCGCGCCCTGCTCGCCTTCGGCGCCTATATGCGCGACGCGATCGGCTTGCTGCCCGACGACATCTTCTGGAACATCGCCGACCCCGGCTGGGCCTACGGCCTCTATTACGCCATCACCGGCCCGTTGCAGCTCGGCATCGCCACGACCTTCTATGAAGGCGCCTTCAACGCCAAGAGCACTTACGACATCATCGAGCGGCTCGGCGTCACCAGCCTTGCCGGCTCGCCGACCGCCTATCGCCTGCTGATGGCGGAAGGCGCGGAAGCTGCGGCCCGTGTCAAAGGCAGACTGCGCGTGGTGAGCAGCGCCGGCGAGCCGCTCAACCCGGAAGTCATCCGCTGGTTCGACGCAAATCTCGCCGCGCCCATTCACGACCATTACGGCCAGACCGAGAACGGCATGATGGTCAACAACCATCATGGGCTCTCGCACGTCGTGCGCGTGGGCTCGGCCGGCTTCGCAATGCCCGGATATCGCATGGTGGTATTGGACGAGGCCGGCAACGAGCTCGGCCCCAACCAGCCCGGCATCCTCGCCGTCGACATCGCGAAGTCGCCGCTGCGCTGGTTCGACGGCTATCACCAAGCCGAGACGCCAGCGATCACGGGCGGCTACTACCGCACCGGCGACACGGTGGAGTACGAGCCGGACGGTTCGGTCTCCTTCATCGGCCGCGCCGACGATGTCATCACTTCGGCCGGCTATCGCATCGGCCCGTTCGACGTCGAAAGCGCGCTGATCGAGCATCCGGCGGTCAACGAGGCGGCTGTCGTCGGCGTGCCCGATCCGCAGCGCACCGAGATCGTCAAGGCCTTCGTCGTCCTGGCGCCGGCTTACAAGGGCAATTCGGAGCTCGCCGAAGAGCTGGCCCAGCACGTCAAGAAACGGCTGTCGGCGCACGCCTACCCGCGCGAGGTCGAGTTCATCACGGAACTGCCGAAGACCCCAAGCGGCAAGATCCAGCGCTTCCTGCTGAGGAAGGCGGAGGTGGAGAAGCGCAAGGCGTGATTAGGCGCCAATCTCCCCCCTCGAGGGGGAGATGTCGCCGAAGGCGACAGAGGGGGTCGTTGCGCGTGAAGCGCTAACGTCGTCTCGCGCTGCAAAAGGAGTCAGCGCTTCAAGCGCAACGACGCCTCTGGCCTGCCGGCCATCTCCTTCCTCAAGGGGGCAGCTCCAACGCCGTCTTTTTTCAGCCCAATGTTGTCATGTATCCTTGGAATCGAACGTAGAGCAGGGTTTATATCATGCGGTGGGTCTGGACGTTTCTGTTTGCGCTGGTGAGCAGCGTGGCTTTCGCGGCCTCGCCGGAGGACGACTATGTCGCCGCGCGTGACAAGGCGATTGCTGATATCGCGGCGCTGAACAGTGCGAACGCGGCAATCGAGACCATCGACGCTGAGAACGAGAAGGCGCTGGCCGACCTCCAGCAGCGTCTTGCCGGCATTATCGGGCCGCTGGCGGTCAAGGACTTTCCGCCAACCGGCACAATCAATATCGAAAGCCTCAGCGACTCCGATATCGGCTATGGCATGCTCGATGGGCTGCGATACACCAAGGGCGACGACGGCCCCAGCCTGGTGGCAACGACGCGAGGGCTGCTGGAGCGCTGGCTCCAGTCCAGAACCGCCGAGACCGACGAAAGTTTCAAACTGCCCGCCGGCATCGATGAGGCGCTTAAGCTCGATGCCTTCTATACCCAGGCGATCAACAGCGACGCCGCCTTCGAGGGAACGCTCGACTTTCCATTGAAGAAACCCGAAGGCGCCGACATCGCCTTCGCACGGCTCGGCGGCTGGACGCAGGACGTCGGGCCGATCTATGAGCAGGAAGTCGTCGTTACGCTCGTCAAAGGCAACAGCGTGAGAATTATCGCAGCGCCGGCAGCCCCTGCCGTTCCGAAGATCGCCGCCTGCGACGCCGTGTGGGCTGCTGCGGACGCCGCCGCGCAGAAATTCCAGGAGGCCTACCAGGCATCGGACCTGAAGGACGAAAAAGCGTTCGAGTCCTCCAACGCCGCCTGGGACAAGGGCGACAGCGACTACCGGGCCTGCATGGCGCAGCGCCTGCCGGCTGACCCGGCTTTCCCGGCGCTGCTCGCCCAGGCGCAGGCGCTGGCCGATCAAATGGCTGGGAAGTAAGCCTCCCGCAAGGGCCCGCGCGGCAAGATCAGGCGGCTTGTTGCAATCTGAGGCGAATATGACTTCGCCGCTGGGTTGCAGAACGCTGCAACCTGGCGTCCTACTTTCGGACACTCATTCAGATTTCGGCTGGACCCTGGCAGCCAAAAGCTTACCGTTTGTTCTCGGATTCGTCTCGAAGCTCAAACTTAAGCTTTAGCTACTATGGTCGACCGAAGGACTACTGTCCTGGAAAGGTCTTCGGATCGAGTTGGCAGGTGCAATGCTCAATTCCGGCCGGTTGAAACGGGCCGTTTTTTCTTCCGCCAACTTGCCGGCGGCGATTGCCTTTGTCGTGCTTCTCGTCTGCGCCCTGGTTGCCGACCAGAGGAACAGAGAGGTCTCCGATCAGCTGGCGCGCGCCGACGTCCTGGCCAAGGTCAACATCATACGCGCCAAGCTCGAAGGCAACATAGGCGGCAATCTCCAGCTGGTTCAGGGTCTCGTTTCGACAATCGTTACCGAGCCCTATATGGGCCAGCAAAGATTTGCGGCACTCGCCCGTAATCTGTTCGAGCAAAAATCGCAGTTGCGCGATATTGCCGGCGCCCCCGACCTCGTCATCGCGCTGATGTATCCGCTGGAAGGCAATGAAAAAGCCATCGGGCTGGACTACCGCAAGAGCGATACGCAACGCATGGCCGCGCTTCGCGCCCGTGACCAGCGCGCGCTGGTGCTCGCCGGGCCGGTCAAACTGGCGCAAGGCGGACGTGGCTTCATCGGCCGTATCCCGGTCTTCGTGCCGACGGCGGGTGGCGGCGACCGTTTCTGGGGTATCGTCTCGGCCGTGATCGATGTCGATCGGCTCTACGCTGCCAGCGGACTGACCGACCCTGATCTGGATATCGATGTGGCGCTTATCGGCAAGGATGCGCTCGGCGGCGGCGGGGAACTGTTCTTCGGCGGCGATAATGTCGTGTCCGGCAATCCGGTGATGGCAGAGGTGCAATTGCCTTCAGGCTCCTGGCAAATTTCAGCCATACCGAAGGGCGGCTGGCCGACCGCTCCGAAAAATGAGTGGCTGTTGCGTCTGCTCATGGCGCTTGCCGGCGCGCTGGTGGTGCTGCCGATCCTCGTGGCAGGACGTCTTTTCGGTGAGCGGCAGAAAAGTGACGCCGAGTTGAGGCGCCTGTCCCGGCGGCTGGAGCTGGCGTTGGAAGCCTCTGCTATAGGCGTGTGGGAGCACGATACCGTCAGCAACGAACTCGTATGGGACGACCGCATCAACGAAATCTATGGCAAACCCGGCGGCGGCAAGACCCGTAGCTATGACGACTGGGCGCTGGCGATCCATCCCCAAGACTTCGAACGGGCTAAAGCAGATTTCGATTCGGCTGTTGCAACACAAGGCCCCTACTCTTCGCAGTATCGGCTCCTGCGGCCGGACGGCACCATTCGCCATGTGCGCACCCGCGCCAGTTTCTTCCGGGACATCGACGGCACGCCAAAAATGATCGGCGCCGAATGGGATGTGACAGGCGACGTGCTGCTCAACGAGAATCTCGTGCGTGAACGTCGCCTTTCAGAATCGAAAAATGCCGAACTGAACCTGGCCAAAGCCCGCATCGAGCATGTCGCGATGCATGATTCGCTGACCGGTCTGCCCAACCGTCGGTATCTGGACGAGATGCTTGCCGAAAACCGCGAAGCCGACGGCCGTGCGGCGTTGCTGCATCTCGACCTTGACCGGTTCAAGCAGATCAACGACACGCTCGGCCATGCAGCGGGCGATGCATTGCTGGTGCATGCTTCGAAAGTCATCAAGGCCAGCGTCGGCAGTGCCGATTTCGTTGCGCGCATCGGCGGCGACGAGTTTGTCGTGCTGAGCCATGGACGCGACGACAAGGAACTCGCCGCGCTGGCCGACCACATTATCGATGCGATGCGCCAGCCGGTCGACTATCTGGGTCACCAGTGCCGGTTCGGCGTCAGCATCGGCATTGCGGCCAATAGCGGCGTCGATGCAAGGCAGTTGCTTGTCAATGCCGATCTGGCGCTGTACCGGGCGAAAGGCCGCGGCCGCAACCGCTACGAGTTTTTCAACGAAGAGCTGCAGAGCGAGATCGTGCGGACCAAGCAGACCGCCGACGAGATTCTGGGCGGGCTCGAGCGGAACGAATTCATCGTCTACTATCAGCCGCAGTTCGACGCCAAGACGCTGGAGATCGTCGGCGTCGAGGCGCTGTCGCGTTGGGATCATCCGCAACGCGGCATGCTGACCCCCGACGCCTACATCAAGGTGGCTGAGGAACTCAATGTCGTGGCGCTTATCGACCGCACCGTCCTGGAGCAGGCGCTCGATAGTTTTGAGCGTTGGTCGCGCAGCCACCTCAACATCCCGCGCGTCTCGGTCAACGTTTCCGCACGGCGCCTGGAAGACAGGGACCTGATCAAGGGTTTGCGCAAGCTTCCGATCAAGGAAGGGACCGTGTCGTTCGAACTGGTGGAGTCGATTTTCCTCGACGAAAACGACGAGCTGGTCAGCTGGAACATCGAACACATCAAGGGGCTCGGCATCGACGTCGAGATCGACGATTTCGGCACCGGGCATGCCTCGATCGTCTCGCTGTTGAAGTTGCGGCCCCGTCGCCTCAAGATCGACCGCCAGCTGGTCACCCCCATCACCAGCTCAACCGCACAGCGGCAGCTTGTGTCGTCCATCATCGACATCGGCAAGTCGCTCGGGATCGAAGTGATCGCCGAGGGCGTCGAGACGATGGAGCACGCGCGCATCCTGAAAGAGCTTGGCTGCGACATCCTGCAAGGCTTCCTGTTCGGCTACCCGATGGATGCCAAAGCCTTCAAGGCCTTCGCGCAGTCGCGCAAATGGCTGGCGGCGAGCTGACAAATCCTGGCTTTGCTGGACGCAAATGCGGACGCAGGACCTGCGTCAGGTCCGCAGCCCCGGCGCCTCGTGCCCGGTCCTCTCCACATATTCGGTATAGCCGCCGCCATAGGTGTGGATGCCTTCTGGCGTCAGTTCCAGCACGCGGTTGGAGAGTGCGGCCAGGAAATGGCGGTCGTGCGAGACGAACAGCATGGTGCCTTCGTATTGCGACAGCGCCGTGATCAGCATCTCCTTGGTCGCGATGTCGAGGTGGTTGGTCGGCTCGTCGAGCACCAGAAGATTGGGCGGATCGAACAGCATCAGCGCCATCACCAGGCGCGCCTTTTCGCCGCCTGACAGAACCCGGCATTTCTTCTCGATCTCGTCGCCGGAAAAGCCGAAGCAGCCGGCGAGTGCCCTGAGCGGCGCCTGGCCGGCTTGCGGAAACGCGTCCTCCAGCGTCTGGAACACGGTGCGTTCGCCCTCCAACACCTCCATGGCGTGCTGGGCGAAATAGCCCATTTTCACACTCGGCCCCCGAGCAACTGTGCCGGCATCCGGGTCAGACGCGCCGGCCACCAGCTTCAGCAGTGTCGACTTGCCGGCGCCGTTGACGCCCATGATGCACCAGCGCTCGCGGCGGCGGACCTGGAAGTCCAGCCCCTCATAGATCGAGCGGCTGCCATAGCCCTTGTGGACGTTCTTCAGCGTCACGACATCCTCGCCGCAGCGCGGCGCCGGCTGAAAATCGAAATTCACGATCTGACGGCGCTTGGGCGGCTCGACACGATCGATCTTGTCGAGCTTCTTCACCCGGCTCTGCACCTGGGCGGCGTGTGACGCCCGCGCCTTGAAGCGCTCGATGAAAGCGATCTCCTTGGCCAGCATGGCCTGCTGGCGCTCGAACTGCGCCTGCTGCTGCTTGTCGGCGATCGCCCGCTGCTGCTGGTAGAATTCGTAATTGCCGGAATAGGCGGTGAGCGAACCGGCGTCGATCTCGACCACCTTGTTGACGATGCGGTTCATGAACTCGCGGTCGTGCGAGGTCATCAGCAGCGCGCCCTCATAACCTTTCAGGAACTGCTCCAGCCAGATCAGGCTTTCGAGATCGAGATGGTTGGACGGTTCGTCGAGCAGCATGACGTCGGGCCGCATCAACAGGATGCGGGCCAGCGCCACGCGCATCTTCCAGCCGCCGGACAGCTTGCCGACATCGCCATCCATCATTTCCTGGCTGAAGCCCAGGCCGTCCAGCACTTCGCGGGCGCGGCCATCGAGCGCATAGCCGTCGAGCTCTTCGAAACGATGCTGCGCCTCACCGTACTTCTCGATGACCTCCTCCATCCGGTCGGCCTGTTCGGGGTCGGCCATGGCCGCCTCGAGTTCGGCCATTTCGGCCGCCACGTCGCTGACCGGCCCGGCGCCGTTCATCACTTCGGCCACAGCACTATGGCCCGCCATGTCGCCGACATCCTGGCTGAAATAGCCGATGGTGACGCCGCGATCGACCTGCACCTGGCCCTCGTCGGGCTGCTCCTGGCCGGTGATCATGCGAAACAGCGTCGTCTTGCCGGCGCCGTTCGGCCCGACAAGGCCGACCTTCTCGCCCTTCTGTAGCGAGGCCGAGGCCTCGATGAAGACAAGCTGGCGGCCGTTCTGCTTGCTGATGCTTTCAAGACGGATCATGAGGCGGTCCGGGGGAGTTGGTGCAAAGTTGAGGGATTTGCCCGGGGCCATACGCGAATGAGCGCAAGGAGGAAAGAGGCAGAAGCGCCACAGATGGTGGCGAGGACCCGTCATCGCGCCCGAAACAAAAATCCAGCGATTGTCGAAAACCGCCCTCGCGGAACGACATTGGCACGGCGGCCTGCATGGCCCCCAAACAGCGACACCAACAGGCAGGAATATGACGATGGCCAAGATGCTCGTGATCTACAAAACCCCGGCTGATCCGGAGGCGTTCGACCGGCACTATTTCGAGGTTCATGTGCCGCTGGCCAAGAAGCTTCCCGGACTGCGGCGCTACGAAATCAGCAGGCGGCCCATCATCAAGCGCTCGGCGGGCGAGATTCCGTATCTGGTCGGGACACTCTATTTCGACAGCCTCGCCGATATGCAGAGCGCATTTGCCACCGAAATCGGCATTGCCTGCGCCGCTGACCGGCGTATACTCGCCCCAGGAGACGATGACTTGACGATGCTCCTGTTCGACGTCGACCAAGTGTGAATCTTAGCCGATCTCGGAGTGGAACGAAGGAGCCGCGCCGAAGCGGACGACGTTACTTCGCGTCGTGGAAGATGATTCCCACCGTATGCCGCCGTCCCGAGCGCAGGCGGCTGACGCCGTGCCGGAGATTGACGCGGTAGTGCCCTTTCGTACCTTGCACCGGGCGATTGTGGACAGCAAAGATCACTGCATCGCCCCGGGTCAGCGGCACCACTTCGGCACGGCTTTGCATGCGCGGGCGCTGCTCGGTCAGCACGAATTCGCCGCCGGTGAAATCCTCGCCCGGCTGCGACAACAGGATCGCGACCTGCAGGGGAAAAGCGAGGTCGCCATAGAGATCCTGGTGGAGGCAGTTGAAGTCGCCGGGGCCATATTGGAGGAGAAGCGGCGTCGGCCGCGTTTGGCCGCCTTCGTGGCAAAGCTGGAGGAAGGCGGCGTGGTCATCGGGATAGCGCCGTGCCGCGCCCATGCGATCGTTCCAGTCGTTCGCGACGCCGGCCAGCCTGGGATAGAGCGCGGTGCGCAGGCCACCGACCAGATCCGGCAGCGGATAGCGGAAATAGCGGTACTCGCCCTTGCCGAAGCCATGGCGGGCCATCACCACATGGCTGCGGAAATGGTCCTCATGCGGATAGAGACCGGCGATCTCGGCGCACTCCTCGGGTGCAAGCAACGCCGGCATGACGGCGCTGCCGTGGCTGTTCAGTTCGCCGATCAGAGCACTCCAGTCCTGCGCTGCGACGCGCGCTTCGGCCGAATGGGCTGCGCGTTTGGTGCTTATCGAATGGATGGTCATGGATGCCTCCTTTGCTTGCGGTCAAAGTGGGGCGAACGAGGCGCCTGGGCCACCCGATTCCTGCGATGAACATTGTCATCTGCTGCCGGCAGCGATTAACTGTGTACATGCATCTTTCGATCGAACCGCTAAATGGCGTCAAAGGGCTTCCTCTCGGATCGTCTAAGGCGACTGTCAGATCCTTCTTTTCAGGAGAGCTCAAGGTCTTTCGGCGGAGCCCAACCAGCGTTCCGGCCGACTATTGGCCGGACCTTGGAGTATTCGCCTATTACAAGGCCGATGGCGCACTCGAAGCGCTAGAATTCACCTCGCCTGCGATCTTGGAACTGGGTGGCGCGTCGCTGTTTCCGATTTCCATGGAGGTTGCGCTGAGGTTCTTGAGACAAACCGACCCCAATGTGAAGGTCGAGATCGATAGCGCGATTTCGAATGCTCTCGGCATCAGCATCTGGACAGCCATAGGAAAAGAAGCGGACTCCCAGGTGGAAACACTTTTGCTGTTTGGAGCCGGCTACTACGGCTGATCCTTCCGGGCGATATCCACTGCAGATCGACTGCGTATCGATCGCATCAGACCGGATCGGCACCCTTGCGGCGATACGCCTCCAACTCAGGGTCCAGATCGACCCTCACCGCGTTTGTGAACAGGCAGGTCGCCACCATGATGCCGGCGAAGGCGACGAGGTTGACCAGCAGTGTGTCGGCGTAGCTAGCCTTGAGTGCCGCCCAGACATCGTCGGGAACGGCGTTGGTATCGGCAGCGACTGCCTTGCCGAATTCGATCAGCAAAGCTTCTTCAGCGCTGGGCTCGATCGCCTCGGGATCAAGACCGCTGTCGATCAGCGCGCGGCGGAAGAAGGTAAGCGGTATCTCGGCGCGGCATCTCTCGGAGATCGCCAGCGACAACAGCCAGACAGCGCGGTCGTCGAGTGCGGGCTTGAGCAGATCGCGCAGGGTGAACCATTCGGCATAGATGCGGTGGGCCGCCGGTGAATGCAGCAGGATGCGCTTCATGTTGGTCATGCGTCCGCGCAGGCCAAGCTCCCTGTCGTGCTCGGCGCGGATGTCTTGCGATGCCGAGGCGTAGTCGATCGGCGGGATCATGGCCATGGGACGGTCCTTGGTTGGTGGTAGCGAGGCATTCTGCGACACCCTCACCCAAGCGTCGTATGCAATTGCGGCGCGGCGCGCAGCGTGTTGGACACCGTGCAGATCGCTTCGGCGTCCTCGACGATCCGCTGCTTGGTCGCAGCGTCGAGATCGCCTGAGATGTCGAGCCTGATGTTGAGCCTTTCGACGCGCGACGGCTCGTCCTTGGCCGTCTCGCCGCTGACCTCGGCGCGCACCTCGCCAAGCTCGGCGGCGACGCCGAGGCGTGAGGCGGCGATGCGCGCGCTCAGCACCATGCAGGCGGCGAGCGAGGCGTAGAGCAGGTCGAGCGGATTGAAGCCCGGCGCGCTGACGGCGGTGACGACATCGACTGCACCGCCGGTCGGAGTGGTGATGGAAGGCAAGCCGCCGGGCTGCAGCGTCGCCGTCGCGCCGGTGACGCGGGTCCTGACCTTCAACTCAGCCATCGCAAAAACCTTTCAGCCGGCAGCCCGGCAAAGATCAGGGGCACTGTGGCGCGCACACGAGTGCGATTTGCACACGCGTTGCGGTGCCGAACAACATGCATGTGATTAGACACGACCGGCAAACAGGTGCCTACTGCATTGTCCATGGGGATGCGGATAACCGAGGAGAGGCCCATGATTGCGCTCAATGTAAACGGCGAGGATCGCAGTGTCGACGTGCCGGACGATATGCCATTGCTGTGGGTGCTGCGCGATGTCATCGGCCTGACCGGCACGAAGTTCGGTTGCGGCATCGCCCAGTGCGGCGCCTGCACGGTGCAGCTTGACGGGCAACCGGTGCGATCCTGCGTGATGCCGGTCGCGTCGGTTGGGTCGCGCCATGTCACCACCGTCGAGGCGATCGGTGCGACGCCGGCGGGCAAAAAAGTGCAACAGGCATGGCTCGACCTTGAAGTGATCCAGTGCGGCTATTGCCAGTCCGGCCAGATCATGTCGGCCTCGGCGCTGCTGGAGCGCAACCCCGACCCGAGCGACAGCGATATCGACGCCGCCATGTCCGGCAATATCTGCAGGTGCGGCACCTACACGCGAATAAGAGCGGCCATAAAACAGGCCGCGAAGGCCTGAGGGAGATAGCCAGCCATGAGCAAGCCGTCCTCCTCCCCCACCCAAAAATTCACCTCGCGCCGTGCCTTCCTGCAGGGCAGCGGCCTTCTGCTCGGCTTCACCATGCTGGGCGCCGGCACCAGGCCCGGTTTTGCCGCCGCCGAGCCCGTCGAGGGCGACGTCACCGCCGCCTTTTCACCCGATGCCTTTATCCGCATCGACAGCGACGGCAAGATCACTTTCATCCTGCCCAACATCGAGATGGGACAAGGCACCCACACCGGCGAAGCGACGCTGATTGCCGAGGAACTGGAAGTCGGCCTCGACCAGGTGAAGGTCGTCGACGCACCGCCCAACGACAAGCTGTACGCCACCGCTGCGCTTGGCGGCCAGGCAACGGGCGGCTCAACCTCGATGCGGGCTACCTGGGAATCGCTGCGCAAGGCAGGCGCCGTTGCCCGCACGATGCTGGTTGCGGCAGCAGCCGCGCAATGGGCGGTTCCGATTTCGGAATGCAGCGCCAAGCTTGGCGTGGTCACGCATCTGCCGACAGGCCGGCAGCTGGCCTATGGCGCGCTCGCCGACGCGGCCGGCAAGCAACCGGTGCCGAGCGACGTCAAGCTCAAGGCCCCCAAGGATTTCCAGCTGATCGGCAAGTCGCTGCGCCGGGTCGACACGGCGGGCAAGGTCAATGGCGCAGTGGTCTACGGCATCGATGTGCGCGTGCCCGGCATGAAGGTGGCGACGGTCGCCGCCTGTCCGGTGATCGGCGGCAAGCTCGGCGATGTGGACGAGACGGCGGCACGCGCCGTCCCAGGCGTGCGCGATATCGTCAGGCTGGACAATGCGGTCGCCGTGATCGGCGATCATTTCTGGGCGGCCAAGAAAGGCCTCGAGGCCCTCACCATCACCTGGGACGAAGGCGCCAACGCCAGGCTTTCAAGCGCCGATATGATGAACACGCTGAAGGCTGCGTCCAAAAACAAGACACCGATCATGGCGCGCCAGGAAGGCGACGTCGCCGGCGCGCTGAAGGCTGCCGTCAACACGGTCGAGGCAAGCTATGAGCTGCCGTTCCTGGCCCATGCGCCGATGGAGCCGATCAACTGCGTCGTGCATGTGCGCACTGATGAATGCGAGATCTGGCTCGGCACCCAGGTGCCCACCCAGGCGCAAGGCTGGGCGGCACAGGTCACGGGCTTCCCGCTCGACAAGATCATCGTGCACAATCACCTGATCGGCGGCGGTTTCCGGCCGCCGGCTTGTCGCCGAATATGTCGGCCAGGCGGTGGCGATCGCCAAACAGGTGAGGTACCCGGTCAAGGTCATCTGGACGCGTGAAGAAGACATCCAGCACGATCTCTACCGGCCGACCTACTACGACCGGATATCAGCCCGTCTCGGCGCCGACGGCTTGCCAACGGTGTGGATCGACCATGTCGCCGGCGATTCGGTGTTGGGTAATTACATCGCCGGCGGCTGGCCGCAGGACAAGCTTGACGACGATGCCGTCGAGGGCGCCGCCAAACCGCCCTATGATCTGCCGGTCATCCAGGTCGACTGGGTGCGCGAGGACCCACCGGTGCCGATCACCTGGTGGCGCGGCGTCGGACCGACGCACAATGTCTTCGTGGTCGAAAGTTTCATGGACGAACTCGCCAATGCGGTGGGCAGGGATCCGGTAGAGTATCGCCGGGCGCTGACGAAGAACCAGCCGCGGGCCGCAGGCGTGCTCGAGCTTGCGGCCGAAAAGTCGGGCTGGGGCTCGCCGCTTCCGGCCGGCAGCGGCCGCGGCATTTCCCAGCACGATGCCTTCGGCAGCTTCATGGCCGCGGTGCTGGAAATCTCGGTGTCAGCGGCCGGCGAGATTACGCTGCAGCGCGCGGTGGTGGCCGTCGATTGCGGCATCGCCATCAACCCAAACACGGTCGAAGCCCAGATCGAAGGCGGGTTGATCTTCGGCCTGTCGACGGCGCTCTACAGCGGCATCACTTTCAGCAATGGCCGCGTCGACCAGAGCAATTTTCACGACTACCGCATCCTGCGCAACAATGAAGCGCCGAAGATCGAGGTCTATCACGTCAAGAGCCTGGAATCGCCCGGCGGCATCGGCGAGACGGCAACGGTTTCGGCCGGCCCCGCCCTTGCCAACGCGATCTTTGCCGCGACGGGAAAACGCCTGCGCAGCCTGCCCATCGACCGCAACCAGCTGAAGAGCGACGGCGCCGACAAGACCAGCGTGTCGATGGTGCCGCCGCCCTCAGCACCCTTGCTGGCGGTGCTGGCGAACAGCAGGGAGCGCCCGGAGACCGGCATCGAAACCGAAGCCGAAGCGCTGTGAGGGCCAGACCATGAGAAGCTTGGTCCGCATCCTCCTCGCTGTCGTGGTCGTCATCGCCGCCGGCGTTGCGATCTTCCTGTTCAAACCGGCGTCGCTGCCGGACGCCTCCGTGGCGGCGGCGAAACTGCCGACCGGTCAGGCGCTGATCGATCGCGGCGAATATCTGACGCGCGCCGCCGATTGCGTCGCCTGCCATACAAACGGCGGCGGCACGCCCTATGCCGGGGGCCTTGCCTTCAAACTGCCGTTCGGCACCGTCTATTCCCCAAACATCACCGCCGACAAGGAAACCGGCATCGGCGACTGGAGCGACGCGGAGTTCGCGCGTGCCTTGCATCAGGGCATCGACAAGCAAGGCCGCAATCTCTATCCGGCCTTTTCCTATGCGGCCTACGCCAGGATGACCACGGAAGATGCGCTGGCGATCAAGGCCTATCTGTTCAGCCTGCCGCCGGTGCACGCCGAGGCGCCGAAGAACGATCTGAGTTTTCCGTTCAACCAGCGTTATGTCCTGCGGTTCTGGAACCTGTTGTTCGTTCCCGACGGTCCGTTGCCGCAAGACGAAAAGCAGAGCGCGGAATGGAACCGCGGCGCCTATCTCACCGAAGCAATGGCGCATTGCGGCGAATGCCACACGCCACGCAACCTGCTCTATGGGCTCGATAACAGCAAGAAATTCGCCGGCGCCGAATTGCAGGGCTGGGAGGCCTACAACATCAGTTCGGACAAGACGACCGGCATCGGCAGCTGGAGCGATGAGCAGTTGTCCAACTATCTGTCCAAGGGTCATGCGGAAGGGCGTGGTGCGGCCACCGGCAGCATGGGCGAAGCCGTCGACTACAGCCTGCGCCATTTGACGCCGGAAGACATCAAGGCGATCGTCACTTACGTAAAAACCGTGCCGCCGCAATTCAGCAGCGACAAGGCGATCGTCGAAGCGGAGCCGCCGGCAACACTGACGACGTCCATCGCCTACGCTCCGTCTGCCGATTCAGTAGCGCAAGGCGGGCTCGGCCTGAAGCTGTTCCAGGGCGCCTGTGCCAGCTGTCACGGATGGAACGGCGAAGGGCTGCAGACACCTTATGCGGCGCTGCGCGGCAGCCGCACGGTCAATGACCCCGATGGCACAAACCTCATCCAGGTCATCCTGAAGGGCGCGCATATGACGACGCCGCTCGGCAAGCAGGCGATGCCGGCTTTCGCCAATGCCTATTCGAATGTCGAGATCGCGGCGCTCGGCAACTATGTGCTGGCGCATTTCGGCGGCAAGCAATCCGCCATCACACCGGCCGACGTGGCCAAAGCGCGGGCGCAGTGAGGACGGCGGTGAAGCCCGATCTCACCGCCCGCGCAAGATGTGTTTCTGAATCTTGCCGGAGGCGGTGCGCGGCAACGCGTCGGTGAGCAGGAATTCCTTCGGCACCTTGTAGCGGGCGATGCGAGCCGCACAGTGCGCCGCGAGCGCCGCCGGATCGAGGACGCAGCCAGCCTTCAGCACGACGAAGGCGCGGCCGACCTCGCCCCAGCGCTGGTCGGCGATGCCGATGACGGCGACGTCCGAAATGTCGGGATGATCGAGCAGCGCCATCTCGACCTCGGCTGGATAGACGTTCTCGCCGCCCGAAATGAACATGTCCTTGCGGCGGTCGACGAGGGTGACGAAACCATCTTCGTCGCGGCGCGCAATGTCGCCGGTGCGGAACCAGCCATCCGATGTAAAGGCCTGCGCCGTCTCATCGGGCCGGTTCCAGTAGCCCGGCGTGACATTGGGGCCTGACAGCCATATCTCACCCGGCTCGCCGGCTGCGGCGTCGTGGCCATCTTCGTCGACGATGCGCAGCGACAAAGACGGCGCCGGCAGGCCGGCGGAGCCGGCCTTGCGGGCGATCTGGTGTGCCTCGACCGGCATGCCGAGCACGGTGCCGGCTTAGGTCATGCCGAAGCCGTCGACCATGCGCACGCCCTGCTCCAGCCACCAAAGGATGTCGGCGGCGGGATTGGGCGCGCCACCGGTAAAGATGGCCGTCAGCGTGGTCCAGTTCGCCGGCGCGAACGCGGTGCCGTCGCGCAGCATCCGTGCCATTTGCGGGACGCAGAAATAGTGGGTGACGCCGAGGTCCGGGTCTGCCAGACGGCGGTTGGTGAGGCCGGCCTCGAAGCCGGACGAGATCAGCACCGTGCCGCCCTGCAGCAAGGGCGGACGCAGGCTGGTGATGAGGCCGATGACATGGAACATCGGCGCGTCGCAGAGGAAGATGCTGGAATTGCCGACGCGGCCGAGCACGCCGAAATTGACCGCGGTGGCGAACGCATTGGCCTCGGTCAGGATGACACCCTTGGGCCGGCCCGATGTGCCGGAGGTGTAGAGGATGATCGACGGTACATCGCCCGCCGGCAAAGCGCGTCGTAGCGCGGGCGCTTGCGCTTCGGCCGCCGTGGCAAAGGCCCTGACCTCCACAGGTACACAGCCTTTTGGCAGCGCCGTAATCAGCGCCGCGTCGTGCAGCAGCAGCACCGGCTCGCAATCGGCCAGGACCGCCTGCTGCTCGACGGCGGAAAGGCGCCAGTTGACCGGCACGAAGATGGCGCCGAGCCGCATGGCCGCCTGCTGCAGGATCAGCAGGTCGGCGCTGTTGCGGGCGACGGTGGCGATGCGCTGCCCAGGTTCGATGCCGTAGCCGCTCCCGAGCACGCCGACGGCGCGCTGGATAGCCTCGTCGAGCCCGCGATACGTCCAACGCCGCCCGGAAGCCAGGTCGACGCAAGCGAGGCGCTCGGGCTGCGTCGCGGCATGCAAGGCCACGGGATCGGGCGTCGTCCAGGCCGGCATCTCGCTTCTCCTCCCCGATTGGATATTGGCTGATCACCTCGCCTTGTCATAGGCGCCGAGCCCGGGCTTGTAGCTCTTTTCGTCGATGAACTGGCGGATGCCTTCCTTGCGGCCGTCATTGTCGTAGGAATTGGCCGCTTCCTGCGCGCGCACCAGATAGTCCTCGGCATTGTCATAGGTCATCTCGCCGACGCGGCGGATGGCGTCCTTTGTCGCCTTCAGCGCCACCGGGTTTTTCTTCAGCAGGATGTTCGCCACCTCGGTAACTCGTGGCTTCAACTCCGCCAGCGGCAGGCTTTCATTGACCAGCTTCCAGGCCGCCGCCTTCCTGCCGTGGATCAACTCACCGGTCAGCGCGTGGTACATGGCGTCGCGCATCGACAGGAGATCGACCACCACCTTGGTGGCGCCGCCGCCGGGCAGGATACCCCAGTTGATCTCCGACAGAGCGAACTGCGCCTCGTCGGCGGCGAAAGCGAGGTCGCAGGCAAACAGCGGGCCGTAGCCGCCGCCAAAGCACCAGCCATTGACCATGGCAATGGTCGGCTTGCGATACCAGCGCAGTCGCCGCCACCAGCCATAGGCCTCGCCTTGCGCCTTGCGGACGGCGCCCAGCCCCTTGGCCTCGGTCTCGCGAAAATACTCCTTGAGGTCCATGCCCGCCGACCACGCACTGCCCTCGCCCGACAGCACCAGCACGCCGACATCATCGCGGTATTCCAGCTGGTCGAGCACCTCCATCATGCGCCGGTTGAGCGCCGGGTTCATGCAATTTCGTTTTTCAGGCCGGTTGAAGCGCACCCAGGCGATGCCGTCCTCGATGTCGAAGGCAACGGTCTCTTCGGTCATGGCAACTCTCCTCCCGCTTGCGTTCCTGTGTGGCGGGGAGAAGAGTTGTGCTCTTCCCCTGCATCAATCGCTATGTGACATAGCTTTTAGAATTGCTATGTTGCATAGTCTTTTTTGCTTGACAAGAACCTTGGTCGCAGCGATCGGTTGCAGCATGGACGAGACATCGGACCGCAGCGGCAAGGTGGCTGGGGTGGCGCCTGAAGACAGGCTCGACGCACAGATCGGCTACAATCTGCGGCGAGCTTCGACCCTGGCGCTCAATGATTTCACCGCCGAGATGGCCGATGCCTCACTGCGCCCGGTCACCTACGGCATGCTGGCGCTGATCGACGAACGGCCCGGCATCAGCGCCGCCGAGCTTTGCCGCCGGCTGGGCATGAAAAGCGCCAACATGGCGCCGCTGCTGGCCGAACTCGAGGAGCGCGGGCTGGTCGAGCGCGATGACCATGCGCAGGACAGGCGCATGCAGGTGCTCGCTCTGACCAAGGCAGCCAAAGCCGCAATGCCTGCATGGCGGCTCAAAGTGCGCAACCACGAGGACCGGTTCCTGCAACGGCTGACGAAAAAAGATCGGGCAACGCTGCAGCGGCTATTGCGGCTGATCTGGGCCGACGAAATCGATTGATATTTAAGCCTATACCGCTGACGCACTGATCGGATGGCTGGCGTTCGGCGTTAAAGTGCGGTCGACAACTGGCGGCAGATAAACATTGGCAAAAATCGCCGATGCGATTGAAACTTTCTTCACAGTCAACCAACGTACACATTGCTATGAGGGAGGTTACTGATGGCGAAATTTCACGGGAGTTTTGATGAACTCCAAAACGCGGTGATAGCGACGGGCAAGCAAGGAGAATGGTCAGAGGGGAAAAATGGCCATGTGATATTTAGAACAAAGCTTGGGCACGTTCTAAATTGGTGGTCATCCAACGGGACTCTCACCTGCCAAGGACTAGACCCAGATAAATTCTTACCGGAAGTCCAAGCTGCTCTCGGCAATCCTGTTCCAGTCGTAGTAGCGACGGAGGCGAAAAAGATCTTCGTAGTTCATGGTCACGATTCCGAAGCACGAGATCAATTAGAATTGGTCTTACTCCGCCTTGGGCTGAAGCCTTTTATTCTGCAAAATTCAGACAGTGGCGGAAAGACCATAGTTGAGGCGCTTGAACAGAGTATTTACAAAGATGCGGCTTTTGGGATCGTATTGCTGACGCCAGACGACTATGCGTATTCGGGAAAAGAGACCGATGCCGACCGTAAGCCGAGAGCCAGACAAAACGTAATACTGGAAATGGGAATGGTGATGGCGGCGTTGGGGCGCCCCAATATGGCTATTTTGCAAAAAGGTACATTAGAGCGACCATCGGACACCGATGGAATCCTGCGAATCGAGTTCAACACCCATGTTAAGGAAATTGTGAACAAGCTCGTCCAAAGGTTGCAGTCTGCCGGATTCGAAATTTCGGCCGATAAGATATCTGCGGCTTCGGCGTAATGACAGATGCCGATTCCGGTTTTCACTCGCCCGCGCTAGACTGGGAGCAAATGCAACCGGGCTGCCTCTAGCATGATCGTCCAAACCTGCATCAATGGCGCGCGTAGCGCCGACTTCCACCCTGCACTGCCGCTTGATGCAGAGGCGATGGCACGCGACGGCGCGGCCTCAGTGGCCGCCGGGGCGGCCGAGTTGCATGTCCATGCGCGCGCGCTCGACGGGCGGGAAAGCCTCACGCCGGCGGCGATGGATCGAACGGTGCTGGGGCTGCGCAAGGCATGCCCGGGAACGCTGATCGGCGTCTCCACCGGCGCCTGGATCGAGAACGACGGCCTGCGCACGCTTGTCTCCATCGCCGGCTGGCGCGAATTGCCGGACTATGCCTCAGTCAATTTCAGCGAGCCGGCGGCACCGATCGTCATGGAGAGCCTGCGCCAGCGCGGCATCGGCATCGAGGCGGGTCTGGCGTCGGTCGCCGACGCCGAGCGGCTGGTCGGCCTCGACCATGGCGGGCGCGTGCTGCGCGTGCTGATCGAGATTTCCGAGCAGACGCTAGACGAGGCTTTTGCGGTCGCCGACGGCATCGAACAGGTCCTGGAGCGCGCCGGCATTCGCCGTGCCATCCTGCTGCATGGCGAGAACGCGACGGTGTGGCCGTTCGTGCGCCGTGCCGCGGATCGCGACTGGTCGACGCGCGTCGGGCTGGAGGATGGGAAGCATCTGCCGGATGGCACGGTTGCGGCCGGCAATGCCGCGCTGACGGCGGCAGCGGTGGCGATCTTCCAGGCCGGGCGATAGCGCATACAAGCAGCGCGCCAAGGCATCGCCGAGACGATGGCGATCGCAAGGCCCGGGCCGCGAAAGTCGGTGAAAGCTATTCAAATTTTATGTATTAATTAAACCGGCAGTTAATCGTCGCATCAACGATCTCATCCGTGTTAATATTCTCCGGCATCGGGGACATTTTTTAATGAACGTCATTCCGGATAATGATTACGCTGCGCCGCGTCGGATTCAACAATATACATCGATACAGACCCTGCGGGGGCTAGCAGCCCTAATGGTTGTTATCTATCATCTTCCGGCCGCACTAGGCGTGCTCGATTTGCCTATTCCCATTCTAAACAGCGGCGTCGACCTGTTTTTCGTCATCAGCGGTTTCGTCATGGTTCTCTCGACGGAGAACAGACATCGCGACCACCGTGCTTTTTTGATGCAGCGGTTCACGCGCGTCGTTCCGTTCTATTGGGTCATGACCTTCCTCATGGTCGCCGCACTTTGGCTGTTTGCCGGTCGTGGAGTGTCCTTTGAGCAGATTACCAATAGCCTGTTTTTCGTGCCCTATCTCGATACGGCCACAGGCTATGTCCAGCCAGTGCTTGGCGTGGGTTGGACGCTCAATCTGGAAATCCTGTTTTACATTCTGTTCGCGGCGACTATGGGTTTTGGTGCGCTGACGCAAATGGCCACGATTGGCGTTGTCTTTGCAATCGCCGTAGCCGCACGCATTATCTTCAAACCCGCCGCCGACACTGTGCTGTTTTTCTATACCACGCCAATCCTGTTTGAGTTCCTTGCCGGCATGGCTGTCGGCCATCTGGTCGGCAGACTGCTGCGTTTGCCCGCTTTCCTGGGTGCCTCGGCTGTCGGGTTCGCTATTGTGTCCACACTGGTGATGGTACTTGGCTTCAACTTGCCGCGAACCCTTGCTCAAGGTATCCCGGCGCTGATCCTTGTCGCGGGTTGCATCAGCCTGGAGAGCTACTTCCGACTTTTTGCTCCTCGCGTGCTGGCAAGGCTGGAAGATGCTTCCTACTCTCTCTATCTGACCCATCCTATCGTGCTGCTCGCGATCGCTCCTGTCGTTGCAACCGCCAATGTGTCACCATGGCTTGCAACCATAGTTATTGTCACCGCCTGCATCGCCGTGTCCCTGGCGAGTTATAGTTTTATCGAAAGGCCGCTTTTGGCCATGTCGCGAATGAGCCTCTCCGCTTATCAGGTGAAGGCGTGAGTTGCGGCTACGCCGCAGCTCGGTCGGCCTGCCATTCGGGTGCGTTGCTCACTACGACCTACCGTCGCGTTCAAGCGACCACGGCCGCGGCAAGATCGTCTTCGAACTCCGTCACCTAGTGCTGTCGCGCACATCCTCGACTGCCCCAAAATGTGCAGCGGTTTTGGGACGACATGCATCCTGTCTTGCCTGAACGCACACGGGAACTGACACAGAGGGATGACATAGCTCTTGCTGCTGTTAAAAATTCCCCATAAGGTATTTTTCATATCCGAAAGAAAATCCGATCGTTTCTTTCCCTTTATGAAAGCCTTGCCTTTGCGTGAGCATCTCGATCAAACCGATCGACGGCTGGTAAAGCTGTTGTCGCAGGATGCCCAGCCCGGCATCAACCGGCTCGCCGAGACGATGGCGATCTCGGTGCCGACGGTGCGCTCAAGGTTGCGCAATCTGCTCGACCGCAACCTCTTGAAGATCGTCGGGCTGCTCAATCTGACCGAACGCCCCGAGCTGATCTCTGCCATTGTCGGCATCAATGCGCAGGGACGTGGCCGCGCCCGGGAATTGGCGCAGCGCATTGCCGAACTGCCTTTCGTCAACTCGGCCTCGGTGGTTACCGGGCGCTTCGACATCATCGTCGACGTGACCGTCGCCGGCGATGTCGCCGACCTCTACCGCATCACCAGCGAGCTGATCCCCGGCGCCGGCATTCCCGGCGAAGTCGTGCGCAGCGAAACCTTCGTCGTCATGGCTTCATGCAACAAATGGGTCAGCCTTCCCGAAGGCTGCTGGTCGGAAGAAACACCGTCGCGCAAGGAGCCGGCATGAGAATAGCTGTTCTCGGCGGCCTCGGCCTGCAGGGACGGGCGGCCATCGCCGATCTCGTCGCCAGCGCCGGTGTCGAGGAAGTCGTCTGCGTCGATACGTCGGCCGACGGCCCTGCCCGGCTTGCCGGGCTGACCGACCTTTCCCGCGTGCGTTTCGTCGTGCCCGAGGGCCCCATCGGCCCGGCACTTGCCACCGTGCTGGCGGATGTCGACGCCGCCATCGATCTGTTGCCACAGCCATTGATGCGCGAGGCGGTGCAGGCCGCGATCGCAACGCGCACGCCGCTGGTCACCACCAATTACGGCAACGCGATTGCCGATCTGGCGGCGGAGGCTGAACAGGCCGGCGTTTCGATCATGACCGAATGCGGGCTCGATCCCGGCATCGACCTCGTGCTCTACGCGCGCGCCGCAAAGCAGTTCTCTAGGATCTCCTCGATCGATTCCTATTGCGGCGGCATCCCCGAACCGAAGGCGATGGCGAAGCCGCTCTGCTACAAGGTGAGCTGGAATTTCGACATGGTTCTGGTCAGCCAGAACCGCGACAGCGTGATGATCGAGCATGGCAAGCGCGTCGAAGTGCCGGCCGGGCGGCAGCACGACAATGCCTTCATCCACGAGATCGAGGTCGCGGGCCTCGGCCGGCTGGAAGCTTTCCCCAATGGCGACGCGCTGCACTATATCGAGATGCTGGCGGCCGCCAAGGGATTGCAACGCTCGGGCCGCTATACACTGCGCTGGCCGGGATGGTCGGCGTTCTGGGCGCCGCTGAAGGAACTCGGCTTCCTCTCCGAAGACAAGGTGCCCGGCACCGGCGCCAGCCCCCGCGAATTTCTCGGCCGGCTGCTCGGCCCGCAATTGCAGTATGGCGCTGACGAGAAGGACCTTTGCGTGATGCGCAATGTCTTTTCCGGTCTCGAGGGCGGTCGCGCCAAAACGGTGACATCGGACCTGATCATCGAACGCGACCTGGCATCCGGCCTGTTCGGCATGAGCCTCGGCGTCGGCTATCCCGCCAGCATCGTGGCGCAGATGCTGGCGCGGCGAGAGATCGCCACACCTGGCCTGCTCAACCCGCTGCTGCATGTGCCGGACGAACCCTTCTTTGACGAGCTGGCGAGGCGTGGCATCAAGGTGACCGAAACGGTGGCCTGGGACTGACGATTTTCGAACGGTGGCTGCCGCCGGCAAACGGTGCCGCCGCTCAAAAAACACCCAAAAGGGTGGAATAACAAAGTGGAACAACAACGATAACAGGAGGAATGCCAAAATGAAGATTGCCAGACTTTTTATCGCCGGACTTGCGCTTGCGGGGCTCGCCACGGCGGCCAGTGCCGGAACGCTCGACGAGATCACCAAGCGCGGCGAACTGCGCGTCGCGGTACAGACGCAAGGACCTCCCTTCTCGCTGGTCGGCGCGGCCGGCGAGCGCACCGGCAGTTCGGTCGAACTCGCCGAGTTGATGGCCAAGGAAATGGGCGTCAAGATCACCTTCCTCGACTATGACTGGGACGGGCTGATCCCGGCGCTGCTTTCGGGCAAGGCCGACCTGCTCGTCGCCGACATGACGCCGACGCTGGCGCGCGGCATGAAGGTCGCCTTCACCACACCTTACATGTATACGGGCAGCACCGTCTTCACCAAGGCCGACAGCAAGTTCAAGACAACCGAGGACTGCAAGGCCAAGGGCACCAAGATCGCCGTGCTGTTGGGCGCCACCGGCGAAAAGGAAGCCAAGAACGCCTTCCCGGATGCCGACATCAAGAGCTACAAGGGCGGCGGCCCGCTGCTGCTCGACGCGGTCAACAACGGCCAAGCCGATTGCGGCGTCAACGACGTCTCGGCGGTCAAGGGTCAGTCGACAGCCTATCCCGCCGGCACCTTCACCATCATGCCGGACCTGTTGTCGAAGGAGCCGCTTGCCTTCGCCACCCGCTACGACGAGCCGGACCTGTTGATCTGGATGAACCTGTTCCTCAACCAGGTCAGCATCGACGGCCGCTTGCAGAAGAACCTCGACTACTGGGTCAATTCCGACGCCTGGAAGAAGGATCACTAAGCAGAGGTAAGCAGGGAGTAGTGAGTAGGAAGTAGTGAATGGTGAATGGTGAATGGCCATTCCGGACGCCCTTCACTGCTCACCACTCACTACTCACTACTGCCCATTCACCATTCACAATTCACCGCCATGCTCGAAAATTTCAGCTTCCGCACCATCGTCGAATATCTGCCGCTGTTCGGGCAGGGTCTGGTCACGACCGTGTGGCTGTCGGCGCTGTCTTTTGCGGGCGCGCTGGCCGTCGGCATCGTGCTCGCCGCCATGAACCTGCAGCGCGGCCAGCTGTTTCGCGTGCTGGCCAAGGGCTATATCGATGCCGTGCGCGCCACGCCGTTGCTGGCGCAGCTCTACTTCCTCTATTTCGGCCTGCCGCGTCTCGGCTTCGTCCTGCCCGAGCTCGTCGTCGGCATCATCGCTTTGTCGCTGAACAGCGGCGCCTATGTCGCGGAAATCATCCGCGCCGGCATCCTGTCGATCCCGCGCGGCCAGGTCGAGGCCGGGGTTGCCTCGGGAATGACCTATGTCCAGCGCATGCGCCTGGTCATCCTGCCGCAAGCCTTCAAGGTGACGATCCCGCCGCTGCTCGGCCAGGCGATCGTGCTGGTCAAGGATTCCGCGCTTTTGTCGCTGATCTCGGTTTCCGAACTGACGCGCGCCGGCCAGTTGCTGGCGTCCGACCGCTTCATGCCGGCGGAAGGCTTTCTCACCATCGCCGCTTTCTATCTGCTGCTCTATTACTGCCTCAAAGGACTGGCGGGGCTGTCCAGTCGGTGGCTCGGTCTGCAGCCGGCAAGGAGCAGCACATGATCTGGCAACAGCTGCAAAGCCTGGCCGGCAGCTACCCCCTCGCCTTGCGCGGCCTTGGCATGACCGTGATGCTGTCGGCGATCAGCCTGGTGCTGGGCACGCTGCTTGGCTTCGGCCTCGGCATATTGCGCACCGGCGGTAACCGGCTGATCTCGAGCGTGATCGGCGCCTGGGTCGACCTGATCCGCGGCACGCCGTTCCTGGTGCAGATCTTCCTGATCTTCTTCATCCTGCCGGAATTCGGCATCGAGCTCGATGCCTTCACGGCCGGCATCATCGCGCTCACCAACCTCGCCGCGTGCTTCATCTGCGAGATCGTCGCCGCCGGCATCCGCTCGGTGCCGACCGGCCAGGTCGAGGCAGCGCTGGCGTCCGGCCTGTCGCGCTGGCAGCGCATGCGCCAGGTGGTGCTGCCGCAGGCGATGCGCATCGTGCTGCCGCCGCTGGTCGGGCAATATGTACTGTTGATCAAGGATTCCTCCGTCGTCTCGGCGATCGGGCTGACCGACCTCACCCGCGTCGGCTGGCTTGTGGTGCAGCGTGTGCCCAACGGCCTGCTGGTCTTCTTCCTGGTCGGCGTCGGCTATTTCGTCGTCTGCTATCCGCTGATCATGCTCGCCCGCCGGTTGGAGCGACGCATGGGCGCGGCGCATGGCGAGGTGCAGCTGTGACATCGAACCCCAAAGGGCTGACCGCCATGACCAATCCGAGCCCGACCAAACCAAACCTGACCAAAACGGGCATGATCGACTTTCGCGGCGTCAACAAATGGTTCGGCTCGCTCAATGTGCTGAAGGACATCACGCTCAGCGTCGAGCCGCGCGAAGTGGTCGTCGTCTGCGGCCCAAGTGGTTCGGGCAAGTCGACGCTGATCCGCTGCATCAACGGCCTGGAAGCGATCAAGGATGGCGACCTCGTCGTCGACGGCCAGCGCCTCGGCGACCCCGCCACCAACATGACGCAGTTGCGCACCGAGATCGGCTTCGTCTTCCAGTCGTTCAACCTCTACCCGCACAAGACGGCGCTGGAAAACGTCACGCTGGCGCCGATCCATGTGCGCAAGATCCCCCGCGCCGAGGCCCAGCAGGCCGGGCGCGACTTGCTGGCCAAGGTCGGCCTCGCCGACAAGGTCAATGCCTACCCGTCACAGCTGTCCGGCGGCCAGCAGCAGCGTGTGGCCATCGCGCGCTGCCTCGGCATGCGCCCCAAGATCATGCTGTTTGACGAACCGACCTCGGCGCTCGATCCCGAGATGATTTCCGAAGTGCTCGACGTCATGGTCGCGGTGGCCGAGGAAGGCATGACCATGATGGTGGTAACGCACGAAATGGGCTTTGCCCGCAAGGTGGCGCAGCGCGTGGTGTTCATGGACGCCGGCGCCATCGTCGAAAGCGGCACGCCGGAAGCGTTTTTCTCCGACCCGAAGACCGACCGCAGCCGGGCTTTTCTAAGCAAGATTCTAAGGCATTAGAGTTTAGCCAAAGCCGGTCGTCCGAAAGGCCGCGGGGCAGGAACTGTCGACGCACAGCGCCAAACAACGAGCCGCCGGTAGAGTGGATCGGCTACGTTTAGGTCTCCGGCTACGCCTCTGGGACCTTCCACGTGCCGTCCAGAACCTTCGCGCGTGGTCGATAGAGCCGTACCATCCAGTTCCAGCCGGGCCACCATCGGCTGTACGGTCAAGCCACCGGCGCCGCGCCGCGCCGCTCGAGCGCTGTCCTGCGGATGATTTCCGCGATTTCCGGGCTGCTGCTGCACAGCATCTGGAAATCCGCCGCGTGCAGCGAGAGGAGTGAGACAGAAGTTGCGGCAGTGACGGTCGCCATACGCGGTTCGCCGCTGATCAGCGCCATCTCGCCGAAGAAGGCGCCAGGGCCAAGCTCCACCGGGTTCGGCGTCGCGACGCTGACGCGGCCCTCCACGACGAAGAACATCCGATCGCCGGTCTCGCCGCTGCGGCAGATCACGGCGCCCGCCGGCACCGTGCGGGGTCTTAACGCGCGCACGATCTCGACCAGCGTGGCCGGGCCAAGCTTCTGAAACAACGGAACGCCGGCAATCAATTGCCAATTGCGGACAAAATCCTCGCGACGGACTTCTTGATAAAAGCCGGAGGCAAGAATGCCGGCCCAGAGCCCGAAGATGCCGATGCCACACATCATGACAGCCCCGGCAAGGACGCGGCCGGCGAAGCTTTGCGGAATGTCGTCGCCATAGCCGGTAGTGGACAGCGTGACCACCGCCCACCACATTGTCTCGGGGATGCTGCCGAACTTTTCCGGTTGGACGTCGCGCTCGATGACATAGGCCGCAAGTGCGACACCGAACAGAACCAGGCCGAAGACCGTGGTGACGCCGACCAGGTTGCGCGCTTCGTTGGCCAGAACCCTGCCAAGCAGCGGGAAGAACGTCGAGTCGCGCAGCGGCTTCAGCAGCCAGACAGCACAGTAGAGGCTGCGGTCGGGCGTGCCGTCGAGCAGGAATGCGGCGAGTGGAACCAAAACCGCGAGCACATCGATTGCGATTGCCGGCGTCCTGTCCCGAAGGTCTCCCGCCCAGCGCTTGAGCAGGGTCTCGGCCATCTGCAGAAGATAGGCGGCCCAAATGACAGCGAGCACGGCAGCCAGAGCCAGTCTGCTTCGTCCGGACATGTTCGGCATCGTGAGCGCAGCCACCGCCAGAAGCCCAGGCGCAGCCAGCACCGCGTTTAGCGGTGCGTAGATTCTCAGGAAAGGCAGTACCGACATTCTATCCCACCAGCGGCCACTGTGCTCCAGAATAGAGGCCTTCCGGGCAAGCGCAAAGGGTGCTTTGCGATCGCAAGATCAGGTCACGCCAATGGCTTTCGGGCGCCGCTATCGGCGCTCCACGGTCGCACCGCAGGCGACGGATCAGCTCGGGAGCCGCCACATTCGCACGCGACCCGCACCGCGCAATTCCGTTTCCTCGAGTGGGTCGCAAGCAAATTTCGGTCCAAGCAGTTGGCAAGTTGCATCGGAAATACGGATTTCATCGGGCTCCGCGGACGTTTGAATACGTGAGGCGAGATTAACGGTCTCACCCCACAGGTCATAGGCGAACCGCCTCTTGCCTATGACGCCGGCGACGATCGGTCCTGAGTGAATTCCAATTCTCAGCCTTATCGGCTCTCCTGCGAAGCGTTCCCGCTTGACCGCTTTGCGCAGCTCAATCGCATAGCGCGTGAGGGCCTTTGCATGATCGGATCGCGCCGTGGGCAGGCCGGCGACCACCATCACACAATCGCCAATTGTTTTGATCTTTTCGCAGCCGTATCGCTCAGAGAGCCGATCCGCCGCCTTGAAGAAGTAGTTTAAAATAGCGAGCGTCGTCACCGCTCCGACGCTGCGCGCTCGTTCCGTAAAACCGACGATGTCGGCAAAAAGCACACTCACCTCTGCGTGGTTGTCGGCAATTTTCTTTTGCGCTTTCAATCGCTCCGCGATCGAGGCCGGGAGAATGTTGAGGAGCAGGTTTTCGGCGCGCTGATATTCACGCGCCAATCCCTCCTGGCTCTTCCTCAACGCCTCGTTCGTCGATTGCAATTTTTCGTTGAGTTGACGCTCCCTCTCTTGCAGGAGCGTCATTTCATAGGCCTTCTGTTGAAGCCGCTGCCTGTTGTCTCGTTCGGCAGTGGCGTCCAGAAAAAGCAGCCACACGAACGCATTGTCAGCAAAAAAATGGAGGTCGGCGACACGCCCGCCGGGCAGTTCAACCATGTCCATGCGAAACGGAAGCTCCGGGCAAGGCAGCAAACCCTCCATGAATTCAAGCTGCTCGGCAACAGGCTTGCCGATGCGAAGTGATGACAGCCCGTAATGTTCAACATTACCGCCCTTGGCAGCTATGCAAAGCTCAGGGTCGATTTTCAGATAAGCGACAGCGTGCCCGTCGAAGAAGAAATTGAAAAACCAATTTCTGACTTCTTTTGGCAATTCATGCATGGTCTATTTGGTGACCATCAAGGCAAGTTGACGAAAGGCGTCATCGACCTGCTCGCCCGAAAGCGCACTTGTTAGATAGATTTGCCATCCACGTTGCCTCAACTCGTTGATCTCACCATCCGATATCGCCCACCGATCGGCCAGATCGGACTTGTTGAACAGCAATACGAACGGCATGGCGCCGAATTCGGCCTCGACCCGTTCGCGCAGCGTGAGTGCCACGGCAAGAGTAGCGGCGCGGGTTCCATCGACGACTAGCACGAGCCCGGTTGCACCTCGAACATAGCTGACGCGGAATGAGCCGATATCGTCCTCGCCGGCCAAATCCCACAAAATCAGATCCACGGTTTTGTCCGGGAGCGCGACGCTTTTCTTGTCGATTTTCACTCCGACGGTGGTCAAGTAGGTTTCTGAGAAGATGCTCTGCACAAACCTGCGGACCAGACTCGTCTTTCCGACGGCGAAGCCGCCCAGCATGCAGATCTTTTTTTGCAACATGTTGGGCTCCGCTAGTCCAGGTTTACCGTAATCGAAACCCGGCGATTGGTGGAGCTACCGGTTAGACTGTTTTCAGGTACAGCCGGCTCAAAAGTGCCCGCGCCCCGAACCAGCAGCAATTCGGGAGCAACGCCGCGCTTGTTGAGAAGCGCACGAACTGTCTCGGCGCGGGCGGCGCTGATCGACGCGTTGGCCGTCTCACGGCCCGTGGTGTCCGAATGCCCGGTCAACATGAACCGCGCCGTTACGCCGGAATTGCGGGCACTCTGGGCGAATTCCTTTATTTGATCCGCCAACCTGTCGAGAACCGGCGTCTGCTCCGGTCCCGGCACAACCTTGCCGGAAGAGAAGAAAATATCGGTCGTCTGGATCGCCTGCCTCAAATGATTAAGTTCTGCGAGGTTCAGCTCACGCAGCTGCGAGACATCCAGAACCACTCCGTCCGCCGAAAGTTGTTCAGCGGCGGCCCGCGCGCGGTTGATCCAGCCGGCAGGAGCTTCACCCACGGCCACGATGCGACCCTGGATGATCGAGAGCTGAACGGTTTTCGGCGGGGACAGCGCCGCCGTCAGCCGCTTCACCACAAACTTCGGATCAAGGCTCTGATAGAATTGCCACTGTGCATGAACGCGGGCAGGATCAACGTCCGTTCCGGACAGCAGGGCTTGCGGGTCGGCGGCAAGCGGGTCTCTCAAGCCGGAAATATAGAAATGTCCGCCCCTCGCGCTTTGTTGGGCGACGATGATTCCCGGTTGGGCCTCCAGTCGCGACACATAATACTGCCAGTGCTCCGCCGCGCGTGCTTCGGGGCTCACGTCACGAACCTTGGAGATGTCGAATTCGGGTCCGCCTGCCGAAAGCTGCCGGGCCGCCGCGCGCGCGCGATCGATCCAGGTGTCGGGAGCCTCACCCTCGGCAACGATGCGATCATCGACGATCGAAAGTCGTACTGTATCCGGCGGATACAGTGACGCCGTCAGCCGCTTCAGCACGAACTCCGGCTCAAGGCTCTGATAGAACTGCCACTGCGCATGAACCCGGGCGGGATCGACCTCTGTTCCCGACAACAGCGACTGCGGATCGGCGCCAAGCGGGTCTCGCAGGCCGGCAATATAGAATTGGCCGTCGCTTATCTTTTGGTCTGCAACGATGATGCCCGGCTGGGTCTCCAGTCGCGACACATAGGCGTGCCAGCGCTCCGCCTCGCGCACTTGGGGACTTACGTCACGAACCCCCGAGATATCGAAGACCGGCCCGCCTGCCGAAAGCTGCTGGGCCGCCGCGCGCGCCCGGCTGATCCAGGTGTCGGGAGCCTCACCCTCGGCGACGATGCGGCCATCGACAATCGAAAGTCGCACTGAATCCGGCGGAGCCAGCGACGCCGTCAGCCGCTTCAGCACGAACTCCGGCTCAAGGCTCTGATAAAATTGCCATTGCGAATGAACCCCGGCCGGATCGACTCCCGTGCCTGACAACAGCGACTGCGGGTCGACGGCAAGCGGGTCCCTCAGGCCGGCAATATAGAACTGGCCATCGCGTACCTGCTGTTCGGCAACGATGATGCCCGGCTGGGCCTCCACTCGCGACACGTAAGCCTGCCAGCGCGACACGTAAGCCTGCCAGCGCTGCGCTGACTGCCAGGAAAGAAAGTACCAACCGCCTGCCAGACTCAAAAGCAGCAGGGCAACGGCCGCCACCAGCCACGGAAATCCGTCGTTTGATTCCTCCTGCTTCAGCTCGACGCAGGTCTGCAACTGCGCCTCTACGGAGGCCAGCTGCGAACCGTCGCCGTCGAACTGCTCTAAAGCCTCTGAGGATTGCTCATGGATGCGAAGCAACACATCGCGAACGATTTCATGCAATTCCTCCGGCGGATTTCCCCGGATCACCGAAACCAGTGTCGCAAACGGTCCAACTTCCGACCAGAGACGAAGCTCGCCGAAACGGATTGTGTCCAGGCCGCTCTGCTCTTTCTCGTTAAATGAGTCTTTTACAAAATCCTGAATCGCACTGAGCATCGAAGAAATGAGCTGAGGATCTTCGCTCGTCGCATTGTCGGCAGTTACATGCGCTATCAAAAGGCCGGAATTCCGATGAATGAGAAAGGCATGTTCCACACGGTAGACAAGGGAATGCTTCAGAACAACTGCCGAGAAGCTTGCCCCTGTTCTCCAGGCTTCAAGTCTCCACTTGAGCCCGTGCCAGGTGAATATGTGCCTTAGAGTTTCATTCAGCGACTGAAAGGTCTGGTCGATCTTTTCGCCGATCGACTTGCGAATTGCCGGCAGAAACACCGGGTACAATATGTCCGTCAGCGTGCGCGGGCTCTTCTGGATCGACCTTTGCACAGCCCGTTCGACAGCTGGCGCAAGCGCCTCGCCGAGTTGCGCGTAAGGCGCTCGTCCGGCAGCACTGGGAAGAACGTCGCCCACGGCCGCCGCAAGCTGCTCGGGTTCGTCGAGCAGATGCGTGACGCGTGAAAGCTCGGAGATTTCGCGGCTGACCAGCAACTGCCGCAGCGTTTCCATGCGCGGATCGGCGGTTGGAACCGCCTCGAACTGCGCACGGTAGTCCGGATCAACGTTCCGGGCAATTTCGATCAAAAGACGAGCCAGAGCCTCGCGATCAATCTCTGTATCGTTCGAGGCTGTTCTTTGCGGAAGGTTGAATGGGTCGACGGTGGACGTCAAGGTCCCATCAACTCACTTTCCAGCTGCGGTCCGAGTTGCTTTTGCTCCCGACGGGATCCTGATTGAGACACTTTGCAACCTCGACAAACAGGCCAGCCAAAAGATTTCGGTCGGTCTTGACGTTGCTGAGGTCGGCAAACATCTTCTCGATCAGCATCTGAACGCCTTCATTCTTCTGCTTGATTTCCTCACGCAGCAAATGATCGTTTCGATTTATCCGGTCCGAAACGTCGCGCTCGAGCGCGCTCAACTGATCCGACAACGTGCGCACCTGCTTTTCAAGAGCCTGGTTTTGCTCGCGAAGATTCCGGTCGATCTCCTTGTCGGCATCGGCTCGTGAATCTTTTTCGCTCCGCAATTGCCCTGCAAGCGAATCGATCTGCTTCTTTGCATTCGACTCGTACATTTCGAGATTGCGCTTGGCCTCGGACTCGACATCCTTGAAGCGCTGCAACACCCGTTCTTCAAGCTTGGAAAAACGGCGGTCATAGTCCTGCATCTGGTTGCCGAACAGCAGGTCACGGATCTTGTCGACACCGACGGCGTCGCCGGCGGTTCCGTTTTCGCGGGCCTGAACTCCCATGAAGTTCAGCCCGTTTCCTTCTGTGTTACCTATCAGATTTACGTCCGCCTTCTTTTCTGAAGAAGCGGAATTCGAAGATTCCTTAGCCATCCATATACCCCCATTGAACACATGCCGTCAGGTAAGCATGTCAGCAATCGGGCCGCAAGCCGGATTCGTCTTGACTTATGCCTATTCATGGGGCAGCCGAGCGCGGTGGCTAACGGCTCGGCAATGGCAATCAGGGGGCGATGCCCTCTCAAAGGCGCGGAGCGTGCGGACGGTTCCGGGTATCCAAAAAGCGGCCTTCAGTCGAACGTCGCCAGCGGCTCGGCGTTGATCTCGACCCACTCACAGCGACGGCTTTCGTGGTAAAAAGACTGGAAGGGCGGCGGGAACGACGGGTCGGCGAAGGCGCCGACGGGAATGGCGATCACACCGGGCTGCGTGTCGATGCGATAGTGGACGGCGGCGCCGCACTCCGGGCAGAAATTGTAGATGACGCGGCCGCCCTCGTCGCCGGTGCGCGTGAACTGCTTCGCCCGCCCCTCGATCGATACATCAGCTTGCGCAAACCGGACATTGTAGCTGAAGGCGCTGCCGGTGCGGCGCTTGCAGTCGAGGCAATGGCAGACCGAGATGCGCACCGGCTCGCCCGAACAGACGGCTGAAAGCTGGCCGCAGAGACATTGCGCGCGGCGCGTGACCATTGTTTCTTCCTCCCCTTCACATCACTGCGTATCGGCGCTGGCCCTCAGTTCCGTCTCTTCTGTTCCGAAACCATGGCCAGATCCAGCACCTTCTGCAGTTCGGCGGCATGGTGGAATGAAGGCTCGGCCTGCACGCCGCTGCGAACCGCATCGACGAAGCGCTGGTAATTGGTCGGCACCGTGCCGGCGTCGAGCACGTGCCATTTGGCGTTCTCGATATCCTCGCCGACACACGCCTTCAGTTCCGAACCCTCGAGATTGTGCACGACTTCGATGCCGCCCTTGTCGCCATAGATGCGCAGGCGCAATTCGTTGATGTGGCCGGTCGCCCAGCGGCTGGCGTGAACGACGCCAAAGGCGCCGTTGGAGAAATCCAGCGTCATGGCGAAGCTGTCATTGGCGTCGAGCTCGTATTCGCCGATACGGTTGCCTGGCGCCTTGTCGAAGGTGCGCAGCCGGCAAAACACGTGGTCGACGTCGAGTGCGGCGCCATAGCTGGCGAAATCGAGGATGTGGATGCCGACATCGCCGAGCACGCCGTTGGAGCCGTGGTCGCGCGACAGCCGCCACAGCCATTTCGGGTCGGTGCGCCAGTCGCCCCAGAATTTCGACACCAGCCAGCTCTGCAGATAGGAGGATTCGACGTGGCGGACGGTGCCGATCTCGCCGGCCAGCACCATCTGTCGCGCCTTCTGCAAGGCAGCGACATTGCGATAGGTGAGGTTGACCATGTTGACGATGCCGGCTGCCTCAGCCGCGTTGGCCATCTCGCTTGCCTTGCCGAAGTCTTCGGCCAGCGGCTTTTCGCACAGCACCGGCTTGCCGGCCGCGATCAACGCCATGGTGGTCGGGTGGTGAATGCGGTCCGGCGTGACGTTGGCGACCGCATCGAATTCGCCCCACGCCAGCGCGTCTTCCAGCGATGTGAATCGCTTCGGTATCTTGAACCCGTCGGCGAATTCGCCCACGCGCTTTTCATCGACGTCGACAGCACCGACGATCTCGACGCCGTCGATGCCGCCGAAACGGCGGGCATGCTCCTGCGCCATCCAGCCTGTACCCAGTATCAAAAGCCGCATTCTCTGCACTCCGAGCGAATTGGTTCGATTCAATCATATGGCGCAGATACGGTCTAGGAAACCCATGCGGAAAGCCGCTACGCCTTTTTTCCTGGACTTTGCTTTAGCGGTAGCCGGCCTCGCCCGAAACGTGCAGCTTGCCGCCGCGCTCGACGATCGGCTCCAGCGCCTTTTCGACCGGCACGTTCGGCGCCTCAAGGATCGCCGACTTGGTGCCCTGCGGATTGTGCGCCCACTTAACCGCATTGCGCAGCACCTTGTGCACATTGGCGTCGTGATAGGTCGGATAGGTCTCGTGGCCCGGGCGGAAGTAGAAGACATTGCCGGCGCCGCGGCGATAGGTCAGCCCAGAACGGAACACCTCGCCGCCCTGGAACCAGGAGATGAAGACGGTCTCCAGCGGTTCGGGCACGGCGAACTGCTCGCCATACATTTCTTCATTCTCGAGCTCGAAATATTCGCCGACGCCTTCGGCGATCGGATGGCTGGGACTGGTCGCCCAGAGCCGCTCGCGCTCACCCGCCTCGCGCCATTTCAGCGTGCAGGGCGTGCACATCAGCCGCTTGAAGATTTTCGAGAAATGGCCGGAATGGAGAACGATCAGCCCCATGCCTTCAAAGACCCGGCGGGCGACGCGCTCGACGATCTCGTCGGCGACGGCGCCATGGTCCTTGTGGCCCCACCAGACCAGCACGTCGGTCTCGGCCAAGCGCGCCTCGGGCAGGCCATGCTCGGGCTGTTCGAGCGTGGCGGTCGAGGCGGAGATCGCCTCGTCGGCATTCAGCGCCTTGGCGATGGTCGTGTGCATGCCCTCGGGATAGAGGGCTGCGACCACCTCATTGGTCCGCTCATGGATGTTCTCGCCCCAAACGACAGCGCGTATTGTCATGATGTCCTCGTGGTGAAGCCGACCCGCAGGGGTCAGTCATAATCTGCCTGGGGGTCAAAAGGGAATAGGCAGTGGGGAATAGGCAATAGGGGCAGAAAAACAAGGAACAGGCGATGGACGCTCCTGGGCCCTACTGCCTACTGCCTACTGCCTACTGCCTACTGCCTACTGCCTACTGCCTACTGCCTACTGCCTACTGCCTACTGCCTACTGCCTAC
>NZ_JAMYPC010000023.1:0-93985 GCF_040320155.1 Mesorhizobium sp. M0771 | reverse complement strand
TCTACAATCCGGCCACCGGCGCCGGCACGATCAGCTATTCCTACACGCTCGTCGACAACACCACCGGCGACAACACCACCGCCAGCTTCGCAGTCGTCGTCACCGACACTGACGGCGACAGCGCACCGGCCGGCAACCTGGTCATCAACATCATCGACGACGTGCCGACGGCGCATGCCGATACCGACAGTGTAGCCTCCAACCAGTTCACGGCCGAGGCCGGCAACGTGCTGACGGCGGTGGGCACCACCTCGCCGGTGACCGGCATCGATGTCCTGGGTGCAGACGGCGCAGCGGTGGTTGGCGTCCAGGCCGGCGACACCAATGCCGACTTCACCGGCTCGCTCGGCGTGCAGATCCAGGGCACCTACGGCAAGCTGACGCTTAACGCCGACGGCTCCTACTCCTATGTACGCGATGCCGGCTCGCAGGGCGGCCACGACGACGTCTTCACCTACACCATCAAGGATGGCGACGGCGACACCTCGCACACCACGCTGACCATCTCGATCGGCGACTCGACGCCGACCGACAGCATTCCGGCGCCGGGCCTTGCCTCGACCACCGTCTATGAGGCCGGCCTTCCGGCACGCGGCGGCGAGTCCGCGGGCTCGAACGCTGCCGCCAACTCGGAGACCACCTCGGGCACCATCGGCTTCACTTCGCCGGACGGCGTGTCGGTAGTCTCGCTCGGCGGCCATGTGCTGACCGGCGCCGCGCAGACCTTCACCGACGCCACCGGCTCGCTGACGGCAAGCTATGTCTACAATCCGGCCACCGGCGCCGGCACGATCAGCTATTCCTACACGCTCGTCGACAACACCACCGGCGACAACACCACCGCCAGCTTCGCAGTCATCGTCACCGACACTGACGGCGACAGCGCACCGGCCGGCAACCTGGTCATCAACATCATCGACGACGTGCCGACGGCGCATGCCGATACCGGCAATGTCAACGAGGGCGCTTTGCTCACCGTATTGGCGGCGGCAGGCGTGCTCGTCAATGACGTCGCCGGCGCCGACGGGGCCACGATCGATGGCGTACGGGCGGCGGGCGGCAACACCACGACAGCAGTATCGGGTGGCGTCAACACCGACATTGTGGGCCTGCACGGCACGCTTCACCTCAACGTCGACGGCTCCTACACCTACCAGTCGACGGCTCACAGCATTAACGCGAACACCACGGACGTGTTCGTCTACACAATCAAGGACGGCGACGGCGACTTCTCGACGACGACATTGACCATCAACCTGACGGACATCAACGATGCACCGGTTGTTGCCAGCACCCAGAACTGGATGTCGAGCGACCCGGGGCAGCAGACCCTTGGCACGCCGACTTATCCCAATGGATATCCGCTGCTGGTCTCGATCCCGACGGATGCGGATGGCGACAACCTGATCGTCACCGCAACAGGGACGATCCCGACTGGGGTGTTCTACTACAACGGCGTGACCTATGTCGCCCTGACAACCGGCACCGTGCTCTACAATCCGTCCGGTGGCATCAACCTGCTGGGTAACCTGGTCTACACACCAACCGCCACGGTAACCGATACTGTCAACACCAACCTTACGCTGAATGTCTTCGATGGCACCGCCACGACTGTCCAGACTGTCGGCATCCACGAAGTGCCCCCGACCAGTCTGCCCAGCGACACTGCTCAGGTGGGCAATGGCAGCAGCCCTCTTACCTCGGGAAATGATCAGGTCACGACCCTGGCCCTGTCACAAGCCACGGTAAATGCTATAATCGCCGATCCTCATAGCGCGACTCTAGTAGTCTATACCGACTTTCAAGAGTCGCCCTTCGTAACGCCGATACCTGTAGCGGAGCGAAATCCCGGCGTGTTCGGAGACAGCAGTGCGGGATCGCATCGCGAACAGGAAGTCCAGGTCGAGATAGTCATAGGCACCAACCATTTCGCAGTTGTCGAAGACGATCTGACCGCCGGAACATTCGAACAGAGCTGGTTCTACGATCCGGCCACCGGCCTGATGAAGGCAACTGTCGACTACGACCATATCTTCCTTCTGGACGGCAGCGGCAACGCCACCTCCACGACGCTTGCCAGCTATTTGATCGCACACCCACCTACAGCCGGCGACTCATGGACGCTGTCTTACTTCGACAATAGTGGTGGCAATTACCAGGCGCGCTCGGTCAGCTTCTCCTTCTTCTCGCATGATCCGGGCGATCCCGGCATCACGGTGAATGGCGACGCCACATTGGCCGACCAGATCTATGGTACGTCCGGTGTCGATCATCTGTCCGGTGGCGGTGGAAACGACATCATTATCGGACGGGGCGGCAACGATTTCCTGACGGGCGGCGCCGGCGCCGACACCTTCCTGATCGGGACTGGGGATTCGACACCCGTTATAGGCGGAACCGGCAATGCCGGGACGATCACCGGCTATGACATCATCACTGACTTCGTCGCCGGGACCGACAAGTTGGCCCTGCCAGGGACTCTGGTGGCCGCCACCGCCGGCCTTGTCGACGGAGCAGGAGACTCCGTATTGACGATCGGCGGAGATACAGTGGAATCTCATTCGGTCACCAACGGCATCGCCAGTTTCTTCGGAACAGATGCCGGCGGCTCGCCGTTGGCTATCACCTCAACCGCAGCTCTCGCGGCGGCTGTCCAATATCTCATGGGCACAGACATCGGAAACGCCGGGGCGACGCTCGCATTCACGGCAACCATCTCGGGCGTAAATCATACGTTCGTCTATACCCAGACAACCACCAATGCCGGCGTAGGAGCACTGGTCGATCTCCAGAACGTCACGGTAGCGAACCTGAACACCCTGATCGGCGGATCGGTCGATCCGATTATCCTGGATCTGAACCATGATGGCTTCGCCTTCTCCGACGTCAGCCATGGCGTCCAGTTTGACATCAATGGTGACGGAACCAAAGACCAAATTGCCTGGAACACCTCGAACGACGGCATGCTGGCGATCGACCTCAACCATAACGGCAAGATCGATGATGGCACCGAGCTGTTTACGCCGAGTTTCGGCGGCGGCCATTTCGCCAGCGGCGCGGCGGCACTTGCATCGCTCGACAGCAATCATGACGGCGTCATCGATCAATACGACGATGCCTTCAGCAGCCTGCTGATCTGGAAGGACGCCAACGCCAACGGCATCAGTGACTCTGGGGAATTGTCACACCTTGCTGATAACGGTATTATTTCGATCAGCACGACAACGACCTCCGCTGTCGGCGAAATCGATGGGCAGGCCGTGGCAAGCAACGGCACCTTCCAGATGGCCGACGGCACGACCGGCAACTATATCGAGGTCGAACTCAACACCTCACTTGTTGCGCCCGTGGAAACGTCCGTTGCCTCCGATGGCACAAGGACCTTCACCATCGGCTCGCTCGAGGTAGCCGACCTGATCGCAGACTTCCACGATGGCGACCAGCTTGATCTTTCCTCGTTGCTCAAAGGCTTGGCTGGCGTCACCGATCTCGTGGGCGGCGGCTTCGTGGAGATCGCGCAGTCCTCGGCCAATGCCGAGGTCAAGGTCGACACCGACGGCGGCGGCGACAACTATCATACGGTCGCCGTGCTGGAGAACTACACATTCCACAGCGCCGCCGATGCGGTCAAAATACTCTACGATGACAGCCACGGCACCAAGACGGACGTGGTCTAAGGGGCGAAAGGGACGGGGTGAGGAGCATGAACAGAGTTTTGCGAGTGGCTTTCGGAGCCGGGCTGCTGTCGATATGCGCGACAGGACTTCAGGCCGCCGACATTATCGAAGGGCCGGTGGCCGACTATTGCCGGACCGTCGGCACGTCGAATTTGGTGTTGAACGACAACATCGTCGATCTCAAGACCGAGGTGGTGAAGCTCATGGACGAGTCGGTGGCCGTCGCCAACAGCTCGGAATGGATCAATTCGTCCCGCCCCGCCTTCATCTGGGCGTCGGAAGCCAAGGTCGCCTGCGGCATGGCCTATGGTTATCTCAAGACGAACTACAAGGACGAAGACACCCTCAACAAGTGCGAGTGCTTCCACGACCGCATGGTCGAGTACATGAACTGACCGGAAGGGATCAAGTCGCGCCGACAGGCTGACGATGACAGCCCACGGGAGATTGTCGAGAGCGATTGCTGGAGCGATCGTACTGGCCATTTCTGCCCCTGAAGCCCGTGTCAATTGGCTGGAACGACCTGCCCTTGAGCCACACGCTTTATCCGGGTCAACGCGGCCGGTTCGCTGTCATGCAGTTCGGGAACTTTTCGCACGGGCAATTGTTCGAAAACGGATGACTACTAGCTGATCTTGGCCCACCACAACCGGTGGATTCCAACGCCGTCGGCTTAGTCCGGACGCCTGACCCAACCCATTCGTGCCCCGACTGCGGGTAAGCCGTCGTGCGGATTGAGCGCGCCTGGTGCGCGGAAAGCCGCAATATGGCCGACGAACTGCAGCACGCATCATCAACGGCCCCGGCGTGATCTCCGTGAAGTCGTTGACCATCTCGCCGGGCGAGAGCCAGCCAAAGGCGGGCACGGCCGCTTGCCGTGGGTGTCTTTTCGTCGGCGCCGAGCCTCAGTCGGTGACGACGATCCGCGTGTTGCCGAAGCCAACTTCCCGCACCATTGAATAGAAGGTCGCGGCATTGGCGGTGTGCAAGCGGACACAGCCATGCGACGCCGGGCGTCCAAGGTATCTCACCGCGCCGGTGCCATGAATGGCATAGCCGCCACGGAAGAATACCGAATAAGGCATAGGCGACATGTCGTATTTGCGCGAATACCACATCCGCGCTGTCCGTTGCGGCCGATAGGCGCCGCGCGGGGTGATGTAACCCTTGCGGGCGGTGGATACGCTCCATCGGTAAAGCACTTGACCATAGCGGCTGACAGTCATGGTCTGCGAAGATACATCAATGGTGGCGACCAGGCCCGCGGCGTTGCCTTCGACAGACGTGCCGAACAGCATCGCAGCAAGTGCTACCGCCATGAGAACAACTCTGTTCATGAGATCAAGCCCCTTTTATGCCCTTTGCCTGACTGCCATCGCGCGGTTTCTTCATCTTTAGCGGCAGGTGAGTGGCGTAACACACAGTCTTTGACGAAATCGCCAATCTAAAGCAGCGGATTTGAACGATTTCCCGTCATAGCTGCCGCGACGACACGCACAATCGATATAGGCGGCAGGCTTGCACAACCACCCCGTCCACTGCTCAAATCGTCGGATGAACGAACAACACCTGAAGCTGGTTACCTCGCGCGTGATATTCTCATCGAGGCTGATTTCGTGCGGATCGTTCACGGTGTCGATGACACAGCGGATCGGTTCGGTCATCTTGATCTGCTTGCGTTTTTACGCGAAGCAACTGCTCGACCCTGCGGCCTTCGCCAGATGCTGACTAAATGGAAGCCGGTTTCCGCACTTTCGCCGTCAAGCTCCGGCTTCACCACAAGGTTTTGCAGGGGTTGACGGGCGGTCCACATGGCCCGAAATATGAACGGCAATCGCGCGGCCTCATGGTGGAATGGCCCATGCGAGCGGTTTGATGACCGGGCTTGGCGGTGTCGATCGAGGCGTTCAACCGGATCGGTCGCAAAACCGCGGAGAGATTGTCGCTACCGGCGATGTGCGCGAGAGTCCGAACCGATGTTCGGATTTGGCATCACCCACCTGGTGGTCATCTTTGTGGTGGCGCTGGTTGTTTTCGGGCCAGAGGAGCTTCCAAAAGTCATGCGATCGCCAGGGGCGATGATGAAGACATTCAATCGGATCGCTGGTGATTTCGGAAGTTTACAGTGACGATGCGGATGCCCTCAGCCTGGTCCGAGCGCTCCATCCTGCAATCATCTTCGCGCCTACGCCGCGGTGGTATAATTCCTTGTCGCCGTAGGCGATGTACCCGACCAAGTCCTTTCGGCCGCCCAGCAATACCTAATTTTGCTCCACAACCCATTTGTTGTAGGGGCTTGGGCCTGATGATTATCTGGTCCTGCTGTTTTGCCGGTCGCGGTAATTATCGAATGACCAGAGAAAATATTGGTCAACCGCTATGGCGACGAACAGGAAAATAGCCAGCGCGGCAATGCCTGAGAGCCAGTATCCGGCACCCAATCTGTAGGCAGATAGGCCGGTCGCCGCTGCAGCCAGCCCCGCGAAATAGGCATCATACTGGTAGAGCAATTTCAGCGTAAAATTTCTCATCGATCGTTTCTACACCAATCCCTTGTTCCCAGGAAGGTTCAGGCGTGACGACATCGCATCGCGCCGATGGCCCAGATCGCTAGACCTTCCGGCTCGACACCGACTTGGTTCTGGTCGCGTGCTTAGCAATGAAAGTCTCGATCGGACCGGTGAGAATAGCTGCCTCGCTCTTGATCTTATCTTCTTCCCATAGCCACCACTTTATTTCCAGCAACTGTGCAATGACATCAGTAGGGAACCGACTGCGGATGACTCGTGCACGATTGCCGGCGACTATTGAATACGGCTCGACAGACTTGGTGACCACGGAGCCGGCACCCACAACGGCGCCATCGCCAACGGTCACGCCTGGCAATATGATGGCGCCGTGGCCAATCCAAACATCGTTGCCAATCGTAATGCCTCCAGGCTTTCCGGCGTTGGGTATCGGCTCAGGCTGCTTCAGGAGGCGGCTATAAATCGGGAATGAAGTGGCACTCTTTGTCTGGTGTTGACCAGTACACATGAAGAGGACTTGGCCAGCAACTGAGCAGAAGCTCCCCACGTCTAGGGGAGATTCACCAGTTGGGAAAAGCACCTTCCGCCAAGTGACGCCATAGGTGTGGCGGCCGACAGAAACATGCTCGGGCAATTTCGCACGTGCGTCCCGAATCCACTTCGAAATAGCCGACATTCTTCGATCCGCCTCTGCCGAATGGCATAGCCGGAAAACACGCATCAACACAACCCAAGAGGAATTGTAATGGCAGTTTCCCGTGAGAAGGAATCGCTTGCCAAGGTGCTCGCGCACGAAGGCGACTATTCAAAACAATAAGAATGATCTTGGTGGCCCAACATTGAAGGGCGTCACCCAGCGCGTCTATGACGCTTGCTGGGTCGGCAAGGGCCAGACAAAGCGCTCGGTCAAAAGCGTCACGACCGACGAGCTGAACGAGATTTACGACCGGCTCGTTGCCGCGAACGGCTTCTTCTTCCCGGCGGAATTTTTGTGGTCGCCGTTCGCGGTAGCGGGTGGTCGAACTTCAATGCCGGCATCAAATTACTTGGTCGTGCCCAGCGTTCGGCTCCCGCGTTCCGCCGCGAAAACCATCAGGTCCTCGACGGGGAATTCAACGTAGTACTGGCCGGACGGAAGGGCATCGCGGGAATAAGTCCGGACCGTCAGGTCATTGCCTTCGAAAATCACCTCGTGCCGGTCGCCGAGGAAAAGGCTCTCGACGCAGGTCATGGCAATACGCCCCGGACCGTCCTTCCCGGACCACGTCACCCGCTCAAGCCGGACGAGTGCGGTGACTTTGGTGCCGACGGTCAGCTCCTCCTGAGCATTGCCCACGAGATGGATGCCGTTCGCGACAATTTCCGCACGGTTGCGCTTGATGGCGGCGACCACGCCGTCAAGGCGATTGCTGGCGCCCATAAACTCTGCTGCAAACAGACTCTTCGGCCTGTTGTAGATTTGTTTGGGCGTTCCGTCCTGTTCGATCTGGCCGCCATTGAGCAGCAGGATGCGGTCGGCGAGCGCCATCGCTTCGACCTGGTCATGGGTGACGCACAGTGCCGATAGGCCGAGATTGGTGATGAGGCGACGCAACCAGATCCGCGCTTCCTCGCGCAGCTTGGCGTCCAGATTGGACAGCGGCTCGTCGAGCAGGATCACGTTCGGCTCGTAGACCAGCGCGCGGGCCAACGCGACGCGCTGTTGCTGCCCGCCGGAGAGCTGGTGCGGATAGCGCTCACCTAGTTTGCCGAGGCCTATGCTGTCCAAAGCCTTCTGGACGCGGCTGGCAAGATCCGCCCGAGACACTTTGCGCAGCTTCAGCGGATAACCCACATTCTCCGACACCGTCCGGTGCGGCCACAGCGCATAGGACTGGAATACCAGCCCGAGACCGCGCGTTTCCGGCGCCAGATTGATGTTCTGCTCCGCGTCGAAAAGCGGCCTGTCACCGAGCAGTATCTTGCCGCGGTTGGGTGTTTCCAGACCAGCGACCGCTCGCAAGAGCGTCGTCTTGCCGGACCCGGAGGCGCCGAGCAAGGCGACAATCTGGCCTGGTTCGACCGAGAAGGACACACCTTTCAGGATCTCGAGGGTGCCGTAACTGAGGCGCAGGCCGTCTATGATGATGTCAGTCATTGAGGCGGACTCCAAAGCGCATCGCTACGGCGAGACCGGTCACGATGATGACGGTGTTGATGACGGCGAGAGCGGAGACCAGATCGATCGCGCCGGTGCCCCACAGGGAAACCATGAGCGAGCCGATCACTTCGGTTCCCGGCCCGAGCAGATAAACGCCGGTCGAATATTCACGCGCGAAGATCAGGAAGATCAGCAGCCAGGCCGAGAACATCCCGCCACGGATGAGCGGCAGCGTGATGTCCCTGGCGACCCGGCCTTCGCTGGCGCCAACTGACCGGCCGGCTTCCTCGAGTTCCTTGCCGATCTGCAGGAGCGTTCCGGAAATCAGTCGCATGCCATAGGCGAACCAGACAATGGTATAGGCAAGCCACACCGAGATCATCGTGGCACGCAGGGGCGCGATCGGCTTGAAGAACAGAAAGATCCACAGCATGGCGAGGCCAGCCACAATACCCGGCATCGCCCGCGGTATCATGGCCACGTAGTCGACGACTTTGGTCAGGGGTGCGTTCGAGCGGTGACCGGCGAGTGCCACGGCGGTATAGGCCGCGATCGAAGCCGCACCGCCGATGACCGCAACACCGACCGTGTTGACAATGGCGCTGACGACATTCGGATAGTCAGCGAGATCGCGATAGTGATCTAACGTCAGCACCTCGAAGATGTTCACCCCGACGCCCCAGCTTGTCACCAGCGAGCGAATTGCGACGCCGCCCACCGGTATGATCACCGTGGCCGCGAACCATGCCACTACGAGCGCGAAGGCCGGCCAGCGAAGCGCGCCCAGCCGAATGGGGTTGTGCCGGCTGCCCTTGCCCTTGACAGACACATAGCGGCTGGCATTGCGCAGCATGTAGCGCTGCAGCACCACCAGCGGAAGCGCGATCATGATGATCGCCACCACCACTACGGCCATCAACTGGTAGGAAGGAACCCCGAGCTTGTTGGTGAGCTTGTAGAGATAGGTGGCGAGAACTAACACCCCTTCCGGATCGCCAAGCACCAGTGGCAGGCCGAAAAGTTCGAAACCAAGGAAGAACACTAGAACCGCCGCATAAAGCACCACCGGCATCACCATGGGCAGCGACACGCTGGCGGCGACGCGCCAGGGGCCGGCGCCGACGATGCGTGCCGCCTCTTCCAGGTCGGCGCCGACATTGCGCAGCGCCGCCGACGCATAGAGATAGACATGCGGGACATGGGTGAGCCCGGCGATAATCGCGATCGATGTCACCGAATAGACATTCCAAGGCACGTAGCCAATCACCGACTTGACCGCCAGCGAGACGAAGCCGACTGGTCCCAACGTCATCACATAGCCGAAGGCCAGCACTACCGCCGACATGAACACCGGGATGAGGATGATCGGCTCCAGCCAGCGCTTGCCCGGCACGTCGGTACGCACGATGATGAACGCCAGCAGGATTCCCACCGGAACGGCGATCAATGTCATCCCCACCGCGAGCTTGAGCGAAGTCGTCAGCGCCAGCCAGAAATCCGCATCTGCAAGGATGAAGCTATAAGCCTTCAGCGACAGATGCGCGGTCTTCTGGAAGAACGGGCCGGACAGAAAACTCTGGTAGATGATCAGCGTTACCGGCGCCAACACCACCAGGATGGCGAGGAGATTGGTGCTGACACGAAAGACGCGGAAGGGCATGATCGCCTCGAACAAAGCCGGGGGCCGTCCGCTAGCAAGAGCGCAAGCGCGCCGTTCCGATGGTTCTTAACAGCAAGAAAGGCGGAAGAGCCGATTGTGGCGGCACTCCCGATCAGGCGATTACTCGCCCTTCATGGCTTTCTGCCACTCGTTGAGGAACGCCAGCCGTGTCGTCTCGTCCAGGCCTTCGAGCAGTTTGTCGTCGAGCGCGATCGGATGAACATTTTCGCCGGCAGCGGCCTTTATGGACGCCAGCGTGGTTGCCCCCTCAACGTCATCACGAACGGCATAGAGCTTGATGTCGTTGGCGATCAGCTTCTGCGCGCGCGCCGACAGCAGATAGTCGACGAACAACTTCGCCGCATTGGGATCCTTGGCTTCCGCTGGAATGACCGTGGCGCGGGTGGTCACTAAAACATAATCCTTGGGGATTATCACACCAAGGTTCTCGTCCTTGGCCTGTTTGGCGAGGCCATACGAGCCGAAGATGCCGTAGGCGATGGAATGTTCGCCAGACGTGACCTTCTCAATCATCGAGCCGGCGGAGCTATAGAGCTTGATATGGGCCTTGCCAAAAGCCTTGTTGAGCGCCCAGGAATCGGTCCATGTCTTGGCGTCCTGGTTGTAGAAATAGAAGCCGACCCCGGACTTTTCCGGATCGTAGGACGCGATCTTGCCGTCGTAATCGGCGGTCTTGCCGGTCATCAGCTTGAGCAGATCGGCGTGGCTTGCGGGAACATCGCCTTCAGGCACGAGACGCTTGTTGTAGACGAAAGTCACCGGGTCGGCTGTGGCACCATAGATCATGCCCTTGTACGACGCCCAGGCCGGAACGTGAGCCGCCTCGACGGATTTGTACTCCTGCGCATAACCGTCTGCGGCAAGTTTGATCTGCAGATCCGGAGCCGAAGACCAGGCGACATCCGCCGTGCCTTGGCCCGAAGCGGTTTCGGCAATGACGCGATTGTAGAGTTCGGTCGAATTGAGGTCGGAATATTCTACGGCAATCCCGGGGAACGCTGCTTCGAAATCCTTGAGCAAGGGCTGGACCAGCGCCGCATCGGTCGTCGAATAGATGCTGAGGTGTCCTTCCGCGGTGGCGGCGGCCACCAGATCCTTGTAGTTGTCCGGATACCCGGCGGGAATTTCGGCAGCGGGGGCAAGCGTCGCGAAAGCGGCTGACAGCGAAAGCACGGCCGTCATCGTCGCAAGACGATTTTTCATTGAGGTCTCCTCCAAGTTCGCCTAAATCGTACCTCCTCCAGGCACAAAAGGCGAGTATCATCCTGACCTGTCACCAACCTGTCACGGCAATGTAGAGGTTTGCTCAGCCGACTTGGGCCCGATGGGTCGTGCTCAGTTTCTCGACGACAGCCGGATCGGCCACATCGACATATCGCTGAGATTGTGGAAATTTTGGAGCGGCATCCTGCGGGGTCACGGTCGCTGGCCCTGGGCACCGATCATCGACTTGCTCCAATCTTCGATGAAGCGGCGGCGCAGCGCCTCGTCCTGTACGGCAAGTAACGCAGGGCCGATGCGAATGGCGCGCGCGATACCAGACTCGCCAAGTGTTTCCGGGCCGTCCGCTCCGTCAGGCAATTGCCCATTCTCGGCGAAGAAAAAGGAACTTTCCCTCGCGACTTTCTGTCCCCGGGCTGACAGAAGGTAGTCGAGAAATCGTTTGGCAAGGGCCATACTCGGTGCCGTCTTCGGAATGAGCGCGCCACGACTGAGTATCAGCGCATAGTCCCGCGGGACAACGACCCTTAAGTCGGAATTGTCCCTGGCCGCCGCATAGGCGTATGACCCGATCATATTGTAGCCAATATACAGGGTCCCGTTTGCAACGTCCTGAAGGGTCTCCGCGGTGCAACAACGAACCACGGTTTCCGCTCGGCTCATGCTTTCCAGAAGCCGACCGTAGACCGCGGTCGTCTGCCGCGCATCACTGAACGCCAATAGGTAGCCGATGCCCGAAAGCCGGATGTCGAACGTTCCGACCCGCCCACGATAAAAATCGAGCCGCCGCCTAAGAAGATCGGCGAGTTCGATGTGGGTGCGCGGTACGTCGCCGGACGGCACGAGGCGGGCGTTGTAGACGAAGACGGCCGGTTCGTAGGTAAAGCCGAATACTTCGTCGCGCCAGTTTGCCCAGTCGGCGACATGCGCGGTTTCCGCCGACACGTGCGGCGCCGCGCAGCCGTCATTGGCGAGCTTCACGAGTTGGTCGACCGACGGCGACAACAAGATGTCGCCCAGCACCGCGCCCGTCCGACAGGCTTCGCTGGCACTCTTTTGCAAGTCGTTGGTGACATATTCAACATAGTCGACTGCAACGTTGGGGAAAACGGACTGAAAGTCCCGGATCAGGGGTTCCATCGCCACCAGATCGGTCGCGGCGTGGATCGACAGTCGATCCTTCTCCGGCTGTGGCGAAGGGAAAAATGCGCTGCTTCCTTCAGCAGCTCTTGCCGCCTGATCGACGCACAAAAGGATTGCAGCCAGTAAAGTGAATGCCCGCAATGCTCTCGCTATCATCCTGCCTTCTCTCTGGCGATGGGCAACGTCAAGGTGACGGTGAACCCTTGCGTGCGCTTCCCGCCATCCTCGCTTTTCTCGCGAAAGGTCAGCGCGCCACCGTGAGCCGCCGCCACCTCCGACGCGATGGCGAAACCCAGACCTGCGCTGCCGTCGTGAGATTTGGACGTTTCGAAGCGCTGCGTGACTCGCTCCCACTCGCTCGACGGAATGCCCTGTCCGTCATCCTCGACCTCGACATGGGCAAGCGTACCGTCGCTGCGTACCCTGACCTCAAGGCGCGACATCACTCCGTGGCGCAGGGCATTGTCGATGATATTGACGATCGCTTCACGCAGGCTGACGGCGTCCGCAAGCACGACAGGTTCATCGTCAGGCGCCTCGAAGGAGACGATGATGTCCGAATCGATAGTTATCGGAACCGCCGCACGGAAAGCGCGCCGTGCGACGTCTGCAAGGTGGTGCGGCTGAAGCTGCACGGAATCGGCACGATGGATGACCATGGCGTGGCTGAGCAACTGGTTGGTCAGGCGCGCAAGTTCGCCGGCGCGCTGCTGTACGCGATCGAGATGCTGGCGGCTCGACTTGTCCAGCTTGGCTTGACTCAACAGATCGAGCTGCGCGGTAAGTGCCGTCAGCGGCGTTCTGATCTGGTGCGCCGCGTCGGCGATGAATCGCTGCAGGAGTTTCACGCGCTCGTCGAGCCGACTCATGAAATAATTGATGGAAGTAACGAAAGGCCGCAATTCTCGCGGGACGACGACTGTCACGGGCGTAAGGTCTTGTGGATCACGACGGCGAAGCGTCGCTCCCAGATGCTTGACCGGTTGCAGAGAATAGCGAATGGCCACCATCGCCCCAGCCAATGCCAATATGCTCATGATTACCAGGAGGACGGTCGCTCTGAGCGTCAACTCCCCCGCGAGCGCACTGCGCGCTTCCGTGGTCTGCCCAACGATGACATGCGCCCAACCGGATACGGCGGGATCGGATAGAGCGCGAGCCACCACCGCTATGCGGACCGGTTCGCCGCGATAACGCGCCGATTCCAATACCGGGACATCGTGTATTGCTGCCAAATCAACTTCTGTTTGCAGATCGGCATAACCTGTCAGCGTCGCGCCGGAAGGATCGATCACGCGATAGAAGATGCGGTCGCGGCTGGCGAGGCCCAGGAGCTCAAAAGCCGATACCGGCAAGTTGACGATGAGTGAACCGGATTCAACCGTAAGGCTGTCCGCCATCTGGATCGCCGCACCTAGCAGAAGCCGGTCATAGGCGTCATCGGCGGCGGTTCGCGCGTAGTACCACGCCGCACTCACCAGAAGAGCCGCGCCCAGGCCCAGCACCAGCGAGATGCGGACCGCCAGGCGCGTGAAAAGGGAAGGCTCAGCCGGTATCATCGGAAGCCAGCTGATATCCCATGCCCCGCACGGTGACGATCTGCGCCTTGGCGCCTTCCAGCTTCTTGCGCAGCCGGCCGACATAAAGTTCGATCGCGTTCTGATTGACCGGCTCGTCAAACCCAAAAAGCTGATCGATAAGTTCATCCTTGCTGAAGACGCGACCTGGCCGCGACGCCAGTATCTCAAGCAACGTCATTTCGCGTCGTTTCAATTGCACCTCGCGCCTGCCTACCCGGACCGAGCGGCTGGCGCGGTCGAGCACGACATCGCCGCACTGAACGATGTTGGTCGCCTCGCCGCTTTTCCGCCGCAGCAGAACACGGGCGCGCGCTTCCAATTCGCGGAAATCGAACGGTTTGACCAGATAGTCGTCGGCGCCGATATCGAGCGCGCCAACGCGGTCCTCTATCTCCGAACGGGCCGTCAACATCAGAACTGGGGTCGTCTTTCTTGCCTGCCGGAGCCTTCGAACGATTTCGAACCCGTCGAGGCCGGGCAACATGACATCGAGTATGACGAGATCGTAGCTGGTGAAACCGAGGATTTCTGCGGCAGCACGACCGTCCGTCTCCCAATCGACCGCATGGCCGATCGTTTCGAAGCGGCGGCTGATTGCCTCGCCAACGTCGTGCGTGTCTTCGACGAGGAGAATTCGCATGACGGAGCATTTGCACGGAAGCAGTAGCCTATCAAGCGTCGCGCTCGACAGCATCTGCGGATATCAGCTGTTCAGCTTCCAATCATCCGAACGACTGGCTGCGCCATGCCGTCTGCCTTCATTTTGATCTGCGTATACACTGTCGGCCGACGAGGGCGCATCAGGCGAGACAGGATGCCCGGATTGTCGTGACGACAAAATGCAAGCTACGATGTCGACTGTCGTTCTCGCAAAGACACGGTGAACTTTTCGCCTGCATCTTGTTGTCGTTGGCGTCGTCATTTTCATCTTTTGCCTGGTTGCTTGGCAGCGCCCTCCGTTTATCCTCGCAAACGCGGCAGTCTTGGTGGCGATTGTGCCGTTGGTCATGTGTGACGCGGCGGTTTGTTGACTGCGTTGCGCCCTTCCGGATAGCCTTTGGAACAGCTTGGCCTAGCAAATGGCTGGGTCTCGCCTGAATTGAAGAAAAACTCGCCAATTTGTCCAAGGTGTTAGTGCAGCATTGCCCTACCTTATCGCCGCTTGGAGTGTGATCGGCAATCGTGGTACCGCAACGCCGGGAGGCGACGATGCGTGTCATTTTCCGATGTGATCCGATGTTGATCGAGCATTTGCCACGCCCGATCCTCGCGCGCGGTGCTCTACCGGATTGGCTGCGCGCAATGCCCGCCACTGCCTATTCGGCGATCCACGGCCGCGACATTCGCACGCTCAAGCAGTGCCCGCCCGTTATCGATGCGATGACCTATGGCTTCATGATCCTCCTGCCGTGCGACGTCGTCGTCGACAAAGGGACCTTTTCCTGGGACTGGCACATTCCAGACCCGGTCAGTGAGAACCACCCCCGAGCGCCTTTGAGCTTCCACACGCCGGGGCAGCTCGCCGGCAGCCCGTTTGCCACTCCCGGTCAAGCCGCTATCAAATTCAACAGCTTCTGGACCATACAGATCGAGGACGGCTGGTCGCTCTTCGCGACGCATCCGGTCAATCGCGAGGATCTTCCCTTCAGGCTGGTGACTGGCCTGGTGGATTCCGACCGGTTCAGCGATGGGGGCATCAATTTCCCGGCGATCTGGACGGAGCCCGGATTCTCTGGCGTGCTCAGGAAAGTAACTCCAGTCGCGCTGTGCTTTGCGGTTCCGCGGGCCGCGCCGCAGCTCGAATACGAAGTGTTCGACGAAAAGCGACAGGCATCCTATGCGCAGACGGTCGCCGATGTCCTGTCAACGCCCGGCGTCTACCGCAAGCGGTTTCGCGCCAGGCGGGGACGCTCCGCCAGCGAGTGAGCGACGCAGCGCTTTCTCATCAAGCCACAGCCGGCCCCTTGGCGCCGACGTCAGCGCCATGGCGATGACGCTGAAGGTGGATGAGCTGAGACCATAGGCTAATGAATACGCTGCCATGGCCTCGTCGAGGTCGCCGGTTTCCTGCAGGACGACACCCAGATTGACAGCCGCTTCCGGGGCGCCGGGCTCATCTCAAGCACGCGTCGATAGGCCTGTGCAGCGCTGCCGAACTTGCGCATGTCCTGACGTACCAGCCCGAGGTCGAACCAGGCCGACAGATGCCCGCGGCCAGCGACTGCGCGTTCGAGCAGACCTTCCGCCTCGACAGCCGCTCGGCGCTGCCATGCAAGGCGCCCGAGGCGCGCCGCTGCCTCCCCGGATTTCGGATCCCGTTGCAAGACAAGTGTCCAGGACGCGCTCGCCGCAGGGGCATCGCCTGCTTGATCGAAGGTGCGTGCCCGTTCGACGAGCATTTCCGCCTGAGATGACAGTCTTGCCGCGCGGTCCAGGAACTGAAACGCCGCTTCAAACCTGCCTTCGGCCCGGGCAATCCGGCATGCCAGTATCAAGGCGGGCGCATAGTCGGGTCGAGTGGCAAGGCTTGCTTCGATGCGCGCACGAGCCTCCGGCAGATCTGCCTTGGCGAACAATACAGCCGCCAGAAGATGGCAAAGCGCCGGGTCGCCTGGGTGCTGCTTCAGGCCCAATTCGCACACATCGATCGCTTGGCGATGATTGCCGGAATTGAACGCGGCCAAAGCGCGGCGGATCAGATCGTCACTATCGTTTTGATTGGTGCGCATTATGCTTGGACGCTCACTGGCAGTCATGTCCGCAAGGGGCCGATGTCGATTCCAGTCATGTTTGGCGGGACCACTTGCCACAGAGCAGAGAGTAACCGACTTGGAGCCTCGCTTGCCACCAATCCGCCCCAACTGCTACTCCCCTTCCCTTAAGCAGACACGTGCTGGTCACGACCATTCTATGAGCGCGCTTGTGCATATTGTTTGCTCGCAAGGGATATCGATAGACGTTCGCCAAAACCCAGCAAAAGCGGTCTGATGCTGACCAACTTTTCCGGCGTAAATCTGGTCAGCGGCCCAGAAACAGCCAGCGCTCCGATCAAGCCCTCGCTGCCTGAAAAAACCGGTACGGCCATCGCAGCTGTTTCGGAATCTCCCTTCCCGAGCGATATAAACGGAATCTTCGCCATAAGAGCTGTTCGCGTCCTAGGCTTAGCCGTACTGAACCGTGCAAGCACTTGGCCAGCTGCGTGACCGTCAAGCGAAAGCACATCACCCTCTCGGATTTGATCACGGATCAAATGACGACAGTCTGCGCGAAATAGGCAAATTCCGTCATTTCCCTCCTTTCGAAAAAACGATGCGCTTTCACCCGCCTGTTCGACAAGGCTCAAAAGGAGAGGCCGAACGAATGCCTCTATCTTAAAACGACGACGGTAGAATGAGGCCAATATCATCGGCGTATGGCCGACAGCAAAGCGCTTGTCCGCCATGCGAACAATGTAGCCACTGCGGACAAGGGATTCCGTTAACCGAAGGATCGTGCTTTTGTATAGGCCCGTTCTAGAAGATATCTCAGCCAGGCTTAAACCCTCGTCATGCTCTGTGAAGCACCCGAGGATCGAAAGCGCGCGATCGACAGCTTCAACCCCTCCCGCTCTTGTGTCAGCTTGCTCCACCGCCTGATGGTTCACGCGTTTGGTTCCTTTGAACGCCAAAGCTCAGTTGCGAAGTCGGGTCCTGATCACGTCCCCACGTGCTCAGCTTTGGAGTACCTCGCTCGCGAAAAGCAAAGTGCCATTTCATCATTCAGCATATTATCCTGTCGGTAACTGAAAATCCTACACGATCGTGGAAAAAGAGGACCTACTGCATCTTCAAATGTCGCGTCCTGTCGGACATGATGTGGGGGACACAATACTGGCGCGTCGGGTGCTCCAAGTTGTGTCGCAGCCTCCCCAGCATCCAAGTTGGCTGGTATCCTGATTTAGCAGGATGGTCGCGGAGCGTGGTTTCCCCGGCGCGGATCGTGAACCGCTGGGTTGCGGCCACATCATCGCCTACCGCTACTGTTCAAACAATGCTTGCGAGCGGCACTGCGCTCATGGCAACAAGCAGGCCAATCGTCATTTGCCATCTCTGTTCCTGGATGCCTGCCATTATAGCCACAGTCGTTCAGGACGGAATCGGCGCGGCGCAAGATCGCCTTGGATAGGCAGTAACAACCCTCGGTCGTCTGAGTTTTTGTAGGCTGAAATGGCTGGCTTGAGTGTGACACGCATTGGGCCAATGGTCGACGGCGATCGAAATAACGGGGTTGAGGTCTGATGAGCAAAATTGCCTTACTTCCTCTGGCGACGTATCCGGAAGCGAATTCCACCAAAATCGCATCAAACGCAATCGCGGTGGTCAAGCACGTTGGTGCCGCACTTCATGCATTGACGATCAATGTCGATATTCCGGGTATTTCCAATCCGGTTTCGCGATACTTGATCGATCTTCCCGAAATGATCCGGGAGACAGAAGCGACCAGCCGCAAGCATGGGCTCGATTTGCTGGAGGCATTGAAAGCTGAAGCGGCACGCGTCGGATCGCTCCTCACAACCGAGGAGATTGCTGTTCAGCCAGCATCTATCGGCGATGTTGCGGCAACTCAGTCACGCTATTTCGATTTTGCTTTGATTGGGTTGGAGCCAAATAACCAGACTGCGCGCATGACCGTTAATGCGGTCCTGTTTGGTTCGGGTCGCCCAACCATAATTCTGCCGGAAGACGCAAACGTTGGTGCGATCGATCATGTCATCATCGCTTGGGATGGTAGCCGCGTTGCGGCCCGGGCCGTTGCCGATGCGCACGCGTTTCTGCAATGTGCCTCAAAGATAACGGTACTGACAGTGACAGACGAAAAGTCGCTGCGCGATATTGGCGAACGCCTCGCCCTGAGCCTGAGAAAGCGTGGCTTTCCCGCTGAGGGGATCTCAATCGACCTCGAAGATCGCCCCATTGGCGTTACGCTTCAGGCGCGCGCTGTCAGCATGGGCGCCGATCTGCTTGTTATGGGTGCATACGGCCATTCCCGGATGAGAGATTTTGTCGTGGGTGGAGCAACCAAAAGCGTTCTTGGCGATCTGCGCCTGCCTGTCCTTTTGTCGCACTAGAAATCTGCCCGAGAGTTGTCGGCGGCGGGTTGGCTACTACGATTGTGCCAGCGGCGCACTGTATCAGGTTCTAAACTAGCCCAAGACGAAACTGCCGGATTGCTCGTGAGTTGCCGATTGTTTTGCCTTCGATATCGAACTCGACCTGAACCGGGAGCATAGCCGTTCGCGGCACCTACGATTGATTCCTGCCCCTGCCAGAGGCCGACAATGACGGTCCGCCTTTGGTGCCCATCACGTCCGCGCCTGCAACCACTTGAGGCCGAACTCGCACAGAGCCAGAAGTCTGGGGCTGAGCGAACACTAGATGATGTTGGCAGTCTCAAACGTCAAGACGGGCATCTCGCAGAGGCACACTGCTTGCATTTGGCGAACGTCTATCGATATCAGAACGAAGTAAACTGGCACGAAGGCGCGCTCATAAAAAGCGCCGAAATTGCCTGTCGTGTGCGAATGGCTAGGCGAGGTATGGTGTGTGCCGATAACCATGCGGTTTGAAAACCGGGACGGATGGTCTATGCAGCGCGTCGTTCTGCAAACCACATATTTGAAGGACAAGGTGGCGTTTCGCACGCGCCTTTACGGCTTGACTGACTAGAACGAAATGAGCCGTCATTTCGTTCTAACTTATTGTTTTGGCGCATGATGTCATCCAAAAAGTCTGCAACTTTTTGGCATCATGCTGAAGGGGTGAACGAGAGCCATGCTTGATCCGATCGTGAATTTCTTCACCCGCATCTTCCAGTGGATCGGCCGCGGCATCGGCCTCGCCTTCGGCGTGATCCTTTGGCCGTTCCTGTGGGCCGGGCGCTGGTACACACAGCGCGGCTGGATCCTGAAGGCGGCGGTCGGCCTCGCGCTGCTGGTTCTGATCGGTCTCTACGCCAATTTCTTCTACGCCACCCAGTGGTGGAACAAGTTCGATCCCAACTACGTCGACAAATACACCTTCGAGAACCGCAACATTTCCGCCGGCGAACAGGTCGCGGCCGGCGCTGGCACCGAAACCGCCAAGACCTGCGGCAATTCAGGTATCGCCCAGGTCGCGGCCGACCTCACCGATTTCAACGTCAACCAGAATGCCTGGATCTCGTCGATGATCCTCTACAAACTCGGCCTGTTCGGCATCGACTGGGACCACACGCCGTTCATGGACAACAAGGCCTCGTTCCAGCGGGGCATCAACCAGGCGGTGCGGCGCACCTCCACCGAGCTTGCCGACAATCTCGGCCGCGTGCGCACCACATCGCAGATCGACACCGACCTACAGGATGCGCGCGGCAATCTGCAGTTCGATGAGGAAACCTGGTATTTCGGCCTCAACCCGTTCGGACCCAAGACGCCGACGCCGAGCTATTATCGCGACGCGGTTCGCAAATTGCGCTCCTTCAATGCTCGGCTGGCCACCTGCCAGGCGACGTTCGATGCCCGAGCCGACAATCTGAAACAGTATATCGACCGCATCTCCTCCGACATCGGCTCAACCTCGGCGATCCTCAAGGAACGCGCCGAGAACCACAACAATGGCTGGTTCGACTTCCGCGCCGACGACCGCTTCTGGTTCTCCTATGGTCAGCTCTATGCCTATTACGGGCTGATGAAGGGCGCCCAGGCCGATTTCGAGGACGTGATCAAGGAAAAGCACCTGCAGAACCTGTGGGACACCATGGATGCGCAGTTCGTCTCGGCGCTGCGCATCCTGCCCTTAATCATCGCCAACGGCCGCGAGGACGGCTGGCTGCTGCCGAACCACCTAACGACAATTGGCTTCTACATGTTGCGCGTGCGCTCAAACATGATCGAGATTAGCAACGTTATTGCGCAGTAACTCGCTGCCACCGACCCAGTTTTGTGAACGGTGAAATTCGCCCAGAACCGAATTTTCAGCACGCCTCCTGGGTGGGTGTCTTGACGAGTAATGGCCTTCATCCGGGAAACTGGTTGTGCTCGCAGGCCTGACCAAGTCCGCACCATCGCTACACGGATCGACCTTGCCTTTGCGGAACAGGAGGCGGTCGTGAGGTCCGGCTAAACTGCTTGACAAAATTGGACCCGTCCCGCGGCGTGCCTTGTCGAACCAAAGCCCGTCGCCGAAATCGCTCTGCTGTTGAGAATCTAATGCAACTCCAGCTCGAATTCGACCCAGGCGTGACGACTATTGTTGAGGGCGACGATCTTGAGGGGAATGAAACCCGCGGCGTAGTTGCCAAAGTGCCCGAAGGGTTGAACCGGCCGGATGGTCCGTATGGTCAGGGCTACGGGATCAACCGATTCAAGTTCCCCGGTGACCACGATGGGGGCGCCCCTCGTTCCTGCTCCCGAGACTGAAATGACCCGTAATCCGCCGAGTTCGTCAGAAAAGGAGTAGGCGCCCGCTTCAAAGATTCTGGGCCGTGTGCCATCCGCTCCGGCGTGGTGTCCGCTTGCTGTGAGCATGGCTTGATATTCGGGTTGACGGGTGGTGCCACATGGCGCGAAGTATGGACGACAATCGCGCGGCGCATACTGGAATGGCTCACGCGAGGCGGTCTGATGGCAGGCTCGGCGGTGTCGATCGAACCGCTACCCGATAGGTCGACGCAAAACCGCGGAGAGATTGTCACTGCCGGCGATGTGCGCGAGAGGACTTACCGATGTTCGGACTTGGCATGACCCACCTGGTGGTCATCTTTGTGGTGGCGCTCGTTGTTTTCGGACCAGAGGAGCTTCCAAAAGTAATGCGATCGGCGGGGGCAATGATGAAGACATTCAATCGGATCGCTGGTGATTTTCGAAAGCAGTTTGACGACGCCGTACGACAAGCCGAGAAGGAACTCGACCTGCAGGAAACCCGCTCGGTGCTAAAGAATTCAATGGAAAGTGTATCGCAAAGCGCTGATAAGGCCATCGAAGGGAAGGATAACGATCGCAATCCGGCTGCTGAACAGAGCGCTGACTCAAAGTTGGCGTCCACCGCATCCAACCGGTGATCTGACACCAAAAGGGCGACAGCCCGCTTGAACGAAACCATCTCAAGGAGTCAAACAGCGGCTCCACCGATACCATCCCGGTTCCGCCGAACGCAGCCTCAGTCTCCAAGCCTCGTGAACGACATTTCGGCTGCTACATACCCGGTTGCAGGTCGCAGTTCCTCCATCATTGTCGTCCAGAAGCTTTGATATTGTTGGCAATCTTGCGCTGCCGGTTTCCGCTACCCATGACCATCCAACGCCATTTGTGGGGCCTTTTGGCTCGGGACAGGGTCCTCCGGGCACTGCTGACATTGTTTGTAACGGTGTCGGCCAGTAGCGTCGGCTCCGCTCCCGCGCATCGCAACGCGCTCTGGCAGGTTGTGCAGACTTGCGCTTTTGCCGCGGCGCATCTTGGCAGCGCCTTCCCTTGCGAGGAAGTGGTCCTGCCCAAACAGGGCCCACCTGGGTCGGCTCTCATCAAGTCGCCCCGATTTCGGACCGAGTTTCTGTTGATGCCACTTGCGGCTGTTGCCGGTATTGAAAGCCCGCCGGTCCGTGAGGAGGACAGTGCCCAACTCTGGCATCGGGCATGGGAAGTTCGAAACAGGGTTTCGGCGAGCCTTGGACGATATCTGCCACGAACGGCGGTTGCCCTGGCGGTGAATTCCAGAACTGCGCGGTCCCAGGATCAGTTCCACATCCACGTCGATTGCCTTGCAGCATCGGTAGAAAAGAAACTCGCCTCGACCGGGCCGAAGACCGAAGGCCCATGGCAGCTGTTCCCCCTGGCGCTGATGGGAAAACGCTACTGGATCAAGGCGGTCGATCGGCCGGATTTGGCAGCCACCAACGTGGCCGGCATTGTTGCTGCCGGGTTGCCGCAGGCTCGGCGCGCCATGCATCGGGTAAATATCGTCGTTGTTGGGGCCGAACTGGCCCATGCCAGGCCAGGGTTTTACATTCTGGCCAACTGGGAGCACTCCGCCGCCGAGCGCCTTTTAGATCACGACTGCACTTCGCGATGAGCGCCACGAGGTATTTGGAAAGGCCAATGGCCGCACCTGATACCGTCACCCCTTGAAAGCTGGTATCGACGTTATTTTGGGGAACCAAGATTCCGGGATTACGGACCTATGATCACTTATTTCCAGGCGATCGTTTTGGGGCTTTTGCAGGGTTTCGCCGAACTCTTTCCGATTTCGAGCTTGGGACAGACCGTTCTGATCCCTGCCCTGCTTGGCTGGCCCGTCGACCGATCGAGCGTTGCATTTGTCGCCTTTTTGGTGCTGACGCACCTGGCGACGGCTCTCGTGTTGCTGGGCTTTTTCTGGCGCGATTGGCTAGGCATCATCGGTGGTGTTCTCCGCTCCCTCAAACAACACGAGATCCGCGCCGATGACACCTATGCCAAGCTGGGATGGCTTCTCATCGTCAGCACCATTCCGGCCGGACTCCTTGGGCTTCTGTTCGAAGAGCGACTGAAGCAGCTCTTTGCAGCCGCGACACTCGTCGCGGCTGTGCTCGTACTGAATGGCCCAATGCTCTATGTCGTCGAAGTGTTGCGTTCGCGCGGCGCGACTGAAGGTGCCCACGATGACGGGAAGCTTGCTGCCCTTTCATGGATCCAAGCCGTCATCATCGGCATCACGCAATGTTTCGCATTGATACCGGGATTTTCTCGCACCGGACTGACCATGAGCGGTGGGCTCGCCTGTGGGCTTTCTCACGAGAACGCCGTCCGCTATTCATTCCTGCTGGCCACCCCAATCATCCTGGCGGCTGCCGTGCTCAAGGTCCCCGATCTTTTCACAAATGGCGGCGCAGGATTGGGTCAGGCGGTTGTTGGCGCCTTGTGTGCTGGCGGAACCGCATTTCTTTCAATTCGCTTTCTGCTCAAATACTTTGAAACGGACACGCTCAAGCCATTCGCGTACTATTGCATCGGCGCTGGAGCCGCAGCCTTGCTCTATCTGGCGCTTTAAGCTTTCTTGGGGTCGCTCCGAAACCATGCGAACGCGAACAGCGCAAGATGTTCGCCACGGCGGTCGCGCGAATAGTGGAACAGCGCGGCGGGCGTATCGGCGCCGCCGAAGGGCCGGTCGTCGCGGGCATAGACCCACAGCCTGCCGATATCGGTCTTGCCCTTGGCGAGGACCGGCACGTTGTGTCGTCGCCGTGCAATCGGTCGGCGGCGAGAACATGAGCCTCGATCCGGCGATAGAGGGGCATGAGCGCGAAAGTGGCCGCGCCAACTTGGTCGGCGAGCGTCGACAGGCTCAGTGGCACGCCCTCGCGAGCGAAACGTTCAGCCTGGCGGGTTAAGCGTTGATGCTGGCCGTACTTGTCGAACAGCAGCATGGCGAGCAAGCCAGGACCTGCCCAGCCACGCGGCACGACATGGAACGGCGCCCGCGGCTGGGTGATCGTCACAGTTCCGGCACGAGAACTTCTCGCGCACCGTCTGGATGACCTTCCACTGACGCGGGATCACCTCCAGTGTCTCGGTCACGACCTCGCCGAGCTTCGAAAGCCGCGTCCCGCCGCAAGTCGGACACGAACATGGCGCGGGGGATGACGATGCGCTCACGTGTCAGATGCTCGGGAAACGGCTTCTTCACTGGCCGTTTGCGCTCGAAGCTCGAAGGCGGTGACACTGGTCGTCCTGGTCGCCGCCGCTTCGGCGGCAAGGTCAACTTCGCTGGCTGTGGCCTCGAGTTCCTCGAGTTGCAATTCAAGTTGGTCCAGGAGCCGGCGGCTGCGCTCGGCGCTGGGGCCATACTGCTCGCGCCTGAGCTTGGCGATCTGCAGCTTGAGGTGCCCGATCAGAGCTTCCCTGGCCGACGCCTTAGCCCACGCGGCGGCAAGTTCGGCGCCCATCGACACAACCAGGGCCTTAAGCGCTTCGACATCGTCCGGCAGGGGCTAAATGGCGGCTTCCATGACCGAAATGAATCAGCACACTGTCTCTCGGTGCAACCGAAAAATGCCGCTTTGGCTGAGGAAATCCGTGTCCTATCCCGCGCTCACCGGACGCCAGCTGTACTGCGGGTTGCGCCAGTCAATCCCGTCGAGCAAACACGCCAGCTGAGCGCTCGTCAGCGACACTGCACCGTCCTTCACCTGGGGCCAAATGAAGCGGCCCTTCTCGAGCCGCTTGGCATAAAGCGACATACCGATCCCGTCATGCCAGATGTCTTTACCAGCGATCCGGCGCGTCCGCGGAAAACGTAGAGATCACCACCGTGGGGATCGCGCTTCAGGTGCTGCTGCACCAGCAAAGCCAGGCCCTGCATGCCCTTCCTCATATCGGTGTGACCCATCGACAGCCACACCCCGCGCGCCCGGCGGGATCACCGCAGTGCCTTTACCACTGCCGTAACCAGCGTGGGCGTCGCTCCCGCGAAGATGCTCACCCGGCCGCCCTTTACCACCTCCACGACAATAGCCGGCCGGTGCTCCAGTGGATGGCCGACGTCGTCATCGACAACCACCGCCTCTGTAAGGCACGGGTCCGGGACGTGCTCGCACAGCTTGCGCGCCACGTGTAGATCAGCGGCGTCGAAACGTCATGCCGCTGCGCCACCTGCGTCACACAGGTCTCGGCGAAAACGCCTCCTCCAAAATCTGGCGCCGTTCCGCCTCGTTCCACCGCCGCCGACGTTCGGGGCCTGTGAGCAACGTGATCTGACCCATCAACTGCTCCTAAGTGCGCTCATAAGAGCACGCTTAAGACCACTCGTTCTTCACCCGAACAAGGCGCGACACGCCGGATGGATACTCAAAATGCACCCCACCGGTCAAAAGCGGAAACAAGCCGATCGACGACGACAACACCCTATGCCGCCAACGTCACAACATCGAGAACATGTTCGCCAAGCTGAAGGACTAGCGGCGCATCGCGCCCAATTTGACCGCTACGCACACACCGTCTTCTCGGCAATCTGCATCGCAGCCGCCGTGGCCTTCCGTCTTAATCAATGAGCCTGATGCTAGCTGGCCTGTTAACCATCGACGCGACCCGATTTCGTTCGATCGGGCATTGCTCCAATCCTAGATTAGCCCGCGCATCGTGAGTTCAGCCTTCAGATAGGCATAATAGATCGGCGCGGCGACAAGACCCGGCATACCGAACCAGGCCTCCATGAAAACCATCGCCAGAAGAAGCTCCCAGGCACGCGCGTTGATCCGCGTTCCAATAATCTTGGCGTTCATGAAGTATTCGAGCTTGTGAATGACGATGAGAAAGGTAAGCGAGCCGAGCGCTGCAAGGAAGGAGATGCTGAGGCTGACAACGACGATCACGGTGTTGGAGATCAGATTGCCGATGACCGGCAGAAGGCCGGCGACGAAAGTCAGCGCTATCATCGTCCTGATGAATGGCAGATCGATTCCGAAGGACGGCAAAACAGCGACGAGATAGATCGCCGTTAGAAATGTATTCAACGCCGAAATCCGAATTTGCGAGAACACGATGTTGCGAAAAGCCTTGCTCAGAATTTTGACACGATCCGCCAGCGCGATCGCCAGTGGGCCGGGCTCGCCCGATGGCGCCGCCGAGTTCACCGCGATCAAGCCGCCGATCACCATGCCGACGATAATGTGGACCACCAGGACGCCGACATCTCGCCCGACGAGTTGAAGCTGGCCGGCATGTTCGCGGAGCCACCGGGCCGCGAAGACTTCCAGTTCCTCGATATTCGACGGAAAATAGGCCATCGCCCAGGTCGGGAGATGGACACGCGCGGTATCGATGATCTCGGCCATCTTCTTGAGGAGCGTCACGACGTTCTCCGAACCGCCAGTCAATTGCGACACGCCGCTAAAGATAGCGGCGGCTATCAGGAGCGTGAAAATCAATGCCACCAAGGTCAACGCAAGGCTTTTCGTCAGGCTGTTGGAGACGCCGATTCGATGGAGCATCGGTGCGGCGAAATGAACGAGGTTGAACACGAGAAGGCCCGAAAGCAGTGCCGGTAGTAGGCCGAGCTCGAGAACGGCGACCAGCGCTATAATTGCGAGCAGGCACGACGCGACATAGAACCGTGAGAAAGGCAGCACTTTTCACCTGCTGAAGCAGCCAAGTCCTCTCCGGGTTTCCATTAGCTTTGATACCCGGTGATGCGCAAGCGAACACGCACCCAATACGTGTGTGAGGCTAGCCGCCTACATTTCTTCCCGGTTTGCAGCTTGATGGTTGTCGTTCATACTTTGATCCATGCGACACGGTCCATGGTCGAATTGGCATGTGCGCCTTCGGAACGCTCGTTCTGCCCGACAAGGCGTGAATCAATCGTCGCGAACGGCAGTAAGAGACATGCGGCTGCCATCCTGCGCGATCATTGATTTAATACCGAGCGAGCCGGCGTCCGCTGGGTAATTTGCTGGCCATGACCTTGTCGATGCGTCTGCCGTCAAGATCGACGACTTCAAACCGCCAGCCGTCCGCTTCGACCGTTTCGCCTGTCGCCGGCAAATGGTGCATGTGCGACAGGATGAAACCGGCAACTGTTTCATAATCGCGATTTTCTGGGAGCTCGATGGCAAGGTGATCACACATCTCGTCAACGGGCATATACCCCGCAAGCAGCCATGACCCATCCTCGCGCTGCACGGCGGCCGTTTCTTCCTCGGCTTCCAGATCGGAACGGAACACGCCTGTGATCGCCTCGAGGATGTCGGCCGGCGTCACAATGCCCTCGAAATGACCGTACTCGTCATGGACCAGGGCCAAAGGCACCTGTGCTCCTTTCAGTGTTGTCAGCACATCAAGCGCATCCGCCTGGTCGTGCACGATCGGCGCATTCTGCAGGTCAGGCCTGAGATCGACCTTCTGCCCATTGAGCATGCCCGCCAGTACCTTGCGGGTCTGCACGACGCCGATCATTGCATCGACCGTACCTTCGGCAATCGGCAGCAGAGAATGCTCCGTCTCGATGATCGCCTTGCGCACTCTCGTTTCTTCCCAGGTAATGTCGATCCAGTCCACATCGGTCCGTGGTGTCATAACGGCGCGCACCGCCCGGTCTCCCAGACGCATGACGCCCGCGATCATCCGGCGTTCGTCTGCCTCGATGGTGCCGTGATGCTCGGCTTCGGCAACCAACATTTTGATTTCCTCATCGGTGACTTTTTCCTTGGACTCGCCTTTCTGGCCTAAGAGCCACAGCAAACCACGACCGGAGAAATCCAGTAAGAACACCAGCGGTGCGCCAATTTTCGCAACGATGGTCATCGCCGGAGCTACACGCATTGCTATGCCCTCCGGATTGCGAAGTGCAATCTGCTTGGGAACAAGTTCTCCCACGATCAGAGAGGCATAGGTGATGACTGCCACTACGATACCGACACCCAAGGCGTCTGCAATGTTGCCGGGCACGCCGCTAGCGGCCAAGACAAATGACAGGCGCTCGCCCAGCGTAGCGCCTGAGAAGGCCCCGGAAAGCACGCCCACCAATGTAATCCCTATTTGGACAGACGATAGGAATTTTCCGGGATCGGCACCAAGCGCCAGCGCACGATTGGCACCCTTCAGGCCTCGTTCGGCCATACCTTTGAGCCTAGCCGGTCGCGCCGAGACAACGGCTAGTTCCGACATTGCAAGCAGGCCGTTGATGCAGATCAGGACGACGACGGTCGCGAGTTCAATGTAAAGCATAGCGAACGTTTAGCATCTGCGAAGCGGGAACGAAAAGGTGCATTCGACCACTATGTTGCAGCGATCCGTAGCAAGGACCGACGGCAGATACACCAATGCGACTGCTTGAGCGGAAGGTCGGACAAGCTCGTACTACTGAACTTGGTGCGCTAAGCCTGGACGGACGGGACCGATCATAACGTTTAGGGTGAAAAGCAACCTTCCAAGGGCGGTACGCTCGATCAACGCGAGACTCGTGTTCGAAGATTCGCAAGGCAACAGGTTGGCCGAGATGCCGGTCCCGCGAACGATTTGCTGGCGTCAGCACCAGCATAGTGACCGATACGTCACACCCAGGGCGCGATCATGCCCGGCGATCGCGGTCATGCGTTGACAACCGGCGTGCCACGCTGATCGAGCTTGATTGGTTCATACGGGAACGGGCGGCGAGCGTGGGTGTATCCCCTGCTCATCGGGGGGCGACACATGAAAAATACTAGGCACGCGCTCATGGCGCTGACCGCCCTTGTCCTGGTGTTTGCCAACGGATTGGGCCTCGAAGCCCTCGCGAAGGGCCTCACCGTCGTTCCTCCCGGAAACCGGTTCGAGCAGCAGCCGCCGATTCCCGCAGCGTCAGCGAATAGGACGCGCGCCTTCAAGACAACTTACGACGCCAAGTACCACAAGATTCTGGCGTTGCTGAGTAACGATAAAAAGCTCGTGCAACAGATCAAGGATACGGCCGCTGCCTATGGTATCGATCCGATCCACGTTGTCGGCGCGCTTGTCGGCGAACATACCTACAATGTCAGCAGCGTTGATGCGGCGCAAACCTACTACGTCAAGGCCCTGGCATACGCCAACGCGGATTTCGAATTCCGCTACAAAGGCATTTCGCTGCAGTCGTTTGTCAATCGCCCGGAATTTTCCGGCTGCACCCCTGCCAAAGGGAGTTCGGCACTGTGGAGCTGCCGAACCGACGTCTGGAACACACAGTTCCTCGGAAAAACTGTCGGCAATGTCGCCTATGAGAACGTGACCTTTCAAAGGGCGTTCTTTCAACCGTTCTTCGCCGGCCAGACGTTCGGGCTTGGCCAGATCAGCCCTCTGGCGGCGCTGGAAGTGACCGACCTGGTCAATCGGGTGAGCGGCTTTGAAAAGCTCTCACCCGATCGGCCGCAGGCAATCTACCGCGACATCATGGATCCGAAGCGCAGCGTGATCTACACGACCGCCATCCTGCGGGAGGCGATCGACGCGTATGCCGAGGAGGGGTTCGATATTTCCGGGAATCCGGGCATTACAGCAACGCTCTACAATGTCGGCCAGCCGCAACGTCGCGCAGCCGAACTTCGCGAAGCTGCGGCAAAGGGATCCGGACGAAAGCTGCCGGTGGAGAATTACTACGGCTGGTTCGTAAACACCAAACTCGATGAATTGCGAGCCCTTCTTGACGGTCAAGGGTGAGCAATCAACGCTGGCCGCCGCGCGGTTAAGCGCGTTGGCAGACCATCACCCGCAGGTCAGGCGCCGCGCAGACGGAGCAGAGCCCGACATTGGTGGCGAAATTCGGAAGGCGGCATTTTCTAGAGTTGGCCTAAGTGCCATTCGAGCACCATTGAACTCAGAACGTCACGCGAGAATGTCAACGCGACGAACCCCCCCGGCAGTCCAATATGACTATGGCAAGTTTATCCGCATCTCGACCCGCCGGTTGACCGGGTCGTAGGGATAGGCGACTCTCGGATGGCTTTTGCCCTCGCCAATTGCCCTGATGCGTGACGGTTCGATTCCGTTCGATAGGAGGAATGCCGTCACTGATTGCGCCCGTCGTTCCGAAAGTCCTTGATTGTAGATAGCCGAGCCCGAGGCGTCGGTGTGGCCTTCGACGATGAAGTTATGCGCCCTTAGACGGTTGTCTTTCAGCGCCTTGGCAAATTCGCCGAGTTTTGTTCGCGCCTCCGGCTGCAACTCAGCAGAATCGAGGCTGAAATTGATCAACATGTCGAGGCCGGTTGGCACTGACGCGTCCGCTTTGCTCTTGCATTCGTCTTCAGTGCCGATGCATATTCCACGCGACGGGCCCAGATCAGTCGCATTGCCGAAAAACTTGACGATGTCTTCTGACGTTTGGACAGGGTCGGCAAACGAATTTGAAGACGCCAGCACAGTCGCCAGCACCAAGAAAGAAGTGCCTATCCGCATAGCGGCCTCCAGCATGGAAATCGACGTCACGATCGGATAATTCCCAAAATAAATCCGGAGCGCGTGCCGGGTCAACCACACTATGGTTGCGACAAGCCGAGATAAGTTACTCATTCAGCTGTTTCAGGGTGACAATCAGGCTCTTTGTGACTGCTGCCACTCCGCTGCCGGCGCGGTCAAGGATGCGAGAGACCAGCCGGCGCCACGTTTTCCTAGTGCTGCTGGGCTTTCACAGCTCGTGACCGCTTCCGTCGGAGGACGCCAGCCTCGAATTCGAGATCAGGCGCCAAGGCAGCGAGACGCTGGAGCCGCTGCAGGTCTCGACGGTGCCGCGCGCCTCGCCGGGCGACGAAGTCGACGGACCTGCGCGCCCTTTCTGCCGCCGCCTTCCATGTGCCGGACAGCCAGGGCCGTAAGGCGATCCGCTCAAACAAGGTTATTCGCGCCCAGTTGCGCCATGTCGGCCGGCTGGGTGACTATCTCTCGGAAAAGCGCGATGCCTTGCTTGCCCTGGGGCGCGCCATCGATTTCGCGTCCGCGATGACCGGGGACTGGGGCGACGAGAAGGTAGCGTCGCGAATGAACGGCCTGAAGCAAGGCGTGGCTTCGCTGGACGATTATGAGGTCCATCTCTCCGATAAGGTGCAGTTCCTGCTCGATGCCATGGTCGGGCTGATCGGCATCTCCCAGAACGACATTTTCAAAATCCTCACCATCGTCTCGATCGTTGGCATTCCGCCGACCCTAATCGCGGGCATCTACGGCATGAACTTCAAGACCATGCCCGAATACGACTGGGCCTTCGGCTACCCCTATGGACTGGCCATGATCGCTTTCAGCGCTATCATTCCGTTGGTTGGTTCAAGTGGCGGGGTTGGTTCTAAATATCGGGATTTGTCGCCTTGGTAGGGGTGAAGCAGGAAACCAACGAATGAGGCTCGACGAGATCACGCAAGCGACCATCGCTTTTATGCGGGCGCATGAGGCATGGGGCATTCCGCTCGTGACCATGCTGGCCTTCGGCGAATCGCTGGCCTTCATCTCGCTCTTACTTCCCGCGACCGTGATCCTCGTTGGCATCGGTTTTCTGATCGGCGAAAGTGGGATCGCGTTCTGGCCGTTGTGGCTCGCCGCTATCGTCGGCGCGGCACTTGGCGATTGGCTGTCTTTCTGGGTTGGCACGCGGCTGGGAGACCGGGTTTCGCACTATTGGCCGCTGAAGCGTTACCCAGATCTGCTTCCGCGTGGCCATAGATTCTTCGAACGCTGGGGTGGGCTTGGGGTGTTTATCGGCCGCTTCTCCGGTCCGTTGCGGGCATCCGTTCCGCTGGTTGCAGGTATCTGCGAAATGCGCGTCCTGACATTCCAGATCGCCAACGTCTCCTCGGCGATCCTCTGGGCGACAGGGATACTCGCGCCCGGTGCGTTCGGCCTCAAATGGCTGCAGGCTTGGATGTAGGCGACTCACGCCGGGCGAGCAGCTTGTCGATCCGCCTTCCAAGCAGTTACCCTTGAAGGCGCGGTAAGCCGCTCGCCCCGATCAGTGCACAGTGTCGGCCTTAGCGATTGCCCCTGGCCACCCGCCGGAGGGCCGGGTGGCACCCACATGGCCGAACCTCGACAACCGTCGCTAGAAAATGGCGATTTCGCCGAACTTTTCGACCCATAAGCCCGACCAGAGACGTGTATGCTGCATGCTTGGTCCTTGAGGATTGCTAATGGACAAGCCAGCCAAAGCGCCACTGTTCTCATATTTGGTCAAGCCGCACTTTCGGTTAAAATCGCCGGATCGCCTTCTCTCTGAAGCGGAGTTTGATCTTGCCCGGATAACTGTGGAGGATTTTCGGTTCGTGACCAGGGAGATGACCACAAATGTGGCGGAACTGCCCGCTGAAATCCGCGGTCGCAGTACCATTCTGCGGCGTTTGCTATCGGAGAGAGACTTGTTCAACGCGGGACGCCTCTTGATCCCGAGTTCGGGCCTGAGAGTTCTCGCGCGGATGCTGGATTTCGACCCTATTCACCCCGCCGTGCTTTTGACGTGCGGTAACTACCCTTGGGCCGGGGATCGGCTCCCGAATATCGCTGCTGTGTTCTCGCTAAAGGGGCAACCTCCTTTGACTGGGACCCCTTGGCGATTTCGGGACGACGCCGACGTCTCCCTCTCGGAATATCTGAAAGGTCTCGCGATCGCGGTACATGGAACACCGGTGCGGCGGAGGGAGGTCATTAAATACGTCGCGGATAAGAAGGCCGCGCATGTTTCGGATCATCGGAAACACTTGAGCGAGAAAGCAATCGACAGAGCGTGATCTCACATGTCGATCACAATTGAAAACCAAGGAAAGGAAAAATTCAACTTAACATGGTATATCTTGAGCTTCTTGCCGTTATTCAGCCGTTTAAATGGAGCGAGAGCATCACCCACTACATCACTAGAATGGATAAGTGGCTGAGATCAGCCGAGATTGTCTATCCGGAAGGAGCCCGATACGAGAATGTCAACCTGCCCATTGAACCGCTTTAGCGACGGAAAATCGGCGCTGCGCCCAACAGGCATCGCCGGAACAATCTTCATTGCCGCCCAAGTCGGTAACGTCGCGCGACATGGCCAACCGGCGGCCGGCCAACGTGTTTGGGGATGCAGCGGCGCGGACATGGAGAGGCTGCTAGTCTCGTTCCCCACGCCTCTGGACCAAGCCTTGGAGATGCCGACCTTTGGGGCGAAGGCGAAGCCGACAGCCGCGCGCATAACCGGCGTGGGGTTCTTCGACCGCATCCATGGCGCCACCGGCACCTCATCGCTGAACGGCTTGAACTGCACCAGATCCTGAAGATCGAGTGGCTGTAGCGACGAAGACTCTGGCGCGGGATGCCAAGGCGCCGCGGGGGCAGACGTTGCCCAGGCTTAGAGCGGCGACGCTTGGCTAACATGCCGGCGTCCAAGTCTCGCAGCTCGGAAGTTTCACCCTTACGGCTCTCCCAAAGAGTCTCGAAGGGGCGATGAAGCGGGGCCAGTTCATCCCCGGGACGAAATCCGACATACGTCGATCAAGCCTGCCCCAGAGCAAATACATGCGCCCCGACGTCCTTCACAAGTGCCAGCAATTCGGGCTGAGGCGTGACCCAGAAAGTTCGAAAAGCTTCCAGGAACCCCAGCCAAGGCACGTCATGCCCACTGACAGCCAGTACATCCTCGAACGCATCCGCCAGGGATGCGTGGAGTTGTCCGACGACGAGTTCGCCATCGACAGGCTGGCAAAATATGTCGGCAACGGGAGAATCCGCTGGCATGTCGAGTTCCGTGGGCATCGCATCGAGCTGACAACCGGCCAGATCAAGAAGCAGCCTACCTTTCGCAGGAAAATCCTCGAACAGGCCGGCGTTCTGCCGCCGCAGCGTGCCGGGGCGGACTATAGGCGATGGGCTCTCGATCTGAGGCGGAACGCCATCGAGCTTCCCTGGCGGGACAGGCCGGTCGATGCCGGTTTTGCCATCGACAGGCTGACCAGCCACGGCGATGGGCGCTGGACGGTGGAATACCAGGGCAAGGCGACAAAATTCACGACGACCAAACTGCGCAGGCAGCTCAGCTTCCGTAAACGCATGCTGGCCAAGGCCAAGGTGCTGCCGCCTGAACTGGCCCCAGCCGCTTATCGAAAGTGGATGGACTGGCTTATTCAAAACGCCACTGAGGCGGCACCACAGGCCGGCGAAATCTTGATGACGGAGAAAAGCTGGCTGGACGACCTGCCGGAGCTGGCCGGCTGGCAAGATGAGGCGCCGCCGGAAGGGACCGACTAGGGCAGCGACAGCATCTCCCATAAGGATTTATCCGCATTTTAACTAATGTAGATCATCCTTTCGGATTGTGTTCTCCCGGCTTTTGGACAGAGCAGAATGGTCGATTTCGTGGACAAGGATGACGTTCCAGCACCCGGCCCGCCCAAACGCTGGCGCGCAATAGCTTTGGCGGCACTCCAGATCGTCCCGCCGGTCATTTCATCATGGCCGGCTATTTCACCTATGTGACCTCGCACAACAAGCCGCCTGCAGACATGGCGGCGCTGGCCGTGTCGACATGAAATCGGGCGATGCTTCTCCAGAACTGCGCGATTGGGCAGCTGGCGTTCTCCGGCAGGAGTTTGGTTGCGCCCAAGCCAGCGGCCGGCGCCGCTCATCCAAGAGATTGCCTGAGGAGGCGCCGGCCAGGCGGGCATTGGGGTACCCGCCGACGCTACATTAGCATTGGTGCATAGATGCGATATGGCGCGAACGCGGAAGGTCGGCAGCCGCGGCACTACAGCAATTTTTCCCAAGACCCGGGCCCGCAACGCTGCAAGGCTTGTGGCGCCCAGCGTTTCCGCGAGGCTTGCCCTGGAGACAATCATGACGACGTTTCTCACCGCTCTCGCATCCGAAGGTCCGCCAGCCGACCGGGCGAAAGACATGGACCTCTATGGATGGTTGATTGGCAGCTGGGACATGGAGACGGTTCACCACCGCAACGACGGCACAATCCAGAAATCGGATGGCGAGTGTCACTTTGGCTGGGTGCTCGAAGGCCGCGCCATTCAGGACATCTGGATCAGGCCCAGGCGCCCTGCCCCGTCCACCATGTATGGCACGACCTTGCGCGTCTTCGATCCCGGGATCGGTGGCTGGCACATTATCTGGAGCGATCCGCTCAACCAGGATTACTCGCGCCAGATCGGGCGGGCCGAAGGCAAGGACATCGTCCAGATGGGCGCCGACTCGCGCGGCCTGCAGGCGCGGTGGCGGTTCACCGAGATCACCGCCGCCAGCTTTCACTGGATCGGTGAGGAGAGACGAGCGGAGAGCGACCCCTGGCGCGTGACATATGAACATTTCGCGCGCCGGACGGGTTCCTGAAGCACGCTTGCGCATTCAGCCCCTCGTGCCTACGGGCGAGGTACGACCATAGATTAGCGATAGCTCAATTAACACCAAACCAGTATCTCAAAACCCGCCGGTACAAGCGCGCCCAAGAACCTTCATATGTACCGAGCGCGAACTGAGGCTAGACAAGTGAAGATTCCAATAGCATTGTTGGCACTGGGACGGGGCTCGACCGGCAAACGCAAACGATGCTTGTCGGTGGTTGGCAACTGCTAAACCGTACAGCCGTAATTGCCACGGCTGCGAGACCAAGGAGTCCCAAGGATGCCGAACTCAAGCCAAACCAGCGATCAATGGTGGGTCAACGACCAGACGCCGGACAACCCGTACGGCAAAAGCGAAGATTACGGGGCCTTCCTCACCTACCTTGGAGCGCTGGACCGGTCGATAACGCCGGCGATCGCGGCGGGAACGCTGAGGATAAATGTCTCCGAGCTCAATGACCATCCCGAATACAAGGCCGCCGCGATCGGCGCCTTGCAGATGTGGGCCAGTGTCACCCCGTTGAAGTTCGAAATCGTCGACAATGCACCATACAACAGCGCAACGGACTGGATGCAGGTTGTCAGCCCCGAACTGGGCGAAGAGGACGACGGCAGCGCCTATTCCAACGACCGCTATGTCAGCATCGGCCAGCGTTTCCACGACACCGAGGTCAACAAGACGGATATTGGCGGCTATGTCTTCGATTCCTTCATCCATGAATTCGGTCATGAGTTCGGGCTGAACCACCCCGGGCTCTACAATTACAGCGGCCCAGGCGGCGTACAGATCAATTATCTGAACAATGCGACCTGGACCTACGACCGTCAGCAATACAGCGTCATGTCCTATTTCGACGGGATCGATGTCGGTGAAACCAGCCGCTGGTCGGCGTCAACGCCGATGATGGCCGACATCGAGGCTGTCATCCGCCGCTTTTTCTCCACCGTCGACGAGAACGGCGTGCGCACCTATCAGCATATCGATCTCAACATGGGCGACAACGTCTACGGCTTCGGCAGTGCCGTGGACGGCTACCGGCTGACCTCCTCGGGCATGCAGCACGATATCGGTTTTGTCATCCATGACACCGGCGGAACCGACACGATCGACTTCTCCGGCTCGACGGCCGGCACGATCCTCGATTTGCGCGCCGGACAGTTCTCCAGCGTCAACGGCCACAGCAACAATGTGTCGATCTTTGCCGGGCACAACGCCGATGGCACCGACTATTACATCGAGAACGGCATCGGCAGCAGCTATGACGACGTCCTGATTGGCAATGACGGAGCCAACGTGCTGGATGGCCGCGGCGGCGGCGACCGCATGGCCGGCAATGGCGGCGACGACACCTACTTCGTCGATTCCCTCGACGACATCGTGCGCGAGGAAGCGAATGGCGGGAATGACACGGTCGTTCTGCTGAACCGGAACTTGAATATCCGGAAAATCGCCAACGTCGAACACATCATCTACGCCGACGAGTCGACACTCCAGCCTGGAGACGGCGGCACCGAAACCGCACCGACCATCGGCGACAACACGATGACCAGCGTCATCTTCGGCGACAATGGCAACAATACGCTCGACGGCGGCGCCGGCGACGACACGATCTTCGGCCAGGGCGGCGATGACCTCATCATCGGCGGCCGCGACTCGCTCGCCAGCCGCGACATCAACAACACCATCGATGTCGCCGACCTTCCAGACCAGACCGAGAGCGACGACGGCAATGACACGCTCTATGGCGGCCGCGGCAACGATACGATCCTCGGCGGCCAAGGCAACGACATCCTCGACGGCGGCGACGGCGACGATACGCTGAGCGGCCAGGATGGCGTCGATATATTCCGGGGCGGCGCCGGCGTCGACACGGTAGACTTCAGCAAGGAGAGCCCCTTCCAACTGCTCGTCAACCTCGAGACGAACGTGGCCAGCGGCGGAACCGCCACGGGCGACACCTTCTACAGCATCGAGAACCTGATCGGCTCCGATGACCGCATCGACCGTTTCATCGGTACGTCGGCGGCAAATCATTTCTGGGGCCGGGGCGGCGGCGACTATTTCAACGGCGGCGGCGGCAACGACATACTGGATGGCGGCAATGACGGCGACATCCTGTACGGTGAAGCCGGCAACGACACGATCATCGGCGGCGCCGGCCAGGACTATCTGGATGGCGGCGCCGGCATCGATACGATCGTCTACGAAGGCAGCTCCGCCGGTGTGACGATCGACCTCGCCAATGGCACGGCCAATGGCGGCGACGGCGATGGCCCGGTGCAGATCGTCGGGCGCGGCACCGTTATCCGGCACGACATCCTGGTCGGCTTCGAAAACGCTGTCGGGTCGTTCTTCGACGACCATCTCATCGGCAACGCCCAGGCCAACAAACTTTCCGGCGGCGCCGGCAACGACACGCTGACCGGCGGTGGCGGCGCCGATATATTGAATGGCGGCGCCGGCAGCGACACGGCGGACTACGCCGACGCGGCCAGCGGGCAAAACCTCAAACTGGGTGGCGGCAAATCCGGCGGCGACACCTATATCTCGATCGAAAATCTGGCTGGCTCGGGCTTCAACGATCACCTGACCGGCGATGGCGCGGCCAATGTGCTGACCGGCCAGGGCGGCGCCGACAAGATCGACGGCGGCGGCGGCGATGACACCCTGCTCGGCGATTTCGCCTATCAGGGCGATGCTCCGCCACGCCCGGGCATGGGCACCGGCTACGCCACGCTCGGACCGGACGCGACCAACAATTCGGTCTCGACCGCCTTCGACATCTCGAACAACTTCTCGCTGACTGCCGACCCCGACATCTTCGATTCGACGACCACCCTTCACACCACCGTCAATGCCACCGGAAACGGCTTGGGCGGATATTACAGCATCAACCTGGCGGCCGGCACGATCATCACCATCGACATCGATGGCATTGCCGACCCCAATGTCCATGACAGCATCGTCAGGGTTCTGGACAGCGATGGCAATATCGTCGCCCAGAACGACGATGGCGGCAACGACCCCGGCTCCAACAACGGCCGCGATTCGAGCACCAGCTTCATCGTTCAGGAAACCGGAACCTACTATATTGTGGAGGGCGAATGGTCGGACTCCGCTCCTGGCGATGGCTGGGTCGAATCCGTGCCGGAGGGCTCGACTTACAAGCTGAACGTATCGGTCGAATTCCCGCCGGTACCAGCTCAGCCGGGCGTTGCGGGCGCCGATACGCTCAATGGCGGCGGCGGCAGCGACCTTTTGGATGGCGGGCTGGCTGCCGATACGCTGACCGGCGGCGCCGGCGACGACTATTTCCGCTTTTCGACAGAACTCGGGAACGGCAATATCGACTGGATCAAGGACTTCAAGGTCGCCGACGATACGATCCTGCTGGACAACCTCATCTTTGCCAGCGTTGGCGGCGACGGCGCCCTCGCCCTGGGCTCATTCTACAAGAGCGCAGCCGGCGCTGCTCATGATGCCGACGACCGCATCATCTACGACACCGACAGTGGAATATTGTCTTACGACGCCGATGGTTCCGGACAGGGAGCAGCCGTTCAGTTTGCACACCTGAACACAAATCTGGATCTTTCGGCTGCAGACTTCATTGTCATCTAACGCGTTGCCGGGAGGGGGTGCCGTCAGGCTGCCCTCCCGCATACCCCAGCGCAGTGAAAAGGGAGAGGACGCGATGACTGACCGCCGCACGGTGTTAATGGCCGCCGGAGTTGCGGCAGTCGCCGCGGCCACCGGGGCAGCGGCAGCGCAATCGCCAGATATTCGCGCGCCAGATATTCGCGCAACAGATATTCGCGGCGCCGTCACCTTTGTGGGCGGCAAGGCTATCCCGGAAGGTCATCTCGAGATCTATCTTGAGGATCCCGCCATTCAGGACAGTGGGCGACGCCGCGCCGCCAAAACCAGCCTCAAGAGCGAGGGCGGCTCAAAGACGATAGAATTTTCCTTGCCCCTGCCCGCAAGCTCGACCGCTTCACCAACGCTGCAGGTCGTTGCGCGCCTGGAGCGTGCGGACGGCTGGCTGGTGGCGCGGGGCAGCGCGCAGTTCCAGGCCGGCCTGCCCGTCCATGTCACACTCAAGGCAGTTATCTATTGAAGGACGAGATGCCATATCCTGATTGCGAGCCTGCATGCAGCTGACGCCATCGACGCCGCTTACGCTGGTCGGAATCCTGGCGTCCTTTCGACGTGCGTTTTCGGGCATCGTCCTGATGAGCGGTGTCGTCAACGTGCTGACCCTGACCGGTTCGTTCTTCATGTTGCAAGTCTATGACCGCGTCGTTCCGGGTCGCAGCGTGCCGACGCTGGTCGGCCTGGCGGTGCTTGCGGGAACATTGTTCGTGTTTCAGGGAGTGCTGGAGCTGATCCGCTCTCGCCTCATGGTGCGGCTGGGACAGGGGCTGGACGCAAAGCTGAGCCCGTCGGTCTATTCGGCGTTGATGCGCCTGCCGCTGCGCGCCAAGCCTTCCGGCGACGGGCTGCAACCCCTACGGGATCTCGATCAGGTCCGCTCCTTTATCGGCAGTGCCGGACCGACCGCTTTGTTCGACCTGCCATGGATGCCGCTCTATATCGGCATCTGTTTCATTTTTCATTTCTGGATCGGCGTTACCGCGCTTGCCGGCGCCGTTGTCCTGTTTGCATTGACGCTTCTGGCCGAATTCCGGACCCGCGGCCCGACAAGGATCGCCGGACAGCACGCAGCCGTCCGCAGCACGTTGGCCGAGGCGACAAGGCGCAATGCCGAAGCCATGCAGGCCATGGGTTTTGGCGGGCGTATCGCCGAGCGGTGGTCTGCCGTCAATGCCGAGTACCTGAACGCCCATGCGGCGGCCAGCGATGTCGCGGGAACGCTTGGCACGATTTCCAAGATCCTGCGATTGATGCTGCAATCGGCAATGCTGGCGATCGGCGCTTATCTGGTCATCAAGCAAGAGGCGACCGGCGGCATCATGATCGCAAGCTCGATCATGATGGGCAGGGCGCTGGCTCCGATCGAACTGGCGATAGCGCATTGGAAGGGTTTCATTTCGGCGCGGCAAAGCTGGGCACGCCTGAAGCAGCTTCTGTCCGCGCTGCCGGAAGGCGCAACCGGCGTGACCCTGCCCGCGCCTGTCAGCGCGCTGGCGGTCGAGAATGTCAGTGTCGCGCCGCCGGGCGAACGCGCGCCGGTGGTGTGGGATGCAAGTTTTTCACTGGCCAGGGGAGCAGGCCTGGGGGTCATCGGCCCGAGTGCTTCCGGCAAATCATCGCTGGTGCGTACGCTTGCAGGTGTCTGGCTTCCGGCGCGCGGCGCCGTGCGGCTGGACGGCGCGACGCTTGACCAGTGGCCGGCCGACGAGCTGGGTAAACATATCGGCTATCTGCCGCAGGATGTGCAGTTGTTCGACGGCACGATTGCGCAGAACATCGCCCGCTTCGACCCGGATGCGTCGTCCGACATGGTGCTTGCGGCAGCCAAGGCCGCCGGCGTGCATGATCTCGTCGTGCATCTGGCCGACGGTTACGACACAAAGGTTGGCGAAGCCGGCGCCTCGCTCTCGGCGGGGCAACGCCAGCGTGTCGCCCTTGCCCGCTCTCTTTATGGCGATCCGTTCCTGGTCATCCTGGACGAGCCGAATTCCAATCTCGACTCAGAGGGTGAAGTGGCCTTGTCCGCCGCCATCCAGGGCATCAGGGACCGCGGCGGCATCGTTATCGTCGTCGCGCACCGGTCAAGTGTGCTGGCCAATGTCGACACCGTGCTGGTGATGGCCAATGGCCATGTGCAGGCCGTCGGTCCGAAGGATGAGGTGCTGAACAAGGTCTTCCGATCGGCGGCACCGCTCAAGGTCGTTGCCGCCACGGAGAGAGGCGTTCCTGCATGAGCGAGGACAGATCCGCTTTGCATCATCGGCAGGTCCGCCGCTATCTCGTGGCTGGCGTTGCTACCTGTCTGCTGCTTGTCGGAGGTGTTGGCGGCCTGGCGGCAGTGACCAAGATGTCGGGTGCGGTGATCGCAGCTGGCCGGCTGGTGGTCGATTCCAATGTAAAGAAGGTTCAGCATCCGACGGGCGGCGTGGTCGGCGAGATCAGGGTGCGTGAAGGCGACCGGGTCAAGGCGGGCGATATTCTGGTGCGGCTGGATGAAACGACAACACGCGCCAATCTGGCGATCGTCTCAAAAGGTCTGGATGAGTTTTATGCACGGTTGGCGCGCCTGGAGGCGGAGCGTGACGGCAAGGACACGATCAGCTTTCCGGACGTTTTGACATCGCGGCGCGACGAAGCCGGTGTCGCCGCATCGATGGCCGGAGAACAATCGCTGTTCGATTTCCGGCACCAGGCGCGGTCTGGCCAGCGATCGCAATTGCGCGAACGGATCGCGCAGTTGAAGCAGGAGAGTGCCGGCCTGACCGAGCAGCTGCAGGCGAAACGCCGCGAGATCGAGCTGATCCAGATCGAGCTGGAAGGTGTGCGGTCGCTCTGGCATCGCAAGCTGATAGGAATCGACCGCATGACGTCGCTGGAACGGGACGCGGTGCGGCTCGAAGGCGAGCATGGCCAGTTGACCGCGGGAATTGCCCAGGTGAAAGGCAAGGCGTCCGAGATCGAACTGCAGATCATCCAGATCGACCAGGATCTTCGCAGCGAGGTCGCGACCGATTTACGCGATACCCAGGGAAAGATCTCCGAGTTCGTCGAACGCAAGGTAGCGGCCGAGGACCAGTTGAAGCGCATCGATCTGCGCAGCCCGCAGGATGGCGTGGTGCTGCAGTTGGCGGTGCATACGATCGGCGGGGTCATCACCCCCGGGGAACAGGTGATGCAGATCGTACCGGTGACGGACGACCTGACCGTTGAAGCGCATATCGCACCGCAGGATATCGACCAGGTGACGATGGGCCAGAATGCGATTTTGCGCCTGTCGGCGTTCAATCGGCAAACCACGCCGGAGCTGACCGGGACGCTGTCGCGGATCTCGGCCGATCTCACCATCGAAGAGCGCACCGGAGCAGCCTTCTATGTGGCGCGGGTGACGCTGCCCAAAACCGAGGTCGCCAAGCTGCGCGGGCTGGCGCTGGCGCCAGGCATGCCGGCCGAAGTGTTCTTCCCGACGGGCGACCGGACGATGCTTTCCTATCTGGTGAAGCCGCTGTCGGATCAGATCCAGAAAGCTTTCCGGGAAGAGTGAAGCCGCACCTTTGAGAGCTGAAGCCTCGGGACCGGCTGGTTGCCGGTCCCCAAGGGGTAGCCCTACTCCGCCGCCTCGTAGCCGGCGATGCCCTTGATCTCGAGGAAATCCTCGAGGCCGTATTCGGCGTATTCGCGGCCGTTGCCGGATTGCTTGTAGCCGCCGAAGGGCAGGCCGGCGTCCCATTGGGGATAGTTGATGTAGACGTTGCCGGTGCGCATTCGGGCGGCGACTTCGCGGGCCTTCTCGATATTCTTGGCCTGGATGTAGGACGCCAGCCCATAGACGGTGTCGTTGGCGGTGCCGATCGCCTCTTCCACTGTGTCGTAAGGCATGATCGCCAGCACCGGTCCGAAGATTTCCTCGCGTGCGATGCGCATGTCGGGCGTGACATCGCCGAACACGGTCGGGCGGATATAGTAGCCGCGGTTGAGTTCGGCCGGACGGCCGGGGCCACCGGCAACGAGCGTCGCGCCTTCATCTATGCCGGCCTGGATCAGGTCCTGGATCTTGTCGAACTGGATCTGGCTGACCACCGGGCCGAGCTTGGTACCGGCCGCATCGGCCGGGCCGACGGTCAATTTTTCGGCCGCCGTCTTGGCATAGCCGGTCGCCTCGTCGTGGCGGTCGCGCGGCACGAACATGCGGGTCGGCGCATTGCAGGACTGGCCCGAGTTGCTGAAGCAGCCGGCGACGCCCTTGCTGACGGCCTTTTCAAGATCGACATCGGGAAACAGGATGTTGGCCGACTTGCCGCCAAGCTCCTGATGCACGCGCTTGACCGTGTCGGCGGCCGCCTTGGCGACCAGGATGCCGGCGCGAGTCGAACCGGTGAACGACATCATGTCGACATCGGGATGGCTGGACAGCGCCTGGCCGACGCCCGGGCCGACGCCATTGACGAGGTTGAAGACGCCCTTGGGCACGCCGGCCTCGTCGATGATTTCGGCAAAGATGATGGCGTCGAGCGGCGCGATTTCCGAGGGCTTCAGCACCATGGTGCAGCCGGCGGCGAGCGCAGGACCGACCTTGCAGGTGATCTGGTTCAGCGGCCAGTTCCACGGCGTGATCAGGCCGACGACGCCGATCGGCTCCTTGACGATCAGCGACGAGCCCTTGACGTGGCGGAATTCGAACGACTTCAGCACCTCGGCCATCTTCCGCAGATGTGCCAGGCCAATGCCGACCTGGCTGTCGAGTGCCATCTGGCGCGGCGCGCCCATCTCGCGCGATACGGCCAGCGCCAGATCGGCGCTGCGCTTCTTGTAGACCTCGATTATGCGGTTGAGGATATCGAGGCGCTCCTCGACCGAAGTGAAGCCGAATGTCTCGAAGGCGCGCTTGGCGGCCGCAACCGCCTTGTCGACATCGGCCGTTGAGCCGAGCGAAATCTGCGCGAAAGCATCTTCGTTTGACGGGTCGATGACGTCGAGTGTGCTGGGCACGACAGGATCGACCCACACGCCGTCAATATAGAACTGCAGATTGTGTGACATGGGCTTCTCCTCGGGGGATTTCTGAATTGATGGGGGGCGATCGCCAGATCGTCGTATCGGTTCAGGGATAACGATGGGGCAAGAGCGATGTCAAACGCAAGGGCGGGCGATTGAGCCGACGGCTACAGAAGCGTGTGCCCCGCCGCGACCAGAAGCCCCCTTGCCGCGGCTTCATCCTTGGCTTTGACGAGCAGATGGTCACCATCGAAGGTGGATACCAGAAAAATGCCGAGTTCGTTTTCCGACAATGGTTTTATCACCGACAGCACGATGCCTGTTTCGTCGAAGGCAAAGGGACCTTGGAGTTTCAGGGCGACCCAGTCCCTGTCATGCTTCACCCCGTCCGGCACCCGATCCTGCAGGCAGACGACCGAAAGCTCGTCCTCTGTCCTGGTGATGCTGACGAAGCCCGGTCCTTCGGCCCAGCCGGGAATGCTCTCTTTTGCTTCGAGGCGCGAAACCGCATACCGCCCCGAGAGCGGCTTCAACCGGACCCTGACTGCCATCCGATCCTCCCTGTTATCGGCCATCACCCCAGTTTCTTGCTCATATAGACCGTCATGCCGTTCATGAACGGCTCCTCCCGGTCGATCGTATAGCCATGCCGTTTGTACAACAACACATTGGCCATGAAGGCGCCAATGGTCAGCAGGCGCAGCTCGAAGCAGCCGGCCTCCAGCGCATTCTGCTCCGCCCGTTCCAGCAACAGCCGGCCGATTCCCCTGCCCTGCGCCTGTGGCGCGACGCAGACATTCTCGATCCAGAGATGATCCTCGGCCAGCATGGTCTCGATCATGCCGACGATGCAGCCATTTTCGATGGCGAGATCGAACGGATGTTCGGCGACCGCCTTGTCATAGTCGGCGCGCATCGGCAGCGGCTCGCGGCCGATCAGAGGCACCCATTTGGCATAGGCGGCACGCACAATGTCCTTGATGGCGGCAGCGTCCGCCGGTTGGGCCGGCCGAAACAGGATGGAAGAATTGGACATGGCAAAGGCTCCAGACATGAAAACCCCGCCGGCAGACGTCGCGGGCGGGGCTGGAACGAACGAACCGGAATTTTATTGGGCCGGTCCTTTTCGTCGCGCAAACAGCTTGCCGCGCTGCGTGGTGCAGGAACGGCGTCGCTTGGCGATGGCGAACGAGAAAACGAACATGACGCCACGCTGGAGCAGGAAGCGCGGCGCTGTCAAGATTTTGGCGTTGGCCCAGCCTCCGAGTTGACCCGCGCGGCTAGAGCGGGCGGCGCCGGCAAGGCCATAAGTGTACTGCCAGGCAACGCCAGTCTTCACCTTGCGCGGTGGTTGCTCGCCTAAACTGCTGCGCCGTCGAGTAGGGCTCTCGTACGCGTACAAAAAAACAGCAACAGCTAATATTGTTGGACATTCAACCTACCATTGGTTCAAATTTCTATTTGATCTAATCTTGGCATCATAATATAAGCGGAGAAGCACTGGACGGGCTGACGGGGGGGGGCGCCATGCATCGGGGGCTGGCAAAGCGTACAATCTCACGTTTGTTAGGCGCGATGACGGTCGTCTACGCGCTCGCGGGCACGACGTCAGCGCTCGGGCAGTCTTGTAGTCCCACACAGACAGCTCATGCTTTTAGCTTTACTGGCGGCGACCAGTCCATCTCGGTTCCTGGCAACACCCATTCCGCCACAGTATACCTCAAGGGAGCGCAAGGCGGGGTTGGCAAGAGCGGCGCCGGCACCATCGGGGGCAGCCCATTGAGCCCAGGCGGCGCCGGCGGGCTCGGCGGCCAGGTGAGCGGTTCCTTGACTGTCGCGCCGGGTGACATCCTTTCTGTCGGCGTTGGCGGCCGTGGCTCGCTCGCGGTCAATCCCGGTGGCGCGAGCGGTACTCCCGACGGCGGCAATGGTGGCGGGGCGACCGACCTGCGGCTGGGCGGAACCCGCCTGGCAATTGCTGGCGGCGGTGGCGGCGGTGGCAACGGGGGCTGGCACACTACAAATTCGATAGCTGGTGGCGCCGGTGGCAAGAGCGGGGGATCCGGCTCGGCAGGAACCGATGTTTCGGGCGGCCTTGGCCCCTTTGGCGGTGAAGGTGGCACTGTAGGTGCCGGTGGCGCGATCGGCGCTGGGTGCGATAGTTTTCCTGGCACGGCCGGTCAGACAAATGGCCAAGGCGGAACTGCACGAAATTTCTCAGGGTCTTTCCTGGGCGCCGGATATGCTGGTGGCGGCGGTGGCGGGGCTACTGTCGGCGGCGGTGGTGGCGGCGCAGGCGTCGGCACGACCTCGTGCCAGCAGAACTGGAACGGCGCCGGCGGCGGCGGCGGCGGCGGATCATCGGATGCCGGCTCGCTGCAATCGGCTGCGGTGGCGGAAGGCGTCAATTCAGGCGATGGGTCCGCATTGATCTGTTTTGATGAGCCGCTCTATGTGATCAGCGGCACGGCGAGCGGTCAGACCGGGACGGTGAGTTTGAAATTGACATCAAGCTCGCCGGCAGGGACGCAAACCAGGGACGTGAATGTCGGCGATACCACCTTTGCCTTTGCGGATGGCCTACTGACCGGCTCCAACTGGAGCGTTGATGTTACTGCCAAGCCGGCCGACCAGACATGCACGGTCACGACGGCCTCGGGCACGGTGGCGGGAGCCGACGTGACCAATCTTGTCCTGTCCTGCACCACGGTGAGGGTGGAGTTTTCGCCGGCAACATTGCCGAATGCACATATTGGCACGCCGTACAGCCAGACCATCACCGCAAGCAGCCCCAATGGCGGCGCCGCACCCTACACCTTCACCGTGGTTTCCGGCTCGGTGCCTCCCGGCCTCGCACTCTCGCCTGGGGGTACACTGGCTGGCACACCCACTGTCGCGGCCAATTACGATTTTACGGTGCGGGCCACGGACAGCAACGGCTTTACCGGCCAACGTGACTACACTGTGGTCGTCGAGATCCACTTGCCGTCGGCACAGGACCACACGCTGGACGTGATGGCCGGAACGACCGGGTCCCTCGACCTGACGCAAGGGGCTACGAATGGGCCGTTTACCAGCGCCACGATTGCCTCGCCGCCGCCGAGCGAAGCGGGCACGGCTTCCATTGTGCCCGATGGCGGCGCTTATATCCTGCAGTTTGCCGCGGCAGCCACCTTTGCCGGCACAACCAGCCTGACCTACACGCTCTCGAATGCCGACGGAACGTCACCTCCGGCAACCGTGACCATCAACGTCACGGCACGGCCCGACCCCTCCCGCGATCCGGAAGTGATCGGCCTGATTCGGGCACAGGTGGAGGCGGCAAAGCACTTCGCCGACATTCAGATCCAGGGATTTGGACAGAGGCTGGAACAGCTCCACAATGAGGGCGACCAGCGCCACAATTCGATAGGCCTCAGCGTTGCCGTCCAGCAATCGTCGGACAATCCCGACGCATACGCTCAGCAGCAGAATGCGGCGAACGATCCGGCGCTCGCCGCAATCGCCACGGCATCGTCGCAGTCCACTTACGGAGCGCCCAATCCGGAGCGCATTCAGCCCAACGCCAACGCAAAGCAGGACAGGACTTCGACCGGCGCGTCGCCGATCAAGACCGGACAGTCTTCAACTGGCACGGACGTGGACACCCAGACGTCGTCACTGCCGGCCGAGAACCCATTTGGCGAACTGGCCTTCTGGAGCGGCGGCTACGTCAATTTCGGCACCGATGACGATGGAGCCATCAAGCTCGACCATACGCTGGTCGGCGTGAGCGTCGGTGCCGACTACCGCTTTTCCCCGACCTTCACCGCCGGTCTCGGGTTTGGCTATGGCCATGACGTCACCGACGTCGGGAGCAACGGCACCGAAAGCCGCGCCCATGCCATCTCGGTCGCCGCCTATAGCAGCTACCGCCCGGCGCCAGATTTTTTTGTCGATGGCCTTGCCGGCTATGGCGCCCTCAATTTCGACAGTGAGCGCTATGTGACCGATACCGGCGATTTCGCGTCTGGAACGCGCGACGGAAGCCAGGTCTTCGGGTCGCTGACGGCGGGCTACGAATTTCGCCGGCCGGACTCTCTGATATCACCCTATGGACGTCTGTCGGGGTCCCACTCCACGCTTGACGGCTTCACCGAGACGGGTGGCGACATCTATAATCTGACCTTCGGCAAGCAGACCGTCGACACGCTGTCGGGCACCCTTGGCCTGCGCATCGAGAACAACATTCCTACCAGCTGGGGTCTGCTCACACCGCGCGCGCGCTTTGAGTATACGCACGACTTTGCCGGCTCCAGCCGCGTCAGCCTCGGCTATGCCGATATCGGCACCACGCCCTACGCGCTGGACGCAGATGCCTTTTCCAACGACTATTTGTCAATCGGGCTCGGCGTCGATGCGCAAATCGGCGGTATTGCCTTCGGGCTGAACTACAGCACCGCGGTCGGCAGCAACGGCGACAGCCAGGACCATACGATCGCCGCGCGAATTGGGATGAAATACTAGGGCATGATCCCAAAAAGTGGGGTTAGATCGTGAGGGAATTCATCATGATCTAGGGCGGCTCCAGGTTTCGCCCGGCCGCTCTTTCTCATTCTGACCTCGGCCGCCCTAAACGTTCACAAAAATCGATCATTTCAACAAAAACAATTCGTTGGAAAGATCGATTCCGGAATGACATTCTCCTGAGGTACTTGCGTGGAGAATTGCATTGTCTTCCGCCGCCCAGCTAGCGAACGATATTCCGATCAGCATGATTTCCGCCGATCTGGCCGTGGGCCGGAAGCGGCTCGGTTCCGTGTGGAATGGCGTCATCCCCGGGATCGTGCTGGTGGCGATGATCACGGGGGTGGCCTTCTCGGCCCATAATGTCTCCGGCTTCGCGCTGTTCAGCCCGATGATCCTCGCCGTCGTCGCCGGCATGATCTATTCCAACGTGCTCGGCACGCCCGCCCACGCCAAGGCCGGCATTGCATTCTCGCAGAAGCGCCTGCTGCGCTTTGCCATCGTGCTGCTCGGCTTTCAGCTGACGCTCGGACAGGTTGTCTCCATCGGCGCCGGCGGCGTCGGCATCGTGGCGCTGACCCTTGGAGCGACCTTCGTCTTCACCATTACGCTTGGCCGGCTGATCGGCGTCGACGCCAAGCTGGCGCAGCTGATTGCCGCCGGCACCTCGATCTGCGGCGCTTCGGCGATCGTTGCCACCAACATCGTCACCGATGCGCGCGACGAGGACGTCACTTATGCCGTCGCCTCGATCACGCTGTTCGGCACCGTCGCCATGCTCGGCTTTCCGCTGCTGGCGCCGGTGCTCGGCCTCGACCAGCACGCATTCGGCCTGTGGGCCGGCGCCTCGATCCACGAGGTGGCACAGGTCATCGGCGCCGGCTTCCAGAACGGCGCCCAGTCCGGCGAGATCGCCACCGTCGCCAAGCTGACCCGCGTCGCCCTGCTGGCGCCGATGGTCATCGCGCTCGGCCTGATGGCGCGCCGCAAGAGCAATGGCGATCGCCCAAGCGACCAATCCGGTGCGCGGCCGCCGATGCCGTGGTTCGTCGCCGCTTTCATCGCCGTCGTGGCGCTGAACAGCCTGGTTGCCGTGCCGGCCGAAGTGAAGTCGGCCATGGCGTTCGCCACCACCATCATGCTGACCATGGGGCTCGCCGCCATGGGTCTGCAGGCCAACATTTCGCAGCTGCGCTCGCGCGGCCTTCGCCCGCTGGCGCTCGCCTCCTGCGCCTTCCTGTTCATCGGCTGCTTCAGCCTGATGCTGGTGAAGTTCGCTTAATCCTCGAACGAACTCGCCGCGACATAGATCGCGGCAAGCGCCTCGATGCCCGCCTGGTCGTCCTTGTCGAAGCGGCCGGGCGCCGGGCTGTCGAGGTCGATCAGGCCGAAGACGCCGTCATTGTCCCTCAGCAGCACGACGAGTTCCGAGCGCGAGTCGGCGTCGCAAGCGATGTGGCCGGCAAATTCATGCACATCCTTGACCAGCATCGACATTTCGAGATCGATGGCGGTGCCGCACACGCCCTTGCCGACGGCGATGCGCACGCAGGCCGGCTTGCCCTGGAACGGTCCGAGCACCAGCTCCTCGTCGGAGGCCAAGAAATAGAAGCCGGCCCAGTTGAGATCGGGCACCATCTGGAAGATCAGCGCCGATGTGTTGGCGGCGTTGGCGACGGAGTCGCTCTCGCCTTCCAGCAGCGCCTTCAACTGGGTGGCCAGTTCGCGGTAGAAGGCCGGCTTGTCGGTGCTGTCGATGGTCTGGGCCGCAAACATGGCGTCGTCTCCATTGCCGGCGGGCCAAAAAGCCCGTTACATTTCCTGTCTGCCACCAATGACGCTCCCAGGAAATACACAATTGTGAATACCGACCGTGCCAGCCAAACACACGACCGGGCGCAACCCGCAGCGAGCGAAGGTCCCCTCACCTTCGCTGTGCTGGTCTTTCCCGGCTTTCCGATGATGGCGTTCAGTTCGGTGATCGAGCCGCTGCGCGCCGCCAATGTGCTGGCCAAGCGCGATTGTTACCGCTGGGTGATCGTCGGCGCCGACCAGGGCACGGTCGAGGCGTCCAATGGGGTTGTCATACAACCGGGATTCTCAGCCTCGAGCGCACCGAAGGTCGACCGCATCGTCGTCTGCTCCGGCGGCAATGCGGACTTGCTTGTCGCGGACGATGCGGTTGCCTGGATCCGCAGGAGCCTGCGCGCCGGCGCCCATATCGGCGCGGTGGCCGACGCCGCCTTCTTCCTCGCACGGGCCGGCCTGCTCGACGGCCATGCCTGCACCTTGCACTGGACCAGCCAGGCCGCCTTCACCGAGGCCTTCCCGGATATCGAGCTTCGGCGCGACCTCTATGTCATCGACCGCAAGCGCTTCACCTCGGCCGGCGGCGTCGGCAGCCTCGACATGATGCTGGAGATCATCACCAACGATTATGGCGGCGAGCTCGCGGCGGGCGTTGCCGAATGGTTCGTGCACAGCCCCTTGCGTTCGAGCGTCGACCGCAAGCTGATGCCGCTCAGGCTGCGCACCGGCGTCCAGAACGAACTGGTGCTGTCGGCCATCGCCATCATGGAGGATGCGGTGGAAGAGCGGCTTGGCATGACGGAGCTGGCGGCAAGGCTCGGTGTCTCCTCCGACAAGCTGGAGCGCAATTTCCGCACCGAGCTCAGCATTTCGCCCAACGGCTATTACCGGCGCCTCAGGCTACGGCGCGCCGCCGACCTGTTGGCCCATTCGACGCTGATGGTGCGAGACGTGGCGCTGGCCTGCGGCTTCGCGTCCATGTCAAGTTTTGCCCGAGCGTTTCGCGAGGAGCATGGGCACGCGCCGAAGGCGATGCGGCGGCATTAGAGGGCGCTGCGCGCTAACGCGGTGAGATGCTGGCGGGACAGCGCCCCCCTCTGTCCTGCCGGACATCTCCCCCACACGGGGGGAGATCAGATGTCGCCTCGGCTTTCGCCAATCACCAACGTTGCAGGGCGAGCGGGACGCGAAAGCTGCTAATCTCCCTCCTTGTGGGGGAGATGTCCGGCAGGACAGAGGGGGCGCGAAGGATCGCAACATTGCCCTTTGTATCCATGCCCTTCTTGCGGCATTTCGCACGACATCTGCGGATTCTCGCACAGACATTTTTCGGCGCATGGCTATGGTCTAGCCCTTCAGGAGGCGCACCCATGAGCATCGTCGTTTTCGACCCGGACAGCACCGAGGATGTGGATTTCAAGGACCGCATGCGCCACCCGGTCGCGGCTGACTCGGCCGGTGGCATGTGGCTGTCGGACACCGAGCCGTCCTTCATCGATGCCGACGCGCTGCGCAAGGGTCGGCTGGCGAAACTGCGCGGCTGGATGCGCGAGGCGGGCTATGGGGGCGTCGTTTTGTTCGACCCCTACAACCAGCGCTATGCCACCGGCTCGCGCAACATGTTCGGCTATTTCCTGCGCAACTCGACGCGGTATTTCTTCATCCCGACCGACGGGCCGATCGTGCTGTTCGAATACCCGCAGAGCTACCATGTCTCGATGGTGCTCGACACGATCGACGAGGCGCGCCCGTCCAAGCTGGTATGGTCTTCGGTGTCGGGCCGCGACGACGAAACCGCCGGCCCCTTCGCCGACGAGATCGCCGAGCTTTTGAAGAAACATGGCGGCGGCTCGATGAAGCTCGGGCTCGACCGCTGCAGCCATTTGCAGGCGCTGGCGCTGGAAAAGCGCGGCTGCGACGTCAGGGATTGTCAGGGCGAAATCCTGGCGGTGCGCGCGGTGAAAACACCCGAGGAAGTCAAATGCCTGCAGGTATCGATGGCTGGCGCGGAAGCCGCTGTTTATGCCGTGCGCGAGGCGATCAAGCCCGGCGTCTCCGAAAACGAGCTGTTCGCCATCATGTATGGCGAGGTGATCCGCCAGGGCGGCGAGTTCATCGAGACGCGGTTGCTCACCTCGGGCCAGCGCACCAATCCGTGGTTCAACGAGGCCAGCGGCCGCAAAATCCGGCCGGGCGAGCTTCTGGCGCTCGATACCGACACGATCGGCTGCTATGGCTATTATTCCGATTTTTCGCGCACCTTCCGCTGCGGGCCGGGCAAGCCGACCGACTATCAGAAATCGCTTTACCGCATGGCGCACGACCAGGTTCAGCACAACATTTCGATCGTCAGGCCGGGCATGGCGTTTCGCGAAATCGCCGAAAAGGCGTGGAAAATCCCGGACCGTTTCGTCGACCAGCGCTATACCTCGGTGATGCACGGCGTCGGCATGCATGGCGAGACGCCGTTCATAGCGCACGCCATGGACTATGAAACCTACGGCCGCGACGGTGTTGTCGTGCCCGGCATGGTGGTGAGCGTGGAAAGCTATATCGGCGAGAAAGGCGGCCGCGAGGGCGTCAAGCTGGAGGACGAGATCCTGATCACCGACACCGGCACCGAACTTCTGTCGCGCTTTCCCTACGAGGATGAGTTTCTGGAGAAGCAGGTTTGATGGTCGTTTCGCATCCCTTGGCAACCAGCGCGAACGCCAATCCCGTCGTCATCCTAGGGCGAAGCAAGGAGCGCAGCGACGCGGCGCAGACCCTAGGATCCATGCCGGGACTCATCCGCGCCGCAACGGTGCAAGTTCTGCTCCGCTGCATTCCTTGGCCAATGTCACGGCATGGACTCCAGAGCGCCGCAACGGTGCAGATCCTGCACAGTTGCACTGCACGGTCGACGTCACGGAATGGATCCCAGGGTCTCCGCGACGCCGCTGCGCGGCTGCTTCGCCCTGGGATGACGAAGTTCGGAGGACGACGACCAATCTCCATCGCTTGCGCTGCCCTTGCGAGAAGAGCGGCGGCGTTGGTCGCGAACCAAGGCCTATCCGCATGAAAAGCCGCATCTCGATCAAACGCGGCACGGTCGCCGCGGCGTTCATCGACCTCCAGGAAGAGCATCGGCAGGACAAGCGCTATCTGGTCGAAGGTTTTGGCGAGGTGCTTGCCAATGTCCAGCGCCTGCAGGCGGCGGCGCGGCGCAACTTCGTGCCGCTGTATCACTGGGCCTATATCGTCGATACCGCCAAGGCGCGTCCGTTCCATCCGCTCGACGCCGACGGCAAGTCCGCCTTTTCCGACAAGACCGATCCGCTGACGGAGATTTGCCATGAGGTGGCGCCCGCGGCCGGCGAGACGATGCTGGTCAAGACGCAGGCCAGCGCCTTCGGCGCCGGACCTGGCGCAACCGAACTCAAGGCGCGCGGCATCGAATGGCTGATCGTCGCCGGCGTCTGGACCGAGGCCTGCATCGACGCCACCGTGAAGGACGCGGTCGCATCCGGCTTTCGTGTGCTTCTGGTCAAGGATGCCTGCGGCAGCGGCAGTGCCGCCATGCACCAGACCGCCATCCTCAACCTTGCCAACCGGCTCTATGGCGGCGCCGTCACCAACACGATAGACGCGTGCCGGCTGATGGCGGGCGACACCGTCGATGCATGGCGGGTCGAGGGCTCGGTGCCGCTGCGCTTCACCTTTGAAAACGCCGAACGGCTCTACGGCGAGCTCTGAGAGATGGGCACGGTCCACAAGCTCAAGATCGCCAGGCGGGGGAAATACGCCACCCTGCTCGATCCGGCGCTGTGGGAGTATATCGACCTGGTCAATGACTGGTTCCCGCCAGAAATCGCCGAACTTCCGATCGCCGAGCAAAGGTCGGTCTATGATGCGATGTGCCGCGCCTTCCATCAGGGTTGTCCCAAAGGGGTTTCGGCCAGCGGCGGCATCATCGCCGCCGATGCAGGGCACGCCATCCCGATCCGCTACTACCGGATGGCGGGCAAGCCCGTGCGCGCCGTCATCGTCTACTATCATGGCGGCGGCTTTGTGCTTGGCGGGCTCGACAGCCATGACGACATCTGCGCCGAGATCTGCGCCGGCACCGGTTTCGACGTTGTCTCGGCCGACTACCGGTTGGCGCCGGAGCATCCGCACCCGGCCGCCTTCGACGACGCGCTGACCGTGTTCGAATGGGCGGCGGTGACAACGGACCTGCCGATCGTGCTCGTTGGCGAAAGCGCCGGCGGCAACCTTGCCGCCGCGGTCGCGCACGCCTCGCGCCGCCACCTGCGCCGGGCGGTCGGCCAGGTGCTGATCTATCCCGGCCTCGGCGGCGACGAGAGTGCCGGCTCCTATGTCGAACATGCCGAGGCACCGTTGCTGACGCTGCGCGACATCGCGTTCTACCGCACCATTCGCGCTGCCCCGGCACAGTCGCCCGACGACCCGACTTTTTCGCCGCTGAGCGACAATGACTTCTCCGGCCTGCCGCCGACTGTCATCATCACCGCCCAATGCGATCCGCTGTCATCGGACGGCGAGACCTATCGCGACCGCATCGTTGCGGCAGGCGGCCGCGCCTGGTGGTATGAGGAGAACCGCCTCGTGCACAGTTTTCTGCGCGCCCGCAAAAGTGTTCAGCGCGCCGGCGAGGCGTTCGCGTGCACGCTTGCAGCCATCGCCGCCGTCGCCGTGCTCGGCAAGAACGACTGGCCATATTGAGGCGGCGAAGCGCTGATCTCCCCCTCATGGGGGTTGAGGAGTGGTCCGCGTAGCGGATGGAAAGCCAATTGCTTGGCTTTCCGAACGACGAAAGCCGGCAGGCCAGAGGGGGGCGCGAAGGATCGCGGCCCTTCAATATCCTAAATCAGCGCAACGATTATCTGTGAAGATACTCCAGTCGGCAGACGGGATGGCGGGACAGCGCCCCCCTCTGTCCTGCCGGACATCTCCCCCACAAGGGGGGAGATTGGCAGTCTACCTCTGCGGAGCAGTGCACAAGAATTGCGGAAAAGAGAACATTTCCCTGGGTGGGCCCGCTTTATCATCGCCTGCTCAGGCAACGGCGCGCCCGATGGTCGCCTCCGCCCCCAGCGGAGACGGACCGTCGGGGCGCCCAACAAAAGAGGGAACGACGATGAAATTCATGCTGACCGACCGCAATTTGCACCCGCAGGCGAAGCCCGTTGCCGACGATTTCAGGAAAGGCGGCGTCAACCGGCGCGAATATCTTGCCATCATGGCCGGCTTCGGCGTCAGTGCTGCCGGAGCGCTGGCGCTGGGCGGCCTCAGCGCGTCGCCTGCCCGGGCCCAGGAGCCGAAGCGCGGCGGCACCTTGCGCGTCGCCATGAACGTCAAGGGGTTCAAGGATCCGCGCACTTTCGACGGTGTCGAAATGTCCAATGTGGCGCGCCACTGCAACGAATATCTGGTGCGCTGGAACCGCGACTTCACCTTCGAGCCGTGGCTGCTCGAAAGCTGGGAAACCAGCGACGACGCCAAGACGCTGACGCTGCATGTGCGCAAGGGCATCGCCTGGTCGAATGGCGACGCCTTCAACGCCGATGACGTCATCCACAATCTCAACCGCTGGTGCGACGCTTCCGTCCCCGGCAATTCGGTCGCCGCGCGCATGGGCGCGCTGGTCAATGCCGACACCAAGAAGCCGGTCGATGGCGGCATCGAGAAGGTCGACGATTTCACCGTAAAGCTCAATCTGCCGAAACCCGACATTTCGCTGATCGCAGGGATGGCCGACTATCCCGCGCTGATCATGCACCGCTCCTATGAGGGCGGCGACGATCCGATGAAGGCGCTGGCGATCACCACCGGACCCTGCGAACTGGGCAGCTGGAATGCCGAGACAAGTGCTGAGGTGAAGCGCAAGGACAAGCCCTGGTGGAAGGGCGACTTCTACCTCGACGGCATCAAATGGGTCGATTACGGCTCCGACCCCAACGCGACGCTGTCGGCGTTCGAATCCGGCGAGATCGACACCGACCATGAGACCGCGTCCGACGCCGTGTCGCAGACCGAGCAGATGGGCTTGTTGAATTCCGAGATCGCCACCGGCTCGACCATCGTTGCCCGCTTCAATGTCGGCAACGCGCCTTATGGCGACGTCAAGGTGCGCCGCGCCGCCCAGCTTGCGGTCGACAATTCGGCCGTGCTGGCGCTCGGCCTCGGCGGCCGCGGCAAGCCTGCCGACAATCACCATGTCGGCCCGATGCACCCGGAATTTGCCGATATCGGCCCGGCCAAGCGCGACACGGAACAGGCCAAGAAATTGCTCGCCGAGGCCGGCAAGACGGACCACGAATTCGAGCTGATCTCGGTCGACGTCGAATGGCAAAAGAGCACCGGCGATGCGATCGCCGCGCAGATGCGCGAGGCCGGCCTGAAGATCAAGCGAACCGTGCTGCCCGCCGCGACCTTCTGGAACGACTGGAGCAAATACCCCTTCTCCACAACCGAATGGCTGGGCCGCCCGCTCGGCGTCCAGGTGTTGGCGCTCGCCTATAAATCGGGCGCCGCCTGGAACGAAAGCGCTTACGCCAACAAAGAGTTCGACGAACTCCTCGACAAGGCGCTGGCAACGCCGGATGCCGCACAGCGCAAGGAGATCATGGCCAAGATCGAACAGAATCTGCGCGATGCCGGCATCATCATCCAGCCCTACTGGCGCTCGGTCTACCGCACCTATCGCAAAGGCGTGCAAGGCTGCGAACAGCACCAGTCGCTGGAACAGCATTTTGAGAAGGTGTGGCTGGAGGGGTGATCGTTCGGGGACGCCGCATACCGGCTGGCACCTGAGCGGTATGTCGCTCAGGTAAATACCTGCAGCGCACTCCGAGCATTTACGACGGTGTCTGTCTTGACGCGGCGATCGTGGATCGGTCTGGTGTGTCGAAAAGGCGCTGGAGACCGATCCTGATTGCGCCTTCGTGTATTGGGGCATCGCCTATGCCGCCGAGCCTTTTTACAACCTCACCTGGAAGGAGCACGGCAAGGACGAGGCTAACCGCGCCGCGACGCTGCTTTGATCATGTCCAGCTTGCGCGGGCTGGTTCTGCGGGCGCAAGCCCCGTCGAGCAGCGGCTGATCGAGGCGCTGGCCGCACGCTTCCAGCAGCCGCATGGCGTGACGCCGGCGGAATTCGAACAATGGGACAATGCTTACGCTGCCGCCGCGATGCGGTAGGTCTATTGTGACTTTCCCGACGACCATGACGTGATGGCTCTCACCGTCGAGGCGCTGATGATGCGCACCGTGCGGCGGCTGTGGGATTTGAAAACCGGCAAGCCGGCGCCGAACTAGATGTGCTGGAGGCGCTGGAGGTCTGCGAGCGATCGATCCGGCTGTCGGACGAAGCCGGCACTGCGCCGCATCCGGCGATCCTGCACCTGCATATCCATCTGCTCGAGATGTCGACGCAGCCGGAACGCGGCATGCGCTCGGCGGACCGGCTCGGCACCATGTGCCCCGATGCCGGCCACATGAACCATATGCCGGGCCATATCCATGTGCTGTGCGGCGAGTACGAGAAGGCAAAGCTGGCCAGCGAAAAGGCGGTGCGCGCCAACGACCTCTACCTCGCCTATGCCGGTGAGACGACCTACTATCTGCTCGGCTGCTGCCACGATTTGCATCTGATGATGTTCACCTGCATGTTCCTTGGCCAGTACCAGCCGGCACTGTGGGCGGCTGACAAGGTGCGCAGCCTGGTCACGCGCGACGTGGTCGCCATCCAGGACCGGCCAAAGCTGACGCAAACAGTGGAGGGCTATCATGCGATAAAATCGCATGTGCAGGTGCGCTTCGGCCGCTGGCAGGAGATCATCGATGAGCCGATGGTGGACGAGCCGGCACTTTATGTGCTGGCCGCCGCCATGCAGCACTACGCCAAGGGCGTCGCCCATGCGACGCTCAAGCAATTCGCGGCAGCCGAGCGTGAGCGCGAAAATTTCCGCAGGCATGTCGAGAGCATTGCGCCCGAGCGGCGCTTCCTCAGCAACCCGGCACGGGCCTCGCTAGCCGTCGGCGCCGCCTTGCTCGATGGCGAGTTGGCCTACCACCAGGGGCAGCATGACGACTCTTACGCCCATCTGCGCCAATCCGTCGAACTCGACGACAATCTGTCCTACACCGAGCCCTGGGCCTGGATGCACCGCCGCGCCATGCGCTGGCGGCACTGGTCCTCGACCAGGGCCACACTGACGAGGCCGAGCAGGTCTATCGCGACGACCTCGGCCTGAGCGGCAAGGTCCAGCGCTGCGCCCAGCACCCCGACAATGTCTGGTCGCTGCACGGGTTGGTGGAATGTCTGAAGCGGCGCGGCGAGAGCGTGGAACTGCCGGGGGTGCAGGAGAAGCTCGACGTAGCACTGGCCAAGGCTAATGTGGCGATCACGTCGTCATGCCTGTGCCGGACGAGACCGCAGGCGGACCGTAGCTGCTGTCATTGAGAGGGCAGCCAACCGACCGAAATCGGCGACGTTCGCTCACGAGAAAATCTCAGCCAGATCGTCGATGCTGGTGCCTTCCTTGAGCTGTCGCAACTCCACATACATGACGACGATGGCGATCGATACCACCAAGCCTTGGGCTGTATCGACCAGGGCGTTGAGCAAAAAGCCCAGTGTCAGACCAAATGAGAAAAAGAAGGCGTTCGCCCAAATATCCACGGTGATTGAAGGCACGAGCACGACAAGCCAGATGCACAGCAACGGCCAGCGGCTGCCTTTGGTCAGGTCGCGGCTGCGTTGCATGCTGGCGAACACGCCACGCCCTTCACCGACAATTACCGGCGTCGTGACCGACCAGCGCGCCAGCAGCAACAGTCCGGGAACGATGATGAGTACCAGGCCCAGCCAGAAGGCGAATGTGATCAGGATCGAGGCGGCGCTTGCCGGTAGCAGAAGCGCACAGGCTGTTCTGATGCAATCGCGTGCCGACGGCCGTTCGCCGCGCAGATCCATCAGGGCCGCTCGCGTCAATGCCGCCTGCATGAAAGCCCCCAGCACAAAAAAGCCCAACATGAAGATTGCCGTGATCGTCAACCGTCGCATCGAGTATTCGGGCTCTACCGACCCAACGGATACCCAGAACCAGTAGGAAAATCCAAACTCCGGCAAGGCGTATACGAACAACGCCACTCCCAAGCACAGCACCGGATTGCGCCGGATAATCGCGAACGTATCGCGGAGAACCCTGCCGATGCGAAATTTGCCTGGCTGCTCCGGCGTCATCGACGTCACGATTGCCCTACCCCGGTCGATGTGCCGTTACGAAAAAATCTGCGCCAGTTCGTCGACGCTGGTGCCTTCCTTGACCTGGCGCAGTTCGACATAGGTGACGGCAATGGTCACCGACAGCATCGTCGAAAAGATCGTCGACACCAGAGTGCTGCCAATCGCTCCGACCAGGACACCGACACCGGTGACGCCGCCGGCGGTTGCGAGCGCCAGTCCGAAAAACAACGAGAACACCGCCTGGATGAGCATCGCCGCCACGCCAATGATCAGCAGCAGCCAGAATATCGACCAGCGGCTGCCTTTGGTCAGGGCACGGCTGCGCGATATCGAGCCGAACACGCCAAGCCGCTCCTGAACCGCAATGGGCACGGAAACCGATACGGAAATCAGCCACATGAAAGCGGGAATAAACGCCAGGGCAAGCCCGATCAGCCAGCCGATAGGGGGAATGATCCAGGCGATGAAAACCATCACAAAAACAGCCACCACCAGGGTGATAATGACCATAATGCCAATGCCCAACGTGGGGAAGAAGCTGCGCAATGCTATCTGGATGCAGTCGCCGATGACCGGCCGCTTGCCGTTCAAATCCTCGATTGCCGCCCTGACAAGCGCCGCTTGCACCAGCAAGGCCAGAACGAAAATGATCAAGGAAGCGACTATCGATAAGCCCGAGTAGTCTCCCATGGCCGACGTTTCGAAAGCGGCGGCGTTCCCGGCGCTGTCGACGTTCACCAATGTAGCGACCCGGGACAGGTTCCAGAGGTTGTACAGCAGTGCGGGCAGGGTTGAGAAAAGTCCGACGACCACAGCAAGGAAACCCAGATTGCGGCCGATGACCGCGAAGCTGTTGCTGAAAACCCTGCCGATGCGGAATTTTTCCGGTCGGTCCTGCGCCAGTGACGTCACGATGCCTCCTGCCCTGGCACCCGCCTTGACCTGACCGGGTCAAGGCGGTGCAAACCCGTCGGCTTACGAGAAGATCTCGGCCAGTTCGTCGACGCTGGTGCCTTCCTTGACCTGGCGCAGCTCGACATAGCTGACCGCGGCGGCGACCGACAGCAACATCGACATCACGCTCTGCACCAGTGCCGCCACGACAGTAGCGACAATGTCGTGAAACAGGTAGACAAACACGCCCACCGCGCCCTGGATGACCATGCCGATGATGATCAGGACAAGGAACAAGCCGAAGAGCGACCAGCGGCTGCCCTTGGTCAGGGCGCGGCTGCGCGACATCGAGCCGAACACGCCGAGCCGCTCCTGGATCTGAACCGGTATCGCAACCGACCAGCCCAGCCACAAGATGATGCCGGGCACCAGCAACGCAAGCGCGGCTAGGCCTGCGCCCAGGCCGACGAGCAGGCCGATCGCCAATGTCGGCAGAAAATATCGGATGGCTATCTGCAGGCAATCGCCCAAGGTCGGCCGCTTGCCGTTCAAATCCTCGATTGTGGCTCGCACGAGCGCCGACTGCAGCACCAGTACGAAAAGGGAGGCAATGAAACTGGCCGGGAGCGTCACCCAAATGTTGCTAAACACCAGGGCGGGGTCGGCCGCAGCGCCGGGATTGGCCGTCAGGAGCGCCTGCATGCGCGATTCGGTCCATAGCCGAAGAATAACTGCCGGCACCCCCGCAAACAGCACCGAAAGCCCCACGAAAAGTATGACGTTGCGGCCGATGACGGAGAAGCTGTTGTTGAAGACCCTGCCGATCTGAAATTTCTCAGGCCGTGCAAATGTTGCCGAAGTCATGATGCGCCCCCTGTTCCACCGCCGAATATTGTCCGGCAGCCGCAGTAGTAAATTTGCCAAGATTAACGACTGGCGTCTAGCCCACTTGCAAAAGTTACGCTGCATTGCCAGTGTCGGCCCGCGAACCGCAGGTTCATGGGGGCGAGAAGGTGACTGCTGCACAGCCGGACGCTGCGCAAGCCGAATGGCTGGCCAAACTGCACAAGCAGTTGCTGTCAGACGATTCGATCCAGTTCGACCTGCCGGCCTACAGACCACCCGAGACACCCGAGTGGATGAGACCGCTGGGCGAGTTCCTGAAATCGCTCGGCCCGTACATGATCTACCTGTTCTGGGGCGCGGTGATCACAGGTGCCGCGATCATTCTGCTGCTAATTGTCCTTGAAGTGAAAGGCGTCGCCTGGCGCCTGCCCTGGTGGCGCAAAAAGAGCGTGACCGAGGCGGAAGCGATATGGCACCCCGACGTTGGCGCCGCGCAGATCCTGTTGTCGGAAGCCGATGCGCTCGCCGCCCGGGGCGAGTATGACGAGGCGGTGCATCTCCTGCTGCGCCGCAGCGTTGCCGACATTGCCGGCCGCCTGCCCGACTTTCTGCGCCCGTCGCTGACCGCGCGCGATATCGCGGGAGCGGCGTCGCTGCCAACGCGGGCGCGTGGCGCCTTTACCCAGATCGCGCGCATCGTCGAGGCCGCTCTGTTCGCGCGCCGGCCGGTCGGGCCCGAGGGCTGGCAGGAGGCGCGCAGCGCCTATGAGCGATTCGTCTTCAGGGATGCCTGGACGTGAGTGACGCGACAGCCGACATCGCCCAGCAGGAACCGTTCAGCCGCAGGACGCTGTTCTGGGGCATTTTCGCCAGCCTGCTCGCGGCCGCAGGCTTCTTCCTGTTGTCCACCTATGCGCCCGACTTTCGCCAGCCGAGCGTCGGTGGCGCAACGCCGCTGTCGAAGAGCGGCATCGGCTATGCCGGTCTGGCGCAATGGCTGGAGCTGACCGGCGAAGCGCCCGACATGGCGCGGTCCGACAGCGATCTTCAGATCGACACGAACCTCCTGATCGTCACCATTTCGCCCGACAGCGACCCGGATGCGCTTGCCAACATCATCAAGCTTCGCAAGGGCCTGGATACGCTGTTCGTGCTGCCCAAATGGGCGACCTTGCCGCTGGCCTTGCACGAAGGCTGGGAGATGAAGATCCAGCGGCTGCCGGATGTGGTGGTCAACGACTGGCTCGGCCGCATCGCCAAGGCCAAGCTCGGCGAAGGTGAGACCACGGTCAAGCAACTCGACGTCTCAGGGCAAATGGTCAGCGTTCCCGGCCAGTTGCAATGGGTGGCCGACGAACACCCGCTGATTGCCGCCGGCAACGGCAAGGCCGTGCTGACCGAGGTCGAAGACGAGCGGTTCTACATTCTGACGGACCCCGATCTCATCAACAACGCTGGCTTGAAAGATCCCGACAAGGCGGCGGCGGCGCTCAAGCTGATCGAGCTCCTCCAGCCCGAAGAGGGTGCCGTCATGTTCGACCTGACGCTGCATGGCGTCGGGCGAAAATACGATCTCGCCAAGCTTCTGGTCGAGCCGCCCTTCCTGGCGCTGACGCTGACCATCCTGGCGGCGGCGGCACTTGCCTTCCTGCATGGCCTTGGCCGGTTCGGGCCGCCACGGGCCGATCAGCGCGCCATCGCCTTCGGCAAGCGCGCGCTGGTCGATACCACGGCGATGCTGTTGCGCCGCGCCGGCCGGCTGGAGGAACTGGGCGACCGCTATGGAGCACTGGCACGCGTGCGCGCCGGCGCGCTGCTCGGCGCGCCGCACGGTTTGCAGGGCGAAGCGCTCGACCGCTGGCTCGATTCCCGCGACAAGGACGAAGCCGGCGGGTTCACGACCCGCCTGCAAGCTGCGAACGCGGCAAAGACCCTGACACAAATGCATGATGCAGCCGAAAAGCTGCACGACTGGACGGCAAGGAGGCTCGGTGAACGTCGATGATGTGAAGGCCCTGGCGACACAGATCAGGGAAGAGGTGGCCAAGGCCATCACCGGGCAACACGATACGGTCGATCTGATGCTCACGGCATTGTTCGCCGGCGGGCATATATTGCTCGAAGGACCGCCGGGCACGGCCAAGACGATGACGGCGCGCTGCTTTGCCCAGGCGCTGGGCGTCGCCTATGGCCGCATCCAGTTCACACCCGACCTGATGCCCGGCGATATCGTCGGTTCCAACATCTACAATTTCCAGACCGGGCAATTCACGCTGACGCGCGGCCCGATCTTTTGCGACCTTTTGCTCGCCGACGAAATCAACCGCACGCCGCCCAAGACCCAGGCCGCCCTTTTGGAGGCGATGCAGGAACATGCCGTCACCTTCGACGGCACCACCCATGCGCTCGGCCCGAACTTCATGGTGGTGGCGACGCAGAACCCGATCGAGCATCAGGGCGTCTATCCCCTGCCCGAGGCCCAACTCGACCGTTTCCTGTTCAAGCACCGGGTGAGCTACCCCGGCCCGGAAGAGGAAAAGGCGATCATCATCCACCATGGCGGCGGCACCGCCTCGCACGACATCAAGCAGTACGGCATCAAGGCCCAGGCCGACCGCAAGACGCTGGAAAAGGCGTTGGCGACCGTCGGCGAGGTTACGCTGGTCGATGATGTCGTCGACTATATCGCCAGGCTGGTGCGGGCCACGCGCGAAAGCCCCGACCTCGAGGTCGGCGCCAGCCCGCGCGCGGGCGCCATGCTGGCGAGAGCTGCACGGGCCCGGGCAGCGCTCGACGGGCGTGCCTATGTCATCCCCGACGACGTCAAGGCGCTTGCCGTGCCGGCGCTGCGCCATCGCGTTATCCTGTCGCCGGCGGCGCAGATCGACGGCCGCCTGGTCGAACAGATCGTGACCGACCTTGTAGACCAGACGGAAGCGCCACGTTGATTTATCCGAGCGGCCGGGCAGTCTGGGCAGGTGCGGCCGGTGCAATACCGGCCTTCCTGATCGCGCTCGCGCTGCCGTCGCTGTGGTATCTCGGCCTGTTGTGGATCTGCGCGCTGCTTGCTTTCCTGGCCGTGGACGCGGCCGCCGGGCGCGGACGGGCTTCTCTGAACGCCAGCATCCACGCCCCGCCGCAGGTCAGCGTCGGCGGCCAGCTCACCGTCAATGTCACCGCCAGGCTCGGCGGACGGCCGCGCGCCGTGCAGGCGCGTCTTGGCCATGACGAGCGGCTGCAACCGCTGGGCGGCACCGGCGGCGCATCGACCGCCGAGGCCGGCAGCGCATCGCTCGATCTCAGATTTCAGGCGCTGCGGCGCGGCATTGCCAGGTTCGACCGCTTGTGGGTGCGCTGGCCCGGGCCGTTCGGGCTGGTCTGGAACCAGGTGGTGCTGCCGATGGACAGCAAGGTGGCGGTGCTGCCCGACGTCAGCAGCGCCCGCGACGAGGCGATCACGCTTTTGCAGCGACAGGCGCTGCCCGACGGCCATGCGCAGCGCCGAGCCGGCCAGGGCCGCGAATTCGAGGCGCTCAAGGATTACCAGCCCGGCATGGGCCGGCGCATGATCGACTGGAAGCGCAGCGCCCGCCACGGCAGGCTTCTGGCGCGCGAATTCCGCATCGAGGAGAACAACAACATCGTGCTGGCCATCGATAGCGGCCGCTTGATGTGCGAGCCCGTCGACGGCGTGCCGAAGGTCGACCGCGCCGTCACCGCCGCTTTGCTGTCGGCGTTCATTGCGCTGAAGGGCGGCGACATGGTCAGCCTGTTCGGCTTCGACGCGCGACCGCGCGTTTCCAGCGGCGCCGTGCGCGGCTCGGCCAGCTTCGCCATGATCCAGAAGCGGGCGGCGGAGATCGACTATTCTACCGAAGAGACCAATTTCACCCTGGCGCTGACGACGCTGGCGGCGCGGCTCGACCGGCGCTCGCTGGTGATCATCTTCACCGATTTTGTCGATCCGATCAGCGCCGAACTGATGCTGCGCACCGTAGGCCGGCTCACCGAACGGCATCTGGTGCTGTTCATGATGATGAAGGATGTCGAGCTGGAGACACTGGCCGACATGCCGCCGGACACGCCGGAGGATGTGGCGCGCTCCGTCGTCGCCGGCGGGCTGCTGCGCGAAAGGCAGGTCGTCATCGGCAGGCTCAGGCTGCTCGGCGCGCATGTCATCGAAGCCGACCACCAGAGGCTCGGACCGGCGCTGGTCGAGCGCTATCTCGAGTTCAAGCGGGAGGATCTGTTGTGAACGCGCTGGTCGGCAAGGATGCCGTGCGCCAGTCGCTGGCGAGCTTCCGTTCGGAGCGCGAGGCCGACTGGAAGGCGTTCGAGGCGCTGCTCGCCCGGGTCGAGAAACGCGCGCCACGCACGCTATCGGAAGACGAACTGCTGTCGCTGCCATTGCTCTACCGCTCGGCGCTGTCCTCGCTTTCGGTGGCGCGGGCGACCTCGCTCGACAATGCGCTGGTCAGCTATCTCGAAGCGCTTTGCCTGCGCGGCTACTTCTACCTCTATGGCGCACGTCGCGGCTTGCGGCAGCGCATCGGCGACTTCTTCCTGCATGACTGGCCGCATGCCATTCGCGATTTGTGGCGCGAGACCTTGCTGTCGGTCGTCCTGACCTTTGTCGGCGCCGGCGCCGGCTACTGGCTGGTGGCCAAAGACAAGGGCTGGTTCGACGCCATCATTCCGCCGAGCCTGGCCGGGGGGCGCAACCCGGATGCCTCGGCCGAAGTGCTGCGGCAGGTGCTTTATGACGGCACCGAGAATAATTTCCTGTCGGGCTTCGCCGCCTATCTGTTCACGCACAATGTCCAGGTGGCGATCCTGGCCTTCGCGCTGGGCTTTGCCTTCGCGGTGCCGAGCGTGCTCTTGATCCTGATGAATGGCTGCCTGCTTGGCGCGATGTTCCAGATCTACGTCGCCAAGGATCTCGGCCTGGAGTTGGGCGGATGGCTGTCCATCCATGGCACCACCGAGATGTTCGCGATCGCCTTGGCGGGCGCCGCCGGCATGCGCATCGGCACGCGCATCGCCTTCCCCGGCGAACTGACGCGGATGACGGCTGCTGCCGATGCCGGGCGCGTGGCCGCCACCACCATGGTCGGGGTGACGATCATGCTTTTGTTTGCCGGCCTGCTCGAAGGCATCGGTCGGCAGGTGATCACCAGCGACGTGACACGCTACGCCATTGGCGGCGGCATGCTGACGCTGTGGCTCTGTTATTTCTATGTGTTCAGGGTGGTGCGGCATGGCGACCGCTAGGCGTGCTACCGTCTCGACGATACGGCCGCTGATCACGCCGGAAGGGGTCGATCTCCGGATCAAGCTCGCCGATGCCGGCACCCGCGCCGCCGCCTTCCTGCTCGACTTTGTCATCATCATCGTCACGGCGATCGTGATCTCGATCATTGCACTATTCGGGCTGGCCGGCCTCAAAGGCGAAGGCGCGCAGCCGCTGTTCATCGTCTGGATCATCCTGATCTTCTTCCTGCGCAACGCCTATTTCATCGTCTTCGAAGCCGGCCGCCGCGCCGCCACGCCCGGCAAACGGATGCTCGGCATCCGGGTGGCGTCGCGCAGCGGCGCCGGCCTGTCGATCGATCAGGTCATCGCCCGCAACCTGATGCGCGAGATCGAGATCTTCCTGCCGCTGTCGATCATGCTCGGCCGCAGCGAGATGGGGCTCGCCGACACGTTGTCGACGATCTTCGGGCTGGTCTGGACGCTGCTGTTTGCGCTCTTCCCGCTGTTCAACCGCGACCGTATGCGGATCGGCGATCTGCTTGCCGGAACCTGGGTGGTCGAGGCGCCGAAACTGGCGCTGGTCGAAGACCTGTCGCAACGCCAGGACACCACCACCCGCGCCTTCCGCTTCACCCAGGCGCAGCTCGATGCCTATGGCATCGCCGAACTGCACAAGCTGGAAGAGGTGCTGCGCCGCGACGACTATTTCGCACTGAAAGCCGTGGCCGAGACGATCGGGCGCAAGATCGGCATGATGGTCGAGCCGGTCGATTCCAGGGCCTTCCTGACCGCCTATTATGGCGAGTTGCGGGCTCAACTCGAACGCAAGCTTTTGCTGGGCAACCGCAAGGCGGATAAGTATCAGCGGTGAGCTGTGCCTCAGATGGGAGTCGATACATGAGACATTGCTTCCTGAACATAGTTAATAAAAGTGTGTTTGCAATTCCGATGGCTACCACCCGCGACGGCTGGGAGAAGTTCGCAGGTCCCGTCATTTTGATTGGCGAGCTACCTTCGGTCTCCGACAAAGAGATCGGTCTAGCAACACTCAACGCGCTTGGTGCTTATGCCAGCGATGTGCCCGACGACATCGTACACACGGTTCTTCTTGACAGCTCGGCTTCGCGGTTCGGCTTCAAGTCGTACAACTCCCTCCTTCGGAAATCCCGTCAGATGTCGGTCGACCAGGGAAGGGACGACAAATTCACACTTACCCCCTATGCCAAAGTCAACAGAGAGAGTGCCGTGCCGCTGGACACGATCTTGTCTTCAACAGATACGCCAGAGGATCTCGGGCGTGCTGTTCGAGAGTGCATTGCGCTTTGTCGTTAACAGCGTCGAGTAATCGGTCACCATGAACACCTCTCCATCCGAGCTCGAACTCCAGGAAATGGAGGCGCGCGTGCTGCCGCAGCTCAGCCCGGCCCATGGAAATCATGGGTCGAGGGTCGGGATTTGCTGAGCAGATCGAATTTCATTCAAACCGACGAAGGCGCGGATCGCGGCGACGATATCGAAATGGCCAGCGCCACGGCCGAAGACCAGGATTTCATGGCTGCGGCGCGGCAGGACATGCCTCGCCTGATCGCCGAAGTGCGCAGGCTGGGCGCACTTCTCAATCAAACGAAGTAAAAGCGGCGAGGCCGCCTACCCCACCCACTTTTCATAGTCGGACACCAGCAGGTGCACCGGCGCAACGTCCTCGTGGATGTTGGAGAAGCGGCCGATCGGTTCGCGGAAGACGTTGTCGGTAAGGTCGTCATTGACGGTCGAGACCTCGCCGATCAGCACATCCTTGCCCTCGGCCCAGAAGGCGTGCCAGACGCCGGGCAGCAGCGTCACGCTCTGGCCCGGGTCGAGTTTCAGGAGCCCGCCTGCCGGCAGCCTGTGGATGGTGCCGTCGACCGGCACCGTCACTTCGGCCTTCGGATCGATGCCGCCGTCGCGATCGTGCATGAACAGTTCCAGCACGAGCTTACCGCCGCCGCGGTTGATGATGTCCTCGGCCTTGATGTTGTGGCGGTGCATCGGCGACAGCTGATCCTTGCGCGAGATCATGATCTTCTCGGCATAAAGCATGCCCATGCCCTTCTTCATGTCGGCATAGACGCCGTTGCGAACGGTGAACAGGAACAGGCCGAGTTCGTCGAATTTTTCCTGGCCGTAATCGGTGATGTCCCAACCGAGCCGCGATGTGAAAATGGCGGCGGAGTCGGCCTTGCGCGCCTTCATCTCTTCCGGGCTCCAGTAGGCGAAGGGCGGCATGATGTAGCCGAACGAGCGGATGAAGGCGTCTGCATCGCGGATGATGTCGTTGACGGTGGAGCGTTTCATGATCGTGATCCCTTCGCGTCGCGTTCCCTGGAGTTATCTGAAGCGCATAGCCGAACAGCGCTGCGGTGTCGACGCAAACTGCGTGCTGGCCCCATGACATCCGTGCGGATCGGGGCCATAAGTCAGCCAGATTTCCCAAGGTGATATTTCATGCAAGGCATAGACGACCTCGACACGCCGGCGATCCTCATCGACGCGGCCCGCGCCGAAGCCAACATCGCACGAGCGCAGGCGCATGCCGACCGCCACGGGCTGAAACTCAGGCCGCACATCAAGACGCACAAGCTGCCTTATTGGGCGAAGAAGCAGATGGCGGCCGGCGCGGTCGGCATCACCTGCCAGAAAATCGGCGAGGCGGAAGTGATGGCCGATGCCGGGCTCTCCGACATCTTTCTGCCCTACAACATCCTTGGCCGCGCCAAGCTGGAGCGCCTCAAGGCGCTGCATGGTCGTGTGACGCTGTCGGTGACGGCCGACAGCCGCGAAACGCTGGAGGGGCTCGCCGCTACTTTCATCGATGCCGGGCGGCCCCTGCCCGTGCTGGTCGAATGCGACACCGGCATGGGCCGCTGCGGTGTGCAGAGCGCCGCCGAGGCGTTGGCCTTGGCGAAAATGATCGACCAGGCCAAGGGGCTCACCTTCGGCGGACTGATGACCTACCCCGCGGCAGGCCGAGCCGCCGAGGCTGAATCGTGGCTGGCCGGCGCCAAACAAACGCTCGCGGCCTCGGGCCTCGCCTGTGAACGCATCTCCAGCGGCGGCACGCCTGACATGTGGCGCTCGGGCGAGGACAGCGTGGTGACCGAATACCGCCCCGGCACCTACATCTACCTCGACCGCTACCAGGTCGCCAAAGGCGTCGGCACGCTCGACGATTGTGCGCTGACGGTGCTCGCCACCGTGGTCAGCCATCCGACGCCGGCCCGCGCCATCCTGGACAGCGGCAGCAAGGCGCTGTCCAGCGACACGCTGGGGCTCGCCGATTTTGGCGAGCTGCTCGGCATGCCCGGCGCCCGCGTCACCAGCTTGAGCGAGGAACATGGCACGGTCACGCTTGGAAATGGTGCGAAGCTTCGCATTGGCGAGCGCGTGCGCGTGGTGCCTGATCATTGCTGCGTCGTGACCAACCTGTTCGACCAGGTGCATCTGATCGATGGTGACAAGGTGCTGGAAACGCTGAAGGTGGAAGCGCGTGGGCGGATGGGGTGAGGCTTTTCGTTTTGGAGGCTCGCCCTATTTCGACATTGACGAATTGTAATTTATAACTTACTAGTCCCCATGGCAATCCTGAAGCAGACAGCCACCTTTCGGAGGTGGCACCAAAAGCTGAAAGACGGAAGAGCCAAGGCGGCAATTGCCGTTCGGCTGCAACGTTTGATTGTAGGAAATCCCGGCGACTAGTGGGTGAAGGCATCAGTGAATTGCGCATTCACTATGGGCCCGGCTATCGCGTTTATTTTCACAAGCGCGGTGAAACGGTCATCCTGCTCCTGTGCGGCGGGGATAAAAGTTCACAAGAAACCGACATACGGACAGCAAAGCGCCTGGCCGTAGAATGGAGTGACGACAATGGTTGAAAAAATCTATGATTTCGATCCCGCCGAAATGCTCGATTCCGATACGGCAATCGAGGCGTTTCTGGCAGAGGCAATGGAAACCGGAGACGCCAAATTCGTCGCGTCCGCCCTCGGTGTCGTTGCCCGCGCCAAGGGGATGAGCAACATTGCCAGAAAGACCGGCTTGGCTCGCGAGCATCTTTATACCTCGCTCAGCGAAAACGGTAATCCTACGCTGGAAACCACACTGGCGGTCATGAAAGCATTCGGCTTTCATTTGGCCCCAAAGCACGATGCAACTCAGGTCTAATCTACGCCAGCGCGCGTCGAGCGCGAGGTTGTTCGGGCCAACTGAAATCAGGACGGATAAACCGGACCCAGCGCCGCCTTCAGCGGATCCAGCGCGTCGCCATACAGCTTCCAGCGCTCGACCGAGGATGAATAGATCGGCTGGCGCACCTGCCAGCGGCTCGGCGTCCGCACGGTGCGCTCGGTCTCGTTGAAACGCAGGCAGGCATCGTCCCACTCGACGCCGAGGAATCCGATCAATCCACGGGCGCGATTTTCGAAATCGGCGACCGTTTCTTCGTAGGGCATGTCGTGGATATTCAGCGGGATGACCTTGGTCCAATGGCGCATCAGGCGGTCATACTCCCGGTAATACTGCCCAAGCTTGGTAAGATCGGCATTATAGCCGTGCGCCTCGGAAAAATTATGCATGAAACAGGACGCGCAATTGTCCATCGGGTCACGCCGGCAATGGATGATGCGGGCATTCGGCAAGATCAGGCTGATGAAGGCCAGCAGCTCGAAATTATGCGGCATCTTGTCGACGACAAGCCGCGCCGTGTTGTTGCGCTTTTTGAGATCGTCGAGATATTTCGATCCAAGCTCCTTGGCCTTGGCCGCAGTGAGCGCCGCCATGGCCTTGGTGAAAATGGCTGGGTCGAGCTTGTCGAACCCAAGTTCGCCGGCAAGTGAACGAATGGTCGACAACTCGCCGGCGCCATGGATATCGCGATGACTGGCGCATATCTGCTCGGTCAGCGTCGTTCCCGACCGTGGCATGCCGACGATGAAGACCGGGCGTCTGGATGGATTTCCCAAATTGGCTCGCGCCTCGAAGAAGCCGGCGTCGAAAGTGTCGATGAAGCTGTCGTAAAGCTGGGTGTGCCGGTCGATGTCGAAATCATTGCCGGAAATCGCCTTGGCCCTCGCGAAATGGCGGATGGCCGGGCTATACTCGCGCTGATCATTGAGCATCTTGCCGGCGGCGTGGTGCAGCACTACCCGCTCGCGATCGGTGGTTGTCGGCAATTCCAGGCGTTTCAGCACCAAAGGCAACGTCGGATCGTCCTTGACCGCCCGGCGCGCAAGCGCCATTCCAGCCAGCGCCTCGACATGGCCCGGGTCGATGGCAAGGGCCTTGCTGAAGCATTCGACCGCCTCGGCCGGCCGGCCAATGTCGGTGAGCAAATCGCCCATACCGGCAAGTGCCATCACCGACTGGCCGTCGATAGCTAGCGCCTGGCGATAGAACCCTTCGGCAATGTCGCCCTCGAGCTGGCTTCGGTAGGAGCGGCCGAGATTGCACAGCGCTTCGATGAGCCCTCCATCGAGCTCGATCGCCTTTCTCAGATGTCTGCGCGCCTTGTCGATGTTGCCGGTTACATTGTAGGCGTTGCCGAGATTGTTGCGGAAGATGGCGTTGTCCGGTTCGAGCTTGACCGCCCTTTCCATATAGGCAATGGCGGCGTCATGATGCTCGGCCTCGATGGCCAGCGTGCCCATCAGGTTCAGCGCCATGGCATTTTTGGGCTGCGTGCGAAGCACCGTCTGGTAGCAGAACTCGGCCTCGCGAAAACGCTTGCGCCGTTGCAGGTCGATGCCGCGCTGCAATGTCTTTTCCGCCGGTTCACCGGCGGACGGCAGCGAAGCTGGGATCATTGCCGGCAGGCCCAGGGGTTGCCGGCGTGGCAAGAGCGGCATCCGTCAAATCCCGGTCGCGGCCTGCGACGAACCAATCAGAACTTCAGGGTAACGCCAAGCTGGAGATTGTGGGAGTACAATTTGGCGTTCTCGTATGTGCCGCCGCCATCATTGTCGTCTAGATCCACGCTTGTCACGGCCTTAAAGCGGTAACCGAAATCGAGGTCGACATTCTGCGTTACCGCGTAGGTAACACCGGCGCCCACCTGGCCGGCGAAACCCCAGCCGCCAGGCCCGTATCCAAAGGCGTGGCCATCAAAGTGAGTATCGGCGGTAACATAGGCCGCGCCGACACCGCCGCCGACATAGAGTTTGGCATCACCAAAATGCGCAACATCGGCCCAGACGTTGGCGAGAAGATAGGTGGCCGACAGATTGCCGGAAGCCGGATAGTTGCCGACGCCCGTGTAGCTGTATTCGCTTGCCTTGTAGCGCGCGTAGGACAGTTCGCCTTCGACACGAAACACATCGTTGATGCGCCGACCGACAGCGCCGCCGATTACGAACCCGGTATCAAGATCGACTGAATAGCCAGTACCATTGTAGTCCGTTTTCACATGGTTCGGGAAACTGGCGCCGCCGAAGAGCGTGACGTACCAGAGATCCTCTGCCCTCGGAACGTCGACGATCGCGTCGGCGGCGTACGCCGAACTCCAGCCAAGCACCAATGCCGTTGTCGACACACCAGCCAGTAGAAGCAGTTTCATCGTCGATTCCCTCGTAGCCTTCCAGCTACTTGCTCGCCTGCGGTTGGAGCTGTCAATAAGCAGACGCAGTCAGGGCACTCTTTCAGCAATCCTCGTTGCTATACAGCAACATAGCAGCATATTCTAATTTAGACGGAGACAGGCAAAGGCTGCTGTTCGGTTGTCATTCGAGTGGCCGGAAAAGAGAACCGCCTAGTCGCGTTGCTCTGCCTGCCGCGCCGCGATGCGCCGCATGGCGATCACTCGCCGACGGCGGATCTCGGTGCGCATCGCCGTCAAATGCAGCGCGAAGAACAGCACGGTGAAGCCGAGCGCCATCACCAGCAGCGGCCATAGCAGGCTGGGATCGATCGTCGGTCCGCCGAGCCGGAACACCGAGGCCGGCTGGTGCAGCGTGTTCCACCAGTCGACCGAGAATTTGATGATCGGGATGTTGATGAAGCCGACGAGCGTGATGATGGCGGCGGCCCAGGCGGCACGGCTGGCGTCGTCGAGCGCACGCGTCAGCGCGATGATGCCGAGATACATAAGAAAGAGGATGAAGACCGAGGTCAGACGCGCGTCCCAGACCCACCAGGTGCCCCACATCGGCTTGCCCCAGATGGAGCCGGTGACCAGCGCAAGCGCGGTGAAGGTGGCGCCGATCGGGGCTGCCGATTTCAGGGCGACATCGGCCAAGGGATGGCGCCAGACCAGCGTACCGAGCGCGGCGACCGCCATCACCGTGTAGCACATCATGGCGAGCCAGGCGAAAGGCACGTGGATATACATGATGCGCACCGTGATGCCTTGCTGGAAATCCTCAGGCGCGGCAAAGCTCATATAGAGACCGATGGCGAGCAGGATCGCGGCGATCGACGCCAGCCACGGCACCAGCCTGTCGGCCAGCCCGACAAAGCGCGTCGGGTTGGCGAGGTCGGTCCAGCCGGCGAGGCGTGAGGAGGTGTCGCTCATAAGGTCTAGATAGACCGGCGGCGCGTTCGGGGCAATCGAGCGGTTGTCGCAGTGCTTACCCTCCCCCTTGTGGGGAGGGTCGCTGCAAAGCAGCGGGGTGGGGTGGCGGGCACTACCCCACCCGGACCTTCGGTCCGACCTCCCCACAAGGGGGAGGTAAAAAAGCTTACGCAGCTTCGATATTCACCGTGCGGCTGAGACGGCGGACTTCCTCGTCGTTGAGCAGGCCGCCGGCGCGCAGCAGGCTGGCGAAACGGCCATTGCGCAGCGACAGTTCGGCGAAGCCGCCCATCTCGACCACCTTGCCCTTGTCCATGAACACGACCAGGTCGGCGTCGCGGACGGTGGTCAGGCGGTGGGCGATGATGAAGGTGGTGCGGTTGCGCCTCAGTTCGTCGATGGCTTCCTTGACGCGGTCCTCGGTCTCGACATCGAGCGCGCTCGTTGCCTCGTCGAGCACCAGGATCGGTGCGTCCTTGAGCACGGCGCGGGCAATGGCGATGCGCTGACGCTCGCCGCCTGAAAGCTGGCCGCCGCGCTCGCCAACGACGGTGTCATAGCCGGCGCTCTTGGCAAGGATGAAATCCTGCGCGGCAGCCGCATTGGCGGCGGCGTGAACCTCGTCATAAGTCGCCTCGGCACGACCGACGCGGATGTTGTCCTCGATCGAGCGGTTGAGCAGGCCGGCATCCTGGAAGACGGTGGCGATCGAATGACGCAGCGACTTGCGGGTCACCGTGCGGGTGTCGATGCCGTCGATCAGGATACGGCCATGAGACGGCGAGAAGACGCGCTGCAAGAGGTTGATCAGCGTCGTCTTGCCGGCGCCGGTCGGGCCGACGATGGCAACCGTCTGCCCGGCCTGGACTTCGAAGGAGACGTCGTCGACGCCCTGCCTCGAATTGGCAAACTCGAAGCCGACATTCTCGAAGCGGACGTGGCCGGTGACGTTGGTGAGGTCGCGCAAGCCGTCCGGCTCGGCGGAGTCGGCGGCCGAATCCTCGAGGTGATAGAAGTCCTCGAGCTTGGCGCGGGCTTCCGAAATCTGGTTGGCGAAAGCCGACATCTGGTCGAGGCGGGCAATCAGCAGCGTGGCAAAGCCGGTGAAGGCGATGACGTCGCCGATCTTGAGCTGGCCATGGGTGACCAGATAGGCGCCGATCAAAAGCACAACCATCATCGATATGGTCGACGACAGGCGGTGCAACGCATTGGCCATCGCCCACCAGTCGAGCACCGGGTTCTGCGCGTCGAGCAGGTTCTTGACATAGCGGCGCAGCGTATCGGCCTCGTGGCCGAGACGGTTGTAGCTCTGCAGCACGGCGACATTGCTGACCGAGTCGGTCACATGCGCGAAGACCTGATGGTAGTGACGCTCGACCGCGGCCTGGCCCGCCTTGGTGCGCTTCATCACAAGCCGGCCGATGCCGACATAGAGAACGCCCAGCGCCATCAGCACCAGCGACATGCGAAGATCCATGCTTATAGCGGTCGGAATCAGCAGAGCCAGCGCAACAGCCGTCGACAGATGCTGGCGCATGAATTCAAGCCACAGGCTGAACAGCGTCTCGACGGCGCGCAGCAGCGTGTGCAGCGCGTTGGAGGTGCCGCGCTGGTGGTGCCAGGCGAGCGGCATGGTGATCACGCGCTCGAACGACTGGCACAGCACCTCGCTGCGCCGCTTGTGGGCAAAACGGTCGGCGCCGCGCGCCACCAGCACGAAGGCGACGATGTTAAAGGCGCCGAGACCGGCCCACAGCGCCAGCGTCGAAAACACCGAACCCTTATCGGAGATGGCGTCGATTACCCGGCCGAACATGATCGGCTCGAGGATGGCGATAATGGCGAGCGCGACATTCGCACCGCAGATAAACGCAACGCGCTTCCTGTCGGCTGCGAGATAACCCAGCGCTCTCCAGTAGATTTGCAGAAGTGACACTTCAGCTACTCCGCCCAAAACATTATTGTGCACCGCACCATTTCTTGACACGTACCGGTTAACGGGTCGCAAAACAATGCCCGTCTACTTCTTCCGTTCCCATTCTGCGAACAAAAGATGACGACGTTGCGAAATCTGCCGTGATCACCTAACGGTTTGAGATAAAAGGTGAAATGTCAGTCTTGCGGCAAAATCATGGCAGCAGCTGGCCCTGCCACATTTTTAGTCACTGCACGCTTGGACCGCCGTTTTCGGGAAGGCACGCCGTTCTGCGCCAGGAGCATGCCGAAGTAGAAAACGCGCGCCTCGAAAGGCGCGCGTCAATAACCTGAAGCCTTTGATTTTACGAGGGTATCTTGACGACCACCTCGGTCTTGTCGCCGGCTTTCGGCTGAAAACCGGAAGATTTTGTCTTGGTTCCATTGACTTCGAGCGAGATGGATTTGGCCTTTTTGTCGCGGATGACGCGAACCTTGATCTCCGACCCCAGCATCTTCAGCGTGGCAGAATAGCCGTCCCAATGGCTGGGCAGTTTCGGCCGGAACGTGATCTGCTTGCCCCGCCGCTCAATGCCCAGAATGCCTTCGACCGCAGCACGGTAGAGCCATCCCGCTGAGCCCGTATACCAGGTCCAGCCGCCGCGACCGCCCTTGTCCTCACCGGAATAGATGTCGGCGGCGACGACGTACGGCTCGACGCGATAATGCTCGGCCGATGCATCGTCGAGCGCATGGTTGACCGGGTTCAGCATCGAGAAGCAGCGATAGGCATCGTCGGTGCGGCCCATTTCGGCGAGCGCGATCACGAACCAGGTCGCCGCATGGGTGTACTGGCCGCCGTTCTCGCGCACGCCCGGCGGATAACTCTTGATGTAACCAGGGTCCTTTCTCGTGTTCTGGAAGGCCGGGGTAAACAGTTTGACGATCTTGAGCTTGTCGTCGACCAGCAGGTTCGTCGCCTGCTGCATCGCCGTGGTCGAGCGCGCGGGGTCGCCCTCGCCGGAGAGCACGCTCCACGACTGCGCGATGGAGTCGATCTTGCACTCGTCCGAATTATGCGAGCCAAGCGGCGTGCCGTCGTCGTAGCTGCCGCGGCGATACCACTGGCCGTCCCAGGCGGTGCTTTCCAGCGCCCGCTTCAGCACATCGGCGTGTTTTGTCCAGGCCTGCGCCCGCTTGGTGTCGCCCTGCCCCTTGGCCACGGTGGTAAAGTCGCCCAGCGTCGTCAAAAGGAACCAGCCGAGCCAGACACTCTCCCCCTTGCCGGCTTCGCCGACGCGGTTCATGCCGTCGTTCCAGTCGCCGCCGAGGATCAGCGGCAGCCCGGCCGGGCTGCTGCGCTTGACCGCAAGGTCGAGCGCACGCGCGCAATGGTCGTAGAGCGACGCGTTCGTCTTGGAGATTTCCGGCGTGAAGAAGGCGTCGTGCTCGCCCTCGCCCAGCACCTGCCCGTCGATGAAAGGCAGCTGCTCCTTCAGGATCCCTGTATCGCCGGTCACCTCGATGTAGCGATTGGTGGCATGCGCCAGCCAGACCACATCGTCGGAGATCATGGTGCGCACGCCTGCGTCGGTGCGCGGCAACCACCAATGCTGGACATCGCCTTCGGGGAACTGCCGGCGCGCCGCATTGAGGATCTGGTCGCGCGCCAGTTTCGGATCATGCGCAAGCAGGGCCAGCGTGTCCTGCAGCTGGTCGCGGAAGCCGAAGGCGCCGCTTGCCTGATAAAAGGCCGAGCGGGCGCGGATGCGGCAGGCCAGGCTCTGATAGGGCAGCCAGTGATTGACCATGGCGTCGAGCGCCTTGTCGGGCGTCTCGACCTGGATGGTGTCGAGGAAGCCGCGCCAGACGCGTTCATTATCGGCCAGCCGCTGGTCGAAATCCTTGCCCGAATGGGTCTGCACCAACGCGCTCGCTTCGGCTGATGTAGCGGCGTCGCCAAGCAGCCAGACCAGCGTGACGTCGCCGCCGGCAGGGATGTCGATGTCGCTGGCGACAGCTGCGCACGGATCGTCGCCGGCCTCGACGCGGCCCGACAGGCCGGCGCCGCTGACGACAGTGTGCGGGAAGGCGCTGGTGCCGTGCCTGCCGATGAACTCGCCACGATCGGCTGTCACCGAATGCACCGGACCGGTGGCGGCCAGGAAGGCCACCCGGTCGCCGAAATCGAGACCGTAGGGGTTTTGCGCCAGAAGCGCGCCGGTCGCTGGATCCCTGGACGGGATGATGGTCGCAGCAGTGCTCGAGCGATGGCTGCCGAGAACCCATTCGGCATAGGCATAGACGCGCAGCCGCGCCGGCCCCGAGCCTGAGTTCTGGATGCGCAGCCGCGTGATCTTCACTGGATCGACGGGATCGACGACGTGCGTCAGATCCATCGACAGCGGGCCGCGTTTGGACCGGAAGGTGGAGAAGCCCTGGCCGTGCCATGTCTCATAGGTCATCGAGGGATCGCGGACCACGGCAGCCAGCGGCGAGAATGCCTTGCCGCTGGCCTGATCGTAGATGTAGATGCCCTCGCCCGGCCGGTTGGTGACCGGATCGTTCGACCATGGCGTCAGCTGGTAATCGCGGCTGTTGCGGCTCCAGGTGAAGGCAGCGCCTTCGGCCGAGACATGGAATCCGAACGAGGCGTTCGAGACGACGTTGATCCAGGGCTGCGGCGTCGAGCGCCGCCCGGCAAGGCGGGTGACATAGTGGCGGCCGTCGCCCTCGAAACCGCCAAAGCCGTTCCATTGGCTGAGGCCGCTGCCGTCGGCGCTGCTGTCGGACGCGGCATGGTATGCAGGCGCCGCCGGCACCGGCAGAGACGGCTCGCGCAGCGACGCGGGGGCCACCGGCTGCAGGGCATCGCGTGCTTGCAAGGCTGCCGCCTCGGCGCGTTCGATCTGGTCGAAGATGGTGCCGTTGCGCGTGTGCAGAACCACGCGGGCAACCGCCAGCAGCGTCTTGTACGTCGCCTCGTCCATCAGGTCGCGGCGCACGGCGAAGATGTGCTGGCGCGGCCCGAGTTCCTTGCCGCGCAGGCGGCTGTTTTCGCACAGCGTCTCGACCGCGCGCTGCAGGTCCTGGACATAGGACGATGCCTGCTCGTTGACGACCACGAAGTCGATCATCATGCCGCGGGCGCGCATATACTCCTGGAAGCGCAGCGCCTGGGCGACAATTTCGAGGTCGGCCACGTCGCCGATGCGGACCAGGAAGATCGGGAAATCGCCCGAAATGCTGGTCGGCCACAGGCTGGACTGCTTGCCCAGCCCCGAAGCGATGGATTCGCCGGGCAGGCGCAGGAACGGATCGGGATAGATCAGGAAGCGCGCCAGCTTCTGCACGTTGGCGGCGTCGGTCAGGCTGAGACCAAGATGGCGGGTCTGCACCTGCGAACGCGTCCAGGCAAGCATCGCCTGGCGGGCAAAACTTTCGGGATGGTCGAGCCTGGCGATGGCCTCGTCAAGTTCGGCGCGGTTGGCGCCGACGGCGGTCCAGAAGGTCAGCGATATCTTCTTGTTGGCCGGCACCCGCACCTGGCGGCGCAGGGCCGCTACCGGATCGAGGGTGAAGCCGTGGTGACCGCCAAGCTTGGCGCCGGGATCGAAGGCCGCCGCTTCCGCGATGGTACGGCCACGGCCGATGAAGGCACGGCGGTCGGTTTCGGCCTCGGCATCGCGCGCCGACCCGGACGGATCGGTGACGAAATGCACCATGGTGACGTCAGGCTCGTGCTTGTCGCGCTTGCGCCTGGTGGCAAAGATGGCACCGTTGTTGGCAGCGATCTCGGTCTCGATAAACATTTTCGAGAACGCAGGATGGGCATTGTCGGAGGCTTCGTTGCCCAGCACCAACTCGGCAAACGAGGTCACCTCGATATGCCGGTCAGTGGCGCCGTCATTGTAGAGCGTGACGCGCCGTCCCTCGCCATTGCCTTCCGAGATGACGATGCATTCGACCTCCGAACGCAGCGAGCCCACTGTTTTGACGAAGCTCGCCTTGTCGTCGGAAAACAGCGTTTGCACTCTCTCGCCGGTCGCCTGCTTCGGCTCTGCGGTGGCCGACCACCAGTCGCCGCTGCCGGCGTCGCGCAGGAAGATGTAGGAGCCGAGCCGGTCTTCGGTCGGGTCGGGCTGCCAACGGGTGACGGCGAGTTCGCCCCAGCGGCTGTAACCGGAACCGGTGGCCGAGACCATGACGGAGTAGCGGCCATTGGACATGACGCTGGTGGCGCGCAACGCCCTCAGCGGGTCGAGGATAATGCGCGAGTCCGGGCTCTCGACCTCGGTCTCGTCCTTCGAACGCTCGTCGGCTTCGGTCCTGACCGTGGCGGTCGGGATGTCGCGCGGCGCCCTCTCCTGCAGCAGGAGTTCGGCAGACTCGATCACCGGATCGCTGTGGAAGCGGTCGCGCAGCCGGCCCTCGAAGATGGCGTCGGCAACGGCGGCGATCGACATGCCGGAGTGATGCGCCATGTAGTTCAGGACAACGGCATGGTCGGTGCCTTCCGGCACGCGCTGCGGCGTGAAGTCGACGGCGTCGTAAAAGCCATGCCGGCCGAGAGCGCCGATGGAGCGCAGCCTGGCCAGATTCTGGACGGATTCGCGCGGTGTGAACTGCGCCGCGAGGATCGTGGCGTAAGGCGCGATCACCGTGTTCTGGCCAAGGCCGCGCTTGAGACCAAGTCCGGGCACGCCGAAATTGGTATACTGGTAGGTCAGTTCGCGGTCGCGGGCATTGTAGGCCGCTTCCGAAATGCCCCAGGGCACGTTCTTCGAACGCGCGTACTGGATCTGGCGCTTGATGATCAGCTTGCTGGTCTGGTTGAGGATCGACCCCTGCGGCTCCTTCATTACCAAAGGCGGCATCAGATACTCGAACATCGAGCCCGACCAGGACATCAGCGCACCCTGGAAGCCGATCTCGACGATCGGCCTTCCAAGCCGGAACCAATGCTCCGTCGGCAGGTCACCCTTGGCGATGGCGAACAGGCTGGTCAGCCGCGCCTCGGAGGCGAGCAGATCGTAGCAGCTCTCGTCGAGCTGGTGCTCCTCGACCCGGTAGCCGATCGAGAGCAGTTTGCGCTCCTGACGCATCAGGAAAGAGAAATCCATCTCGAAGGCATAGCGGCGGCAGCGTTCGCGCAGCGCCAGCAGCTTGGCGCGCAAGGCTTCGACGGCGTTTTCGTCGCTGTGCGAGTCATGCACATGCGCCTCGCAGGTCGCTTCCAGCCGGGCCGCCCAGTCGGCGATAATGTCGCTCCGCTGCGATCCGGCCTCGGTGTGGATGGCGGTGGCGAGCTTGCGGATCTCGCCGGCAAGCACGGCCAGGTTGATCGTGCGGATCGAGGCCATCTCCGGCTGCGCCTTGATGGTCATGACGGCGCGCCGCATGCCATCGAGGCGATCGGCCAGACGCTGGCGCAACGGCCGCAGTTGCCGGCGGTCGTCAGGCAATTCCTCGAGGCTCTCGTCGAGGATACTCACCGTGTCGAGGACGCCTTCGAAATCGCCCTGCAGGTGAACGGACGGGGCTTCCGCCCATTCGGCGCAGGCAGCCGCCACCGCGACCAGATGTCCGGCGAGATTGCCGCTGTCGACGGCGGAGATGTAGAGCGGATAGAGCGGTTTGAGCGTCGTGGTGTCGTACCAGTTGAAGAGGTGGCCACGGTTGCGCGGCATGCTCTCGATGGTCGTCATCGTGGCGTCGATCCGGGTGATGGCGTCGGAGAGCGCAATCCAGCCGAAATCGCGTGCCGACACCACCGACAGCAGGTAGACGCCGATATTGGTCGGCGACGTCCGCGGCGCTACAACGGGCGCCGGGCTTTCCTGGAAATTGTCGGGCGGCAGATTGTGGTGCTCGGCCGTGACGAAGGTTTCGAAATAATGCCAGGTGCGGCGCGCCACGGTGCGCAGCGCGTGGATGTCGGCCTGCGATATGCGCAGGCGGTCCTCGGTCTCGGCCGAGCGGCTGATCCAGCAGGCAACCGCCGGCGAACCGATCCAGAACAGAGCGAAGAAGAAGGCGACGAAGGCACCGGTGGAATCGGCCAGCACGGGGATAGCGAGACCGACGACGCCGATGATCACGGCGCCATACATCATGCTGTAATAGGAGCCGATATCGTTGTCGCCGCCCTTGTGCGCCTGCGACGCGGTGCGCCATTCCAGCAGGTTCTGGCGGCTGACGAACAGGCGGTAGAGCGTGCGCACGATGGCGTCGCCCATCATCCAGGCATTGTGCGCCATCAACAGCACTTTCAGCGCCACAAGGGCCGTGCCGAAGACGGTGTCGTGCGCCAGCGCGGAGAAATGGCCGCGCGGCGTCTGGTCGCCGCTCTTGGGCAGGATGGCGTTGACGACATCGAAGGTCGGCGCCATGAACAGCGACAGGATCAGCAGCGCCTGCCACTGCGCGGCCTGCGTGAAGGGCAGCAGCGTCCAGCCGGCGATCGCCGCCATCACCCAGAAGATCGGGGTCAGCGAGCGGCGCAGATTGTCGACCATCTTCCAGCGCGACAGCGCCGGCACGCCGGAACGCGGCGAGAAGATGAAGCGCAGCAGCTGCCAGTCGCCGCGCGCCCAGCGGTGGTGGCGCGAGGCGTCGACCGAGTAGCGGGTAGGATAGTCCTCGACCAGTTCGACGTCGGTGACAAGTGCTGCGCGCGCCAGCGCACCTTCGAGCAGATCGTGGCTGAGGACGGTGTTTTCCTCGATGCGGCCCTGCAGCGCCGCCTCGAAAGCGTCGACGTGATAAAGGCCCTTGCCGGTGAAGGAGCCGTCGCTGAAGACGTCCTGGTAGAGATCCGAGACGGCAAAGACGTAAGGATCGAGACCGCTGTTGGACGAGAAGACGCGCTGGAAGAAAGAAGCGTCGTCGCCGCTGGTGAGCGAGGCTGTGATGCGCGGCTGCAGAATGGTGTAGCCGGCGGTAACGACGCGCTTTGTCGCGTCGAAATGCGGGCGGTTGAGCGGATGGGCGAGCTTGCCGACCAGTGACGACACGGCGTCGCGCGTGGTGCGCGTGTCGGCGTCGAGCGTCATGACATAGACGACCTTTTCCGGCAGCGGCACGTCGAGCGGCAGGAAGGTGGTGTCGCTGTCGCCGCGCAAGAGAAGGTTCAGCTCATGCAGCTTGCCGCGCTTGCGCTCCCAGCCCATCCAGGCGCCCTGCGCCTGGTTGTAGAGCCGGCGGCGATGCAGGATATAGAAACGCGGCGCGCCTTCCGAGGGATAACGGGCATTGAGCCTGGCGATCTCGTCGCGCGCATATTGCAGGATCTCGATGTCGGCGGCGTCGATCTCGGTCTTGGAATCCGGCCAGTCGGACAGCAGCGCGAAATGGATTTCTTCGGCCGTGTTGGCGAGGTGATGCACCTCGATGTTGCGGATGTTTTCCTCGACATCATCGCGCGAGCCGATCAGCGACGGCACCACGACCAAGGTGCGTGATGCCGCCGGAATGCCGTGCTTGTAATCATAGCCGACGAGCCGCGTCGGCTTCAGGAACAGTGAAACAACGGTGTTGAAGAAGGCGAGCGCGCCTTCGCTGGCAGGCACCGCAAACAGCGCCAGCATCAGCGTGATGGATTCCACCGACAGGCCGAGATGGGCAAGCGCATTGCCGGAGACAACCAGCAGCAGCACCGTCAGCAGGAAGACCGGCACAACGATGCCGAGCCAGCCCGTGGCGGTGAAGGCGCGCTTGAAAGTCACATGGAAGGGCGGCCGATAGCCGATCGCCTTTTCCAGATCCGGCCGGCGCGGGCCGACCAGGAAGAAGCCGACATCGGTATGCATGGCCGGATCGGCTGATGCATCCGGCACGCCGGAGGCATCGGTGACCCCGGGAACATGGCTGGCCAGCTCGATGGCCTTTTCGGCGACACGGAATTCGGACAGGTCGGAGCGGCGCGCCAGTTGCTCGATCGACGTGCGGTACTGGTCGCGCGAAAAGAAATCGAGCGCGGCGAAATCGGTGCGCTCGCGCAACAGCGTGTCGATGCGGCTGACGCCCTCGAACCACACCGTCCAGTCGACGTCGTTGATGAGGCGCAGGCCGCGGATGATATTGCCGGTGGTGACATTGCCGCTGGACAGCGTGCGATGCTCGGAAATGATGATTTCCTCGGCGTCGGAGCCGGTTTTCTCGAGCTCGACCTCCAGCCATTCCAGCGCCCTGCCGGCATTCTGCGAGCCGTCGCGCAGGCGGTAGAGCAACTGGGTGGCGAAGGTGGTGTCCTGCGCATGCGCGCCGTAGCCCGACAGGATCTTCCGGCGGTCTGCATTGTCGTCGGTCGCCAGCACGCGGTCGGCGACCTCGTTGGCGATATGGCGCATCTGCCTGGTGCGGTCGACGCGCACGGCGATGCGGCGCAGATTCTCGATCAAAACGAAGCGCAGCAGCGACGGCAGCGCCCAGAGCTCGCCGATCTTGAGCGGCTCGACCGACTGAAAACCCTCGACGATGGATTTGAACATGGTCGCCGAAACCGAACTGTCGGAATGGGCGACATAGCTCCAGGCCAGGGCCAGCGCGCGCGGCACCGCGGCGCGATCGGCCACTTTCAGGGTCGGCAACTGCCGGTAGAAACGGCGCGGCAGGTCGCGCTTCACCTGAAAAATGGTCTCCTCGACGAGATAATTGTTGTCGAGCAGCCATTGGGCGGCAGGCGTGATGGTTTCGCCCTTGGCCTGGGCGGCATTGGTCGAGCGGTAGACTTCGAGGATTTTCTTGGCGCTGTCGCGGATGCGGGCCTGGAAATCGAACGGCGTCAGGCCGAACAGGTCCTTGATGTCGCCCTTGGCAAGGCTTTCGCCCAGCGCGCGCAGCCGCTCTTCGGGCAGGAAATTGGAGCGTATCGGCTCTTCGGTGATGACCGGGAAGCCGGCGCTGGACTTTTCGATATGGGCAGGATTTGTCTGGATATTCATTGAAAATTCCGCATGGGGGACGCGATGCGGCGCCACCGCCACGGCAATGTCCCTAAAACCGATTCAAATGCAATTGGTTGCATGATTACACTGGCCGAAAGTTTTGCTTCGCACCACGCCAGAGGCGTTATCCCTTCGACATTTTAAGTGGGGCTTTCGACAATTCAAGGACGAGCACCCCTGCCCTCCCGTCCGCCTTGGAACGACGGAAGGATTCGGGCTTTTTCGTGATCCAGACAACAGCTTACGCCAGATTTCTCCGGCGTGCGATCATGTTTGGCAACAGGCGTTAATCGTTGTGCTGGCGGTGCGGCTGGCCCAGCCTGGCTATCCGGATGACGAACACGGTCGTCGGCCGTACCGGTTCAACCCGTAGTTTCGCCTGCGGACCGAGCAACAGCGTGTCGAGGGGTCCAAGACGAGACGATGTCGGGCCGCTGAGGCCGACCTCGCCGTCGAACGGCAGGATCAGGGTCATAGCGCTGGTCGGCCGGATATCGGTCGGAACCGAGACCACCAGGCGCTCGACCGTGTGCATGGCCCGCCCGCGGCGGGTCATAACGTTGAGGTCGGTGATCGGACCGGAGATCAGCGCCGCCGAGGTCGGCACATCGGCCGGGAAGGACAGCGGGGCGGAAGCCGCCGTCACTTCGGCCGGCCGCCGGCCAGCAATGTCGAGGACGATGCCCTCGCCTTCCAGCACGGCCAGCGTGCGGTCGACGCCGGCAAAGCCCGAGAACGGCCCGCTATCCTCGACTCGCGCCATCGAAACGCGCCAGTCGAAATCGTCCAGGCCGGCGCCGTCCGGCGAGACGGCGATCTCGGTGGTCGTGCCGCCGCCATTCTTCCACGGCATGACCCGGTAGTCGGCGGCCCGTAGGATGCGCATCATTTAAGCCAATCAGCCTAAAATACCGGGCAGATTGAGCTGGTGCTCCTTCGCGCACTCGATGGCGATGTCGTAGCCGGCATCGGCGTGGCGCATGACGCCTGTCGCCGGATCGTTCCACAACACGCGCTGCAGGCGCCTTGCGGCGTCCGGCGTGCCGTCGGCGACGATGACCATGCCGGCATGCTGCGAGAAGCCCATGCCGACGCCACCGCCATGATGCAGCGACACCCAGGTTGCGCCCGACGCGGTGTTGAGCAACGCATTGAGCAGCGGCCAGTCGGAGACGGCGTCGGAGCCGTCCTTCATCGCTTCCGTCTCGCGGTTGGGCGAAGCCACCGAGCCGGAATCGAGATGGTCGCGGCCGATGACGACGGGCGCCTTGAGTTCGCCCCTGGCCACCATCTCGTTGAAGGCGAGCCCCAGCCTGTGGCGGTCGCCGAGGCCGACCCAGCAGATGCGCGCCGGCAGGCCCTGGAAGGCGATGCGCTCACGTGCCATGTCCAGCCAGTTGTGCAGATGGGTGTTGCCGGGGGTGAGTTCGCGCACCTTGGCGTCCGTCTTGTAGATATCCTCGGGATCGCCCGAAAGAGCAGCCCAGCGGAACGGGCCGATGCCGCGGCAGAACAGCGGCCTTATATAGGCCGGCACGAAGCCCGGGAAGGCAAAGGCGTTCTCGAAGCCTTCGTCCTTGGCGACCTGGCGGATGTTGTTGCCATAGTCGAGCGTCGGCACGCCGGCATTCCAGAACGCGACCATCGCCTCGACATGCTCGCGCATCGAGGCGCGGGCGGCCTTCTCGACAGCCTTGGGATCGGAGACGCGCTTCTCGCGCCACTCAGCCATCGTCCAGCCCTTGGGCAGATAGCCGTTAATCGGGTCATGCGCCGAGGTCTGGTCGGTGACCATGTCGGGGCGGATGCCCCGCTTGAACATTTCCGGCACGATGTCGGCCGCATTGCCGAGCAGGCCGACCGACTTCGCCTCGCCGGCCTTGGTCCAGCGCTCGATCATTTCCATCGCTTCGTCGAGCGTCTCGGCCTTCTCGTCGACATAGCGGGTGCGCAGCCGGAAATCGATCGAGTCCGGATTGCATTCGATGGCGAGGCAGCAGGCGCCGGCCATGACGGCGGCAAGCGGCTGGGCGCCGCCCATGCCGCCGAGGCCGCCGGTCAGGATCCATTTGCCCGTAAGGTTGCCATTGTAGTGCTGGCGGCCGGCCTCGACGAAGGTCTCGTAGGTGCCCTGCACGATGCCTTGCGTGCCGATATAGATCCAGGAGCCGGCCGTCATCTGGCCGTACATCATCAGGCCTTTTTTATCGAGCTCGTTGAATTTATCCCAGGTCGCCCAATGCGGCACGATGTTGGAGTTGGCGATCAGCACGCGCGGCGCATCGGTGTGCGTCCGGAAGACGCCGACCGGCTTGCCGGACTGGACCAGCAGCGTCTCGTCTTCATTGAGGGTCTTCAACGAGGCGACGATGCTGTCGAAATCGTTCCAGGTGCGCGCGGCCCGGCCGATGCCGCCATAGACGACGAGCTCATTGGGGTTTTCGGCGACATCGGGATCGAGGTTGTTCATCAGCATGCGCAGCGGCGCTTCGGTCGTCCAGTATTTGGCGTTGAGCTTGTCGCCGCGGGGCGCGCGCACTTCGCGGATGTTGTGGCGAGGATTGTTCATCATTGTCCCTTTGGAGTAAGGCGGCGTCTCAGCGCCCGGCCCAGTCAATGGCGGATTGGAGGATTTTCGTCAGTGTGGCGCGCATCGGCGCGGCGAACTCGGCATCATAAGGCACCGGCCAATTGTCCGGTTCGCCCTTGCCCTCGGGCTCGCGCAAATAGCCGCGATCGGCAAGTTCCATCTGCAGCGCATGGTAGCCGCCTTGCGGATTGCCGAAATAGCGGGTGATCCAGCCACCCTTGAAACGGCCGTTGATGACATTGCTTTCACCGCTCTCGGCCATGATCTGGCCAACCAGCGCCTGCAGCGTAGGATCCGCGGTCTGGCCGTCATTGGTGCCGAGATTGAACACCGGCAGCGTGCCGTAGAACAGGCGCGGCAGCACCGACCGGATCGAGTGGCAATCGTAAATGACGACCTTCTCATGCAGGCCGCGCAGCCTGACGGACTGAGCCGCCAGCATTTCATGGTAGGGCACGAAATACGCTATGCGGCGCTGGTCTATCTCCGATGGCGTCGGTTCCGCGCCGGGCAGATACAGCGGATCGCCGTCGAAGGTCTCGGTCGGGCATAGCGTCGTTGTCGTCTGCCCGGGATAGAGCGAGGCGCCGGAAGGATCGCGGTTGACATCGATGACGGTGCGCGAGATCGACGTGTGCACGACAGTCGCGCCAAGGCCGGCGGCAAAATCGTAGAGATTGTCGATCCACCAGTCGCAATCGCGGCGGCCGAGCCAGGGCGAGACCAGCCGATTGTCGATGCCGGCGAGATCGATACCCGTGTGCGGGATGGACACCAGCAGGGGTGCCGTGCCTTCCGTCGCTGTCAGCCAGTCGGTCATGTCAGACTCCCGAGATCGAAGGCAATGTCACCGCGCTCGCAGCCTTGATGGCAGCGCCGCTGCGCACCATGGCGATGGCTTTTTCCATGTCAGGGTGGAAATGCCGGTCATTGTCGAGATGCGGCACCTCGGCGCGGACCAGCTTGCGAACCGCTTCCAGAGCTGCACTCGACGCCAGCGGCGCATGGAAATCGCAGCCTTGCGCGGCGGCCAGGAGTTCGATGCCGATGACGGCCGTGGCGTTTTCGATCATGCCGATCAGCCGGCGAGCGCCGTGTGCGGCCATCGAGACATGGTCTTCCTGGTTGGCCGAGGTCGGGATGGAATCGACACTTGCCGGATAGGCCTTCTGCTTGTTCTCAGAGACGAGCGCCGCCGCCGTCACCTGCGGGATCATGAAGCCGGAGTTCAGGCCGGGCTTCGGCGTCAGGAAGGCCGGCATGCCGGACAGCGCGGGGTCTACCAGCATGGCGATGCGGCGCTCCGACAGCGAGCCGATCTCGCAGACGGCAAGCGCGATCATGTCGGCAGCGAAAGCCACCGGCTCGGCGTGGAAATTGCCGCCGGACAGCGCAGTATCGTCCTCGGCGAAGATCAGCGGATTGTCGGTGACGCCATTGGCCTCGGTGCCGAGCGTATCGGCGACCTGGCGCAGCACGTTGAGCGCCGCACCCATCACCTGCGGCTGGCAGCGCAGGCAGTACGGATCCTGCACGCGCTCATCGCCGACGCGGTGCGATTCACGAATGGCGCTGCCGGCCATCAGGTTGCGCAGCGCTTCCGCCGTCTCGATCTGGCCGGGATGTTTGCGCAGGAGATGGATGCGCCGATCGAAGGGCGCGTCCGAGCCCTTGGCAGCGTCGGTCGACAGCGCCCCGGCGACCAGCGCCGACTGATACAGCACTTCGGCCTCGAACAGAGCGGCCAGCGCGTAGGCGGTGGAAAACTGCGTGCCGTTGAGCAGCGCCAGACCTTCCTTGGCGCCGAGCGTCACGGGCTCCAGGCCGTGCGAGACGAAAGCGACCTTGGCCGGGAAGCGGCCATGCGGTGTAAAGCATTCGCCGACGCCGATCATCACCGCCGTCATGTGCGACAGCGGCGCGAGATCGCCGGAGGCGCCGACCGAGCCCTGCGCCGGCACCATGGGGATGACGTCGTTGGCCAGCATCGCTTCCAGCAACTCGATGGTTTGCGGCCGTACGCCCGACGCGCCCTGCGCAAGGCTGGCGAGCTTCAGCGCCATCATCAGCCGAACCACCGAAACCGGCATCGGCTCGCCGACACCGGCGGCATGCGACAAAACGATGTTGCGTTGCAGGGTCTCTAGATCCTCGGCCGGAATGCGGACGCTGGCCAGTTTGCCGAAGCCGGTGTTGATGCCGTAGACCGGCTCACCCTTGGCGACGATGCGGGCGACTGCCTCGGCGCTGGCCTTGATTTTTGGCCGGCAGGAGGCGTCGAGCTTCGGCATGGCGCCACGATAGATAGCGCGCCAGTCGGCCAGCGTCGCATTGCCGGGCTTCAGGTTAAGTTCGGTCATTGTCCTCTCCAGATGCGGGCATGGAGCGGGTTGAAGCCCATGCGGTAGACGAGTTCGGCCGGACGCTCGATGTCCCAGATCGCCAGGTCGGCGGATTTTCCTGCCTCAAGCGTGCCGGTCTTGCCAAGCAGCCCAAGCGCGCGGGCAGCCTCGCGAGTGGTGCCGGCCAGGCATTCCTCGACGGTCAGGCCGAAAAGCGTCGCTGCCATGTTCATGGTCAGCAACAGCGAGGTCAGCGGCGACGTCCCGGGATTGTTGTCGGTGGCGACCGCCATCTTGACGCCGTGCTGGCGGAACAGGCCGACCGGCGGCTTCTTGGTTTCGCGGATGAAATAGTAGGCGCCGGGCAGGATGGTCGCCACGGTGCCGGCCTTGGCCATCGCTGCGGCGCCGGCCTCGTCGGTGTATTCGAGATGGTCGGCCGACAGCGCGCCATAGCGGGCGGCGAGTTCGGCGCCATGCAGGTTGGACAACTGGTCGGCATGGAGTTTGACCGGCAGGCCAAGCGCCTTGGCCTTGTCGAAGACGCGGGCAATCTGTTCCGGCGAAAAGGCAATGCCCTCGCAAAAGCCGTCGACGGCGTCAGCCAGGCCCTCGGCGGCGATTCCGGGGAGGATGGTGTTGGCGACGAGATCGACAAAAGCGTCCTTGTCGCCTTTTGCTTCCGGCGGCAGCGCATGCGCGCCGAGGAAGGTGGTGCGGACCGTGACCGGGCGTTGCTTGTCCAGCTGCCGCGCGGCGCGAAGCGACTTCTGTTCATGTTCGAGATCGAGCCCGTAACCCGACTTTACCTCTACCGTGGTGACGCCCTCGGCCATCAGCGCATCGAGGCGTGGCAGCGTCTGCGCAACCAGTGCGTCTTCGCTCGCGGCACGCAGGGATTTGACCGAGGAGACGATGCCGCCGCCAGCACGGGCGACTTCTTCATAGGTGGCGCCGGCCAGCCGCATCTCGAACTCGTTGGCACGGTTGCCGGCATGGACGAGATGGGTGTGGCAGTCGATCAGGCCGGGCGTGATCCAGCGGCCTTCGCAATCGGTAGTCTCGCCGCCCTGAGCCAACGCTGACGGCATGTCGGCTTCCGGGCCGGCATAGACGATGATGCCGTCACGGGAGACGATCGCGCCCTTTTCGACGATGCCAAGTCCGGCAACGCCTTCAGCCATGGTTGCCAGGCGCGCATCACGCCAAAGCTGAAGGCCCCCTGCCCGGCTTTTGTCTTGTGCCGCCATCATCTTTTTCCGTTGCTTGGATGGCGATTATGTATATACATATTGAAACGCGCTGCAAGTGCATTGTTTATGGAATTCGGAGAAAAACGTGACGGCGATCTTTGCGGAACAGGCGCTGCTGACCGATGGCTGGCATGACAAGGTGCGGATCGTCGTCACGGACGGTCGCATCGCAACCGTCGAAGTCGACACGTCGCCGCGGAGCGGTGACGAACGCCACGCCATTCTGGTCCCCGGCATGCCGAACCTGCACAGCCACGCCTTCCAGCGCGGCATGGCCGGGCTTGCCGAACTGCGCGGTCCCTCCGCCGACAGCTTCTGGAGCTGGCGCGAGGTGATGTACCGCTTCGCGCTGTCGATGACGCCGGACCAGGTCGAGGCGGTCGCCGCACAGCTTTACGTCGAGATGCTGGAGGCCGGGTTCTCGCGCGTCGGCGAGTTTCATTATCTCCACCACGATCGCGACGGAACACCCTATTCCAACCTGGCCGAGATGGCGGAGCGGATCGCCGCCGCTGCCAACGAAACAGGGATCAGCCTGACGCTGCTGCCGGTATTTTATGCCCATTCCTCCTTCGGCGGCGCTGCGCCCAACGAAGGCCAGCGGCGATTCATCAACGATGTGAATCGGTTCGAACGCTTGCTTGAGAAAAGCCGCGAATCGGTTCGTGCGTTGAATCAGGCTGTCGTCGGCGTCGCCCCGCACAGCCTGCGCGCCGCGGCGCCGGAGGAACTCAGCGCTGTTGCCGCCATTGCGCCGGACGGACCGATCCACATCCACGTCGCCGAGCAGGTGAAGGAGGTCGAGGATTGCCTGGCGTGGTCGGGTGCGCGACCGGTCGAATGGCTGCTCGCCAATGCCGGGATCGACAAGCGTTGGTGCCTGATTCACGCCACCCACATGACCGAGGCTGAGACATCCGGCATGGCCAGAAGCGGCGCCATTGCCGGGCTTTGCCCGATCACCGAGGCCAATCTCGGCGACGGCACCTTTTCAGCACCTCTGTTCATCGAACATGGCGGCCGCTTCGGCGTCGGCTCGGATTCCAACGTGCTGATCGGCCTGCCGGATGAATTGCGCCAGCTCGAATATTCGCAGCGCCTCGCACACCGCGCCCGCAATGTGCTGGCGGTGGCCGGCGGCTCGACCGGGCGGGCTCTGTTCGACGCCGCCCTCGATGGCGGCAGCACCGCACTCGGCGCCGGCCCGTCGCGGATCGCCGCCGGCGCCGCGGCTGATTTCGTCTCCCTCGACGAAAACCATCCTTCGCTGGCCGGAAAAAGTGGCGATGCGATCCTCGACGCCTGGATCTTTGCCAATGGCGGCAAGGTCGATTGCGTCTGGGTGCATGGGAAAAAGCAGGTCAGCGGCGGCCGGCATTCCAGGCGCGAGCCGATTGCAGAGCGCTTTCGCCAGGTGATGACGGCGCTTTCGGCATGAGCATGATTGAGACAGCGGCGTCGGAAGGCGGCGGCTCGCTGCACCAGCGCATCCTGTCCGACATCAGCGAGAAAATAATGTCCGGCGCCTGGGCGCCGGGCCACCGCATCCCGTTCGAGCACGAGCTGACGGCGCAGTATCATTGCTCGCGCATGACGGTGAACAAGGCGCTGTCGCAACTGGCCAAGGCCGGGCTGATCGAGCGCCGCCGCCGTTCGGGCAGTTTCGTGCGCCAGCCGCAATCGCAGGCCGCGGTGCTGGAAATCCACGACATCAGGATCGAGGTCGAGGCGCTTGGCCTGGCCTATCGCTACGAGCGCTTGGCGCGGCAGAAAAGGCGCAGCGGCGCCGAGGACCGTGGCTTGCTGGAATTGAGCGCCGCCGGACAAGTGCTGGCGCTGGAATGCCGGCATTTTGCCGGCAAGCGGCCATTCGCGCACGAACAGCGGCTGATCAATCTCGCCGCCGTCGCGGAAGCCGCCGAGGAAGAGTTTCTCGACATCGCGCCCAGCCCCTGGCTGATCGGCCGCGTGCCATGGAGCGAGGCCGAGCACCGCATCCGCGCGGTAGCGGCCGACAGACATATTGCCGAAGCGCTCGACATCGCAACCGGCACGCCCTGTCTGGTGGTCGAGCGCCGGACCTGGAGCGCCGAGCACCCGGTGACGCAGGTGAGGTTCACCTACGCCGCGGAGAGCCACACGTTGGTGGCGAGGTTCAAGCCTTCGCAGGGGTGATTACCCTCCCCCTCGAGGGGAGGGTCGCGGAGCAAGTGCCGCAAGGCGGCACTGGTGACGCGGGGTGGGGTCGGTGCAGCCTCGCCGACCCCACCCCGTCTCGCAGTCTCCGCTTCGCTTCGACTACTCGCCGACCCTCCCCTCGAGGGCATAGGCGCTAAGATAGGTATTGCCCTGCGGAATCGGGTGTGATTCTACGCTGCGATGACACACGAATCGCTTGTTGATGACGGCTGGGCCG
>NZ_JAMYPC010000022.1:0-98174 GCF_040320155.1 Mesorhizobium sp. M0771 | reverse complement strand
GTATCCCAGCCCATGCCCTTGTTGACGGCGCAGGCCTGCGCGGCGAAGGCTTCATTGGCCTCGACAAGGTCGAGGTCCTTGACCGACCAGCCGGCCTTCTCGAGCGCCCGCTTCGAGGCGGGAATAGGTCCGGTGCCCATGATCGCCGGATCGACGCCTGCCGTCGCCCAGGATGCGATGCGCACCAGCGGGGTGATGCCGCGCCTTGTGGCTTCGGCCTCGCTCATCAGCAGCGCGCCGGCGGCGCCGTCATTGATGCCCGACGCGTTGGCGGCGGTCACGGTGCCGTCCTTGTCGAAAGCCGGCTTCAGCTTGGACATGGCGTCGATGGTGGCGCCGTGGCGGATGTACTCGTCCTGGTCGACGACAGTGTCGCCTTTCCTGGCCTTGATGGTGAAGGCGACGATCTCGTCCTTGAACTTGCCGGCCTTCTGCGCGGCCTCGGCCTTGTTTTGCGAGGCAAGCGCAAACTGGTCCTGGTCGTCGCGGGTGATCTGGAACTGGCGGGCGACGTTCTCGGCGGTGTTGCCCATGTGGTAGCCGTTGAAGGCGTCCCACAACCCATCCTTGATCATGGTATCGATCATCTTGTAGTCGCCCATCTTGACGCCGGCGCGCAGGTGCTCGGCGTGAGGCGACAGCGACATCGATTCCTGGCCGCCGGCGATGATCACAGTGGCGTCGCCAGCAGCGATCTGCTGCATGCCGAGCGCTATGGCGCGCAGGCCAGAGCCGCAAACCTGGTTGAGGCCCCAGGCGGTCGTCTCCTTGGGCAGGCCGGCATTGATCGACGCCTGGCGGGCGGGGTTCTGGCCCTGCGCGGCGGTCAGCACCTGGCCGAGAATGACCTCGTCGACTTCGCCCGGCTCGACGCCGGCGCGCGCCAAAAGCTCCCTGATGACGACGGCGCCAAGTTCATGCGCCGGGGTGGCGGCGAAGGCGCCGTTGAAAGAGCCGACAGCCGTGCGTGCGGCGCTGGCAACGACGATGGATGAAGTGCTGGTCATGATCGTTCCTTCGCTGGTTCAAATCGCAGAGGTTGGGCATGCCCGCCGGAGTGCCCCCTGGTCAGTTGACGATCGCTGCTTCGGTGGCGCTGCGGAACTCGTCGTCAGTGACGCCGTCGGCAAGCTCCACCAGCTTCAATCCGCCTTCCACGACATCGAGCACGCCAAGATTGGTGATGATACGGTCGACGACACCCTGGCCAGTGAGCGGCAGCGTACAGGCCTTCAGCACCTTCGATTCCCCGGCTTTGTTGGTGTGATCCATGACGACCACCACCCGCTTCACGCCGGCAACGAGGTCCATGGCGCCGCCCATGCCCTTGACCAGCTTGCCGGGGATCATCCAGTTGGCGAGATCGCCGTTCTCCGATACTTCCATGGCGCCAAGGATCGCCATCGCGATCTTGCCGCCGCGGATCATGGCAAAGCTTTGCGCGGAGTCGAAGAAGGCCGAATGCGGCAGCGCCGTCACCGTCTGCTTGCCGGCATTGATGAGGTCAGCGTCGATCTCGTCCTCGGTCGGGAAGGGACCGATGCCGAGCAGTCCGTTCTCCGACTGCAGCGTCACATGCACGCCCTCGGGAATATGGTTGGCGACAAGTGTGGGAATGCCGATGCCAAGATTGACGTATGTGCCGTCTTCAAGCTCGCGCGCGCCGCGCGCCGCCATCTGGTTCCTGTCCCAAGCCATTTGTCTCTCCGTCCTTCAAGCCGCCGCGCGCGTGGTGCGCTGCTCAATGCGTTTCTCGTGTTTGCCTTGGATTAGGCGATCGACGTAGATCCCCGGCAGGTGGATTTGATCGGGCTCGAGGCTGCCGATCTGAACGATCTCTTCCACCTCTGCCACGCAGATCTTGCCGCAAGTGGCCGCGGGCGGGTTGAAGTTCCGCGCTGTTTTGCGGAAAACGAGATTGCCTGACGTGTCCGCTTTCCAGGCTTTGACGATCGATAGGTCTGCGACGATGCCCCTTTCAAGCACATAGGTCTCGCCGTTGAAGCTCTTGTGCTCCTTGCCTTCAGCGACCACAGTGCCTACGCCCGTCTTGGTATAGAAGCCGGCGATGCCAGCACCGCCGGCGCGCATGCGCTCGGCCAGCGTCCCCTGTGGGTTGAACTCCAGCTCCAACTCGCCGCTTAGGTATTGTCGCATGAATTCAGCGTTCTCGCCGACGTAGGACGAGATCATCTTCTTGATCTGCTTCGTCTTCAGTAGCACGCCGAGACCGAAGTCATCGATGCCGCAATTGTTCGAGGCGATCGTCAGCTCTTTGGTGCCAGTCTCGCGGATGGCATCGATCAACAGTTCCGGAATACCGCAGAGGCCGAAACCGCCCGCGGCAATGAACATTCCATCGAATAACAGATCCTCCACTGCCGAACCAGCGTTCAAATAGATCTTGCTCATATCAGTTCCTTGTTTTGGCAAGACACGTTGAAAAAAGCGCTTCGTCCAGTCACATCATCTACGTTCATCGTTTTCAGGCGCGGATATTCACCTGAATACACGTGGAGAACAGTTAAGCGCTTAAGAGATGAGGCGAGTAACAAGTGTTATTCCCCCGGTTGAAACTTTATGCCGTTCGATGAACCGAATGCTGGCGCGGCGAAGGCAGCACGGTTCATCGGTAGACGGCTTCATATCGAAATCACCCTAGGGGCCGTGAAACAACTGCGAGTGGTCGGGCACGGCTGCGCGCTGCGCCTGTCGTCCGCCCCGATCGAAAGCACGATGGTCGCTAGCAAGGATACGCACCTGAGTTCTGCCTTCCTCCCTAAGCGCCACCATGACGCGAAACAGCCATACTAGCGACGCGAGCCGAGGGGGCATTCACCACATCAGTTCACCTTCGTTACTCTGAAGTCTGTCACCGGCCTAGCAGCGGTCGGCCACTTGGCACGCAGCCCAAGGATATCTCGCGCTTCTTTAGGTGTCGCAGGCTCATGCCCCAGAATATTGATTAGCTGCCGAGCTCGCTCCACAAGCTGCCCGTTAGTGGCGAAAACGCCTCGTCGTAGATATAGATTATCTTCAAGACCGACGCGAATGTTACCCCCAAGCAAGACTGACTGCGCTGCGATCGGGTACTGGTTGCGCCCCGTCCCGAGCGCACCCCAATGAGCCTGCTCCGGCAATAAGCCTTTCATGTAAGCAACTGTGTCGGGCGTCGCCGGTGCATTCCACTTCACGCCTAGGACAAACTGAAATATCGGGTCTTCGGTGATTAAGCCTTCAGCGATCAACTGGTGCGCAAAGCCGATATCGCCAGCCTCAAATACCTCAATTTCTGGCTTAACGCAGAGCTCCTTGAAGCGCTTCGCCATCGCCCGTAGCGTCCGCGGCGTATTTAGGTAAACGTACTCATCGCCGCCATCGCCCTGATTTGATGTCGTAACATCGAGACTCGCAATGTCCGGCCGACACTCTTCAATATGCGCATATCGAATTTCGGGTGGCGCCACCGTTGTTCCAACTGCCGCGCGCGATTCATCTTCAGGGTCGGGCACAAACCGGGCATTTCCGCCGCAGGTCAGGTTTAAAATGACATCGTCTGCCGACTGGCGGATCCTATCAGAAACCTCCTTGAATAGATCAATATCGTAAGAGGCGGCGCCGGTCGCGGGATCGCGCACATGAACATGGACTATCGCTGCGCCAGCGCGTGCGGCTTCAATGGCTGAGTCGGCGATTTCCTTGGGGGTAATCGGAAAATTTGGGTGATCGCGATTGTATTTTGATCCACCCGTGACCGCGCAGGTGATTATGATCTTGCGAGTGCCGAATGGCGTCATTGGCATAAAATTAGCCCCGTGTTGCTGACGCCCGACAGTAAGTCCGAATTGCGGAACAGCGCCACCGCTGTTGAGTTATGACATTCAACTACTCGTTATGCTGGCAGGGGGCATAAGAAGATTAGTCAACCCTGGAGCGGCCTACTGTTATGCGCAAGGGAGGCCGGCCCGCCTCCGGAACCTTGCTGAAAACACACCTAAGGGCGACCACCCCTGCAACCACCGCCAGATCGCGCTCAGACCCCCGGACAGAGGTGCTACGGGGCATCGAAACCCGACCAGAACCGCCCTCGAAGGAGGATTTGGTGAATATGCCCGGCTAAAGGGAGCCTGCATAACGGATCGTCGGTAGTCAGACAAACTCCCATAAAGGTACATATTGCTCACAGCCCTTCATCAAGAGACTGATGAAAGATCGGCAGGCGAACGGCGCTCGCCCAACTCTACTAAGGAGTGTTTATACGCATGAGCTTTTACAAGCATGAGCTAAAGGGTATTTGAAGGGATGAAGTTATTGGATTTCAAAAACAATGTAGCCGGACCGGGAGCGGGTGCTTTGCTTTCTGGCTACGGTGCAGAGGTAATCAAAATTGAAAGACCGATATTTGGCGACGATACAAGAACCTGGAGATCCCGCGAGTTCGATAGCACTGGCCGACCCGGATGGACTCGCGGTCATCAAAAAGTTGGCGGCCATGCCGATGTCGTCCTTCAGGCATTGACGCCCGAGTTACGCAGAGATTCGGTTTGGACTATGAATCCGTAGCTGAAGTCAAACTCAGCGTTGTTTATTGCTCTATCTCTGCGTACGGGCAGACGGGTCCTGCGTAAGCATACACCGGTTTGATGGAAATGACCGGTCAACCTGATGGCCTCCCTACCAGAGTCGATATTTCGATACTCCACCAGTTTACTGGCGTTAACGCGTTTGGATCCACATCCGCCGCTCTTTGCCATCGCGAAAAGACAGGGGCAGGCCAGCATATCGATGTCTCACTTGTGGGCACTGCATTCAGCATGATTAATATGTTTGAGGAAGTTGCCGAAGCAACTGCTTTGGGTATCATTGTGAACGCAAAAAGAGTCCCTCGATTTACTGTTTCTCCCGGCGCCGGGACATGCTGAGGGAAGGGAAACCAATATTGTGAGATCGCCGCCAATAATGAAAGGCTCTGGCTATTGCTTCCACGCTATGGAGCGTTTGGACCTAATCACCGACCTCTGACCTTCTCACGGCGCCTCAAGGCAGCAGCAGTGATATGGCCAGCATTTGATCGCGCTGGAGCAAATCTGAGGATTCATTCGTCACCTCATCAAGGTGTGGCGGCGCGGGTCCAGCTTCCTTGCTACTGTCGAGATACTCAGCCCTTTGGCCAGCTCGGCTGGCCCAGTCAGACCGCCAGATCAGAAAGAGCACACTTGCGAAATACGCCAGCTGAAAGAGCAAGGAACAAGCCAGCGTCGTGACGACTACTGTGCCGATGGAATGAGAAGCGAAGTAGACGGTCAGAGCGGTGCTGCACAGGACCAGCCCAAGGGCGCGACAAAATATTCTAAAGGGCAACGCCGTTCTCCTTGTTTGTCTCCTCAGATCAGGCTGCGAGCTGGTCGGCCGCAACATGGGTCTGGCATTTCTTCGGGCAGACGCGGCCGCAGGCTCCGCAGCCGATGCAGCGGCCGGCATGGTTGACGACCATGATCATGCGATTGAGCTCGCCATCGAAATCGTCCTCACCGTCGCAGGCGCCGAGGATTTCACCCGCGTCATCGACGCCGTAAAGCTGCATGACCTCGCGCGAGCAGACTTTGAAACAGCGGCCGCAGCCGATGCAGGTCCTGCCGTCTATAGCGGTGAGATATTCCGGCATCCATCCGGAGCCGTCGCGGGTGGTGAATGTGCTCGTCATCGTAACTTCTTCATTGCAGCGAGCTTTCTCTTGGCACCATCCAACTCGGCAAAAACGGCCAATGTTTCGTCGGCAACTTCCTCCATGTCCGTCCATTTTCCCGGCAATTCTGCAAGGTCGCGCAATTTCATCTTGGCAACTGCCGCGCGCAGCTGAAGCCTGCGGAATTTCTTCCCATCTCATCTAGCTTTGACATAGATCCTTCCTCGAAATCGGTTTCTTCACGCCCGTGCCACGTCGGGATAGGCTTCGATGGCTGCAGTCGCATCGTCGACCAGTTCCGTACCGGCCTGCGCTAGCTTCTGAAGGTCTCGAAGCCGAACCGATGAACGTCTCGACAGAACGACCAAACGCCCGGCCGTGAAAAGCACGCGCCCGACGCCTTCACAGGTTTCATCTCAATCATTGGCGGTGTCATCAGGCCGGAGCGCTCCTCGATGGCAAGCTCCTCGGCGGTGTAAAACATGTCGAGCGTCCAGAGCACGTCCGGATCGGGACCTCCGATGAGATCGCACGGCGCTGCTTTTGGACGCGTACTTCGGGACACTTGCGCAGCCGACGCCCGGCTCTAGGCGGCCGATTCCCCGCAATTGATGTGCTTCGGGCCGACCTTGAACACGTCCACGACTGAGACGTCTTCCACGCGAATTCGCGTTGAACATCACTTCCGCCGCAATGCGACCGGAGCCATGAAGATTTGAGCTCGATCCTGCTGCAGACGATCGACGAAGTGCTGCATGGACCCTCCTTGCCGCGGTCACGCCAGGGAAATGGACAAATTGGCCAGTGCCATTTCGACCAATTACCGTTTTTTATCTTTCCTCCTCGGCCGACCGCGCTTTGGCACCTTCGGGAAATTGTTTTGCGCAGCCGCAAAGAGAGCGCCGCAACAAGCCTTCGCACCCCTGTACTTGGCGAGGGCCTGCAGCAAATCCGGCAGATGCTGCTCTTTGACCACACGTCCAACTTGGTCCGGGCCTCGACCCCCGTTGGAGCGTCTTCATCAGCCGCGATCCCGACGACCTCAAGTCCGCTGTCCTGGTATTTCTCCTGTAGCTGCTTCAGCTCGAGCATCTCCGCCGCACAAAGTTCGCACCAAGTTGCCCAAAATTCGACGATATAGACTTTGCCGGGCTGGAAGTCCGCAAGGAGCCCGTCACGCAGCCAGTCCTCCACTTTGATCGAAGGAGCCGGTGACCCCATCCGCAACATCATCTTGCCCTCCAAAGCTGTTGCCAAAGGTTGCGTGATTTTATGGGCAAGCTTGTTCCCCTTTGAGACGTGGCACGAGGGTTCAACGAAAGGAGAGCATCGCTCGTCTTGCGCATCTGCGTGCATTCAGCCTTCACTCAGTGTTGCTGAAACTCAATTCGCAAAGGCCGTGCCAACGCGCTCGGCGTGCAGTAATGCTGATTATACCTAAAAGCTTCCGGGGGCTCAGATAGCCGGTTGTATTAGTCGCGACATGTTTCCTGCCATTGTCAGGTCTTGGACACGCATCACCCGCTTCACGTCGGCACAGAAGCGTGGCCACGGACGTCTCGACATATAGGGACGAACAGATGGACATCATGACCGCGTTGGCTAGCGCCAGCCAGTCATCATCGTCTGCCTCAAGCCTTGCTTGAGCTTCTTGCCGTTCCGGTCGCTCAGCGGAACGCCATTGCAATTGCAGGGATCGCTCCCTCCGAGCATCGCCTCTGCCCTGGTGCGAATGTGAGCGTTGTCGGAATTTGACCAGCCTCAAGGCCGCTCCGTCGCCACGCGGTGGGCCGGGCAGACTAAAACGCTGAAGATGCGGCCGCCCTCGCCGCTGACCCGGCTACCATCCCAGGGCGATGACACGTGATTGATGCCACCGTTCGCGCGCCGACGGCCGGCAAGAGCTCGACCGTCGGACTCGAAGGTCGGTGCCTTGAACGCCGCACGGTCGTTGCCTTGTTCCGTTCCCGGCCAGTGGTGAAGGAAATCGTGAACGATACGTTGAGTCTACGGTACGAACGCGGCCTGCCGCGCTGAAACGGCTCTTTTTCTCGACCTGACGCGGCTTAAGTATCGGTGTTTTGAGCGCATGAGGACGCCTGGGCTTCTGCCCGACCGTTTGTTTGTGCGCTACGGCTTGTCTAGGCGAGCAGACACCGAGCGCGTAGAGGCGTCCGGGAATGTTCTTCGCGATGGCGTCTGGAAGTTGCTCGTGAGCTTCCCGAAACCTGCGCGTTCCCGCCACCTTTTCCGACTTCGCATCAGGCCAGGTGAGTAGCACGAAAAGCAACGGTGCCGCCTCAGAACCAGTCAGAGAGCCAAAAACAGCGGTAATGGCGGCTTGCCAACTATCCATCTCGCGACACCGCCGAAGAGCCGCTCACGCAGCCGGCGATTGCCATAAGCGCCGTGACTATCATGTCGGCAGACGTCGACTGCGTGCTGCGCGAGCACCGTGGCTGCCGATTTTCCGGCGCTCGCCAGCAGGTCAACCGACACCCGAGCACCGTGACGTGTGAGATAGGCAGCGATATCAGCTCCCGGCTCGGTTCCATTTCCGGTGCAGGTCGCCTCCGGATCCACTAGGGCGACACGAACTTCCTCAGCACCGGCTAGCAGATGCAGCGCTTCCCGAATCGGACGGGACGCCTCGACTCGCGAATCCGAGCCGACCAGCACGCGCCGTGGAGACAGAGTCGCCTCAGCGCCCGCCGGCACGACAAGCACCGGCTTTCCGGTGTCGAACAGGGCTGCCGTTGATAACAAGAGTTAATGTCGTTGAGAAATGCGCGGCCGACGATTGTCAGATCGTTGCAGAGCGCCCGCTGTCGCACCGCTGGCCTGATCGCAGTTCGCAATATCGACATCATAGCACCGCCACGTTGGCTTTCAGCAGTTTGTGAATTTCCCTGGATCTTTTTTCCGAACTGCCCGTGTCCTGTGAAATCTCGTGTCTGTGCCGTTGTTCCAGTGCGGCAATGGCGTGCGCGTGTCCAGGCCACTCGGGGATGCCACCGCCCAGCGGCCGAGGCGAGCATCACGAGCGGCAGAGGCGACATCACCAGTACGGAAAGATACGCGCCGACTTCGGCACACAAGCTGGCAGCTGTCCTGACATCCTGATCGGAGTGGTCAACTCCCGTCACACTGAGTACGCTTTTGAAGGCCATCTGACTGCTTCTTTCTAAGTATGTCGTATCTGTAGGCGCGTTTCGAAGCCGCAAGACTTGCCCTCGGCAAGACGGAGATGGGGGTGGCACTACATCAGTTCTCTGTTCAGCCGTCCGGCCACTCGAGCGAGTGGCAGCGCACCGATGCCTATTCACCGTCAGCTTCAGGCTCAACGTCCGCCTCCTCCAGCGAGTAGCCGTCGGACCTGACGGTTCGAATGACGCTCCCGGCCGACGTCCTCTCCAGCTCCTTTCTGATCCGGCTGATATGGACATCGACAGTGCGTTCACCGACATGGATCTTTTCCCCCCAAGCTGCGTTCTTTAACTCGACTCGGGTGAACACCATGCCGGGAGTCTCGAGCAAATGCCGCAGCAGCTTGAACTGGATCGGTCCAAGGTGGATGTCGTGGCCGTTACCATGAACTCGGCGGGCATCGACATTCATCTCTAGCCTGCCACAGCGGAGCCAGCTGCCGTTTTCGATCCCGTTTGAACCCGGCTTTGGCAGCGCCAGCTTCGTGCGTAGACAGTCGAGCAGCATCGCCGGCGCGAAGGGCCGCAGAAAACTCTCGTCAATACCTGCCTTCAAGAGATCGAGGTGCTGGTTTTCGGCGCCGGGCGCGATCAGCGCAATAACCAGTAGGCCTCTGTTCCGGAACTCCGCCTTGAGGTGGGCACAGATGGTGGACCCTGTCGAGCTTGCCGGCTGGCAGTCCAGCACCACGGCCTGCGGCTCCCGTACACTGGCTAATGCCAGCGCTTCTTCCACGCTTCTGGCCAGTTCGATCCTGAAGCCATCCACCCCCAGAATGTGGCTGTAGTACAGATACAACTCCGCATCTTGCGAACAGATCAGGACCAGTGGCTTCATCAGCGCTACCCCAGGAACCAAATCGGCCTCGACCGCCTCGACTGAGAGGGGTGGCGATCGCATGTCCTCGAGCCTGACATGATCCCCTTGATCGAAAATCGGCTCCATCACGCCCGCGCCACCTCGGGATAAGCCTCAATGGCTGCGGTGGCATCGCCGGCCAGTTGGGTACCGGCCGCAGCGAGTTTCCAGAACGTCTCGAAGCCGAACCGATGGACGTCGCGCAGGGTCTTGGACAGAACGACCAGTCGCCCGGCCGTGAAGAGCACGCGCCCGAAGCCCTCGTGGCTTATCTCCATCATCGGCGATGCCATCAGGCCGGAGCGTTCCTCAATCGCAAGCCCGACGGCGGTGTAGAACTTATCGAGCCTCCACAGCACGTCCGGATCGGGATCGCCGATGATTGGAATTGCACGGCGCTGTTCCCTGGTGATGATGAAGTCGCCCAGCAGCTCGGCGTCCGACTTGCCTTCCCATGACCCGTGGGAATCATTGGCACGGATCAGCCGCACGAGGCATTTGACGAACGGGGTGGCAAGGGCCGCCTCGTCCTCGGTGGCGGCAGCGTCAACAGCGGCTTCAAACATTTGGCCCACTCCTCATTTCAGCTTTCGTCCTCGAAGGAGGGTTTCTGTTCAGCGACACCTGCCTGCGCCAGCACCTTGCGCAGCCAAGGGGGAGGACACGTCCTGAGCATCATCTGCGTGCGCAACAACACCTCTTGGATGGTCTGGGGCTGCGGCACTTTGATCGGATGGATCTTTGCGGAAACAAGTTTGGCTGCCGAAGGTCCGCCGATCGCCAGACAAAACAGCAAATGGCAGCCCTTTAGCGCCTCCACCTTCGGGGTGATGCGGTCATCGCCCTCGGTTCGGTGCTTCCCGCTCTCGTCGGAAACGTCGTCAAAGGCCACGGCTTCCACGAGATTCCACTCCTCGCGCATAACGTCGTAGACAGCAAAGCGCCTGGCCGATCCGAAATGGGCGTTGAGGTTCTTCATGTCCTGCGTGGCGATCGCCACGCGCAATGCGCCCGCTTGGCGTTCCGGCGTCGGTACGTGAACCTCGTCAGTGACGAGCGAGAGGCGACGGACGGAGCTCATCTGGCATTTCTCGCTTACGGAGTGGATCAAGCGCCTCAGGCGTCGGCGCTCGCCCGTTGGCTTCGAAAATGTTGGCAACCTCGAAGATCAGGTCGCGGGTCCCCTGGTAGAGGACGGTGAGCTTGTGCTGGGCCCCGAGCCGGTCGAAGATCGGGAAGCCGACCCGCATGAGCGGAATGCCGAGGCGCTGCGCCGCCTGGCGGCCGTGGGAATGAGTAACGAGAAGATCAGCGCCGGCGCCAAGCGCTTCCAAATCGCCGAGATCGCCGATTTGAACCGACTGCGCCGGCACTTCCTCCAGAATTTTCGACATAGCGGCCGTTGTGACCGCCGCCGCGATTTCGGAGCCCATGCCGATGAAGAAGCTCGCGAGTTGGTAGAGTTGGTCTGGTTCAGCAGCGATCGCAATTTTCTTGCCTCCAAAGTGGAAATGTCCGTCGAGCAACGCGTCCTGCAACTGCGCCCGCCGACGGCGCACCTCAGCCGGCGCCGCCTCGCCCGAAACTGCGGACAGCAGCGAAACGAACCGGTCGGCGTCCCTCAATCCGGTCAGCGACCGGAACAGCACGTAAGGCACGCCGGTCAACCTCTGCAGCAGCTCGGCCGGGCGGCGCATATGCTCACCGATGACGATACATTGCTCGGCCGTGCCTAGCTCGCGGATATCCTCGACGCTGGTGCCGCCATTGGTGGTCGTGACCCAGCGGTCGGGCACCGTACCGTCGAGCGAGCCGGAGATGTCCGGCAGAATCACCGGCTTCAGTCCAAAGCTTTCAACCATCTCACGTAAATGCTCGGTGTCAGCCACAGTGAGGTTCCAGCCAGGCAGGATCACGATTTTCTTCGACTGCCGCGCTTGCTCGCCGGGCCGTGTAATCCCTTCGATCATCGCGGTGACAGCTTTGGCCCAGCCCTCTTCGATCGCACCATCGAAATCTGGCGTGTTGGCCAGCACCACCTCCGTACCCGCGAGTTCTTTGGTCCGCTTCAGCCTGATATTGGCGATATCTCCTGCGCAGTCTTCGCCCCGGGTTTCCACCAACGCGGTCGTGCAAACCCCGATCAGCGTTGGCTTTGTGCGGGCCTTGAGGTTGAGGATCGCCTCTTCCAGATGGTCTGCCCCGCCGAGGATCGTTGCCACCTCGTCCATCGCGGTTGTCTGCAAGGGAATGGCTTCCTTGAAATGTCGCACGAAGAGCACGAGCGCGAAGCTGGTGCAACCCTGGCTGCCGTGGAACAAGGGCATCGCGCCGTCGACGCCAAGAAAGGCCAAGGCGGCACCCAATGGCTGCGATAACTTCAGCGGATTGACCGCCGCCGCTTTGGTCTGGGGAAGGATGCGGCCCATTGGCTTCCTCAACACTCGCCGAAATCAGCGGCCGTCGTGCCGGAGAATTCCTGGACAGCATGCAAGGTCACGGTCTCGCTTTTCGTGCGCGGCAGTTCCTCCCTCACCGCAGGCTGGCAATCCCATGGTGCCGGCTCGCGTACCTGGCACCAGATGGGGTTATGAATGGCCAGGTCGATCTGGCGTACGAGTTCCACCATGCCGTCATAGCCGGCGTAAGGATGTTGGCGCTCCTGGTTGATATCGAGCCAGGGCGTCTTGGCCTTCAGAGCGACGAATTGCGTGCGCCCGCCTGATAGCAGGATATCGGCCTTGTGTTCGGAGAGCATGGCGTAAAGCTCGCGCGCTGCCATCTGCTCGAATATATGGTTGTCGTCCTTGAGGATCTGCTTGATCCGCTCTTTGTCTTCGACGGTCGACTTCTTGACAGAGGTGCCGACGATCTCGATCCCGATCTCCATCAGCGCATGGACGACCGACCAGGACTTCACGCCGCCGGTGTTGAGCAGCACGCGCTTGCCTTCGAGCCTCGGCCGGTAGGCCGCTAGGTTCTTCCAGGCGATCGCCTCTTCCTCTGCAATCAATACCTCGGTGCGGCCGAGGATCTCCGGATCGGCACCCTGCTTCACCAGCAGCTCAGAGATCTGTCGGAGCGCTTCCGAGGTGTCGGTGATCCCGTAGAAGGAGCCCTCGAAAAACGGGATGTCCCAGCGCTCGTCCATCTTGCGTGCCAGATTGATGAGCGCGGTCGAGCACACCATCATAGCCGCCCGGGCGCGGTGCGCGCCGGCAACATCGACGTAACGGGCGTCACCCGGAATGCAGGCGCGCACCCGGATCCCGAGCCGATCCAGCAGCGGCTTCACCAGCCAGAATTCGCCCGAGAGGTTGAATTCGCCAAGAATGTTGATGTCGTAAGGGCCGGCATCGTCGGGCTCGACCGTGCCGATGACATGCTCGAGCAACGCCTCGCCGGCAAGCTTGTTGCCGAGATTCTTGGAGCCGACGAAGCCCGGCGCATTGACCGGTACAACGGCCAAGCCGAACTTTTCCGCCGCGCGCTTGCAGACGGCGTCGATGTCGTCGCCGATCAGCGCCGTCACGCAGGTCGGATAGACGAAGATCGCCGGCGGCCCATACGCTTCCTTGATCTCGCGGATCGCTTTGAAGAGCTTCCGCTCGCCCTGCCCCATGACAACATCGAGTTCGGTGAGGTCGGTCGTGAAGCTCGTGCGCCACAGCGTTGGCCCGGACGAAGCCGCACCGCGGTTGTCCCAGGAATTGCCCTCGCAGGCGAGCGGCCCATGGACCAGGTGTGCGACGTCTGTGATCGGCTGCAGCACGATCTTGGCGCCATCGAAGGCACAGCCGCCGGCCGCCGCCCCGGGGATCAGTGGCTTCGAACAGCCCTCCTTGCGCGCCTTGGCATCCTTGCCGCGGTTCTTTTCGCAGCCAGGCTCGTTGAAGACATCCTGGATTTTGGCTCTGAGCAAGGACATTGCGTCGGTCTCCAAAGTCCCTCGGGAAGACGACCGGCCAAAGCCGACCGTCAAGCTTAGCGGGTGAGGTCATACGAATAGTCCGTCACGCCCGTCTCGCTTGTCTCGCGATCGAGCTTGTCGAAGATCTTGTCGAGGATCGTCGTCAGCACGCGCAACCCGCCTTGGTAGCCCATCAGCGCAAACCGATGGTGATGGTGGCGATCGAAGATCGGAAACGTCAGCCGGATCAGCGGCGTGCCGGTGTCGCGCTCCAGATACTTGCCATAGGAGTTGCCGATCAGCAGGTCCACCGGCTCGGTGAAGAGCAGCGAGCGCATCGCCCAGAGGTCCTTGCCCGCCCAGACTTGAGCATCCTTGCCGAAGGGCGATGATGCAAGCAGTTCCTTCAACTCCGCTTCCCATGCCGACGTTCCGTTGGTGGCGAGGCAATGGGTCGGCTCGCCGCCCGTCTCCATGATGAAGCGGGCCATGGCGTAGACAAAGTCCGGATCGCCGTAAATGGCATATTTCTTACCGTGCAGCCAGGATTGGCTGTCCGCCATGGCGTCGACAAGTCGGCCGCGCTCGAGGCGGATTACCTCCGGGATTTGCTTGCCGGAAATCGCGGAAACCTCCATCAGGAAGTCGTCAGTCGCCTTTACACCGAGCGGGTAATGGAACGAGGCCGTCGCCTGCCCCACCCCCTCGCAATACTCTAGGGTTTTTCGGGTGTTGTAATGCTGCAGCGACAGCGTCGCCTCGGCGTTGAGTGCCTTCCTCACGTCTTCGATCTTCGTGCCGCCGTCATACATGCGGTATTCGCCGTCGGACGGCGTGTCGAACTGGTCAGAGGCGTCTTGGATGAAGGTGTAGGATACGCCTATCAGGTCGAGCAGGCGCTTGAGTTCCCGGTTGTTGCCAACACAGAATCCGTCGAAGCCCGGAATGACGTTGATGGTCCCCTCGGCTTCCGTTCGCTCCTCCCCTTTCCAGAAATGCTCCAAAATGCCCTTGACCGTAACGTCATAGCCGTCGACATGGCTGCCGACGAAGGCCGGAGTGTGGGCGAAAGGCACGTCGAAGTCGCGCGGGACCGAGCCTTCGTCCTTGGCGTTCTCGATGAAGCTGTGCAGATCGTCGCCAATGACCTCTGCCATACAAGTGGTCGAGACGGCGATCATCTTCGGGTCGTAGAGTTGGTACGTGTTGGCGAGCCCATCGACCAGGTTCTTCAGGCCGCCGAACACTGCCGCGTCCTCGGTCATCGAGGAGGAAACCGCCGAAGCAGGCTCCTTGAAATGGCGCGACAGGTGCGAGCGGTAATAGGCCACGCAGCCCTGGCTGCCATGGACGAAGGACATGGTTCGCTCGAAGCCTGCGGCCGCGAACACCGCGCCGAGCGGCTGGCAGGCCTTGGCGGGGTTCACGACAAGGGCTTGGCGAGCAAGGTTCTTTTCGCGGTATTCCCACGTCTTGGTGAATTCGCCTTGGTCGGTAACGACCTGGTCCGGGTGAGGACATTCGAAATTCAGCCTCTTCTCCGCGAGCATCTGCCTGTATTCCGGCTCGCCGAACAGGGGCGCGTGGTCGAGAACTTTTTCAGCCGACTGCGGCATGGGCGGTTACCTCTTTGCATCTGGTCCGCCATACGGCGGCACAGGGACGTCGAAAGTTTCAGGTCTCCCGCGGACAAGCGGCCACAGGCGTTCATGGCCTCCCGGCTTCCGGGAGGCCAGGGTTTCATTCGGCTGCGATCGCCGCCGACGGCTCGGCTTTTTTCTTCCAGGGGGCGTCGTAGAGGTTCCAGACCGGGTTGTTGATGGCCAGATCCATATCGCGCGCGAAGATGGCGAACCCGTCGTAGCCGTGATACGGGCCGGAATAATCCCAGGAATGCATTTGACGGAACGGTATGCCCATCTTCTGGACCGGGTACTTTTCTTTGATGCCGGAGCCAACGAGATCAGGACGGATCCCCTCGATGAACTTCTCCAGCTCGTAACCAGTCACGTCGTCGTAGATCAGAGTGCCCTTCTTCACGTAGTGGCCGGTACGCTGATAGTCGTCGTTATGGCCAAATTCGTAGCCAGTGCCGACGATCACCATACCCAGGTCCTCATATGCCGTGACGACGTGACGGGGGCGCAGCCCGCCGACATAAAGCATCACCGTCCTGCCTTCGAGGCGCGGCCGGTACTTGGCTATGACCGCCTCGACCAGCGGCCGGTATTTGGCTATGACCGCCTCGGCCTTGGCCTCGATTTCCGGCCCGAAGTGCTTGGCTATCTTGCGCAGAGAGGCTTCGGTCTGGGAGGGGCCGAAGAAATTGTACTCCATCCAGGCGATGCCATACTTTTCCTCCATGTGCCGGCAGATGTAGTTCATCGACCTGTAGCAATGGATGAGATTGAGTTTCGCCTTTGGCGCTCGCTCTATTTCGGCCAGCGTAGCGTCGCCCGACCAGTTGCCGACCACGCGCAGACCCATCTCCTCGAGCAGGATGCGCGAAGCCCAGGCGTCGCCGCCGATATTATAGTCCCCGACCACATTGACATCGTACGGGCCGGCCTCGAACTCGAGGTCCTTCTTCTCGAACACCCAGTCGCGGATCGCGTCGTTGGCGATGTGGTGGCCGAGGGATTGCGAGACGCCGCGGAAGCCCTCGCAGCGCACCGGCACGATTGTCTTTCCGTGCTGCTTGGCCTTGTTGCGGGATACAGCTTCGGTGTCGTCGCCAATCAGGCCAATCGGGCATTCGGATTGCACAGTCATGCCCTTGTTCAGCGGAAACAGTTCCTCGATCTCGTCGATGATCCGTTCGAGCTTCTTGTCGCCGCCGAAAACAATGTCCTTCTCCTGGAAATCGGAGGTGAACTGCATGGTGACGAACGTGTCGATGCCGGTCGTGCCGAGGTAGTAGTTGCGGCGTTGAGACCAGGAATATTGCCCGCAGCCTACCGGGCCGTGCGAGATATGGACCATATCCTTGACTGGACCCCACACCACGCCTTTCGAGCCGGCATAGGCGCAGCCGCGAATTGTCATCACGCCGGGGATGGACTTGATGTTCGATTTGACCTCGCATTCGGAAAGGACCTCGCTTTCCTCGCCAGCCTCGTCGCCGCTTTTTGCGACGCTGAGGTGCTTTTTGCGGCGCTTCGCCGACTTGTCAGGATATTGCGACAGCACTTCCTCGATTAGCCTCGCATGGAGGCCACCGTCATTCTCGTATTCCAGGCTCATGGGACCCCTTTCAAGGTTCAGGGTGACGCCTCACCGACGAGGCGCCGTTCTTTGAAAGACGCACCAGGTCAGGCGGCGCCTCATGTCGGCAGTAGTCGCTACTGTGCGGCCGCCTTAGCCGCTTCCTTGACCTGAAGCTCGGCAAGCATCTGCTCGTCCGTCTTCATGATGCCGAAGTCGAGCAGCATGTCCTCGAGCTCCTCCATGGTGATCGGGGTCGGGATGGTGCCCTGGCCCGAATTCCCATGGATCTTCTCGGCCAGCGCCCTGTATTCGCCGGCCTGCTTGGAGTCCGGCGCATACTGGATCACAGACATCTTCCTGAGCTCGGCGTGCTGGACGATGTTGTCGCGCGGCACGAAGTGGATAAGTTTGGAATTGAGCCTGGAAGCAAGCGCCTCGGCGAGGTCGAGTTCGCGGTCGGTTTGGCGCTCGTTGCAGATCAGGCCACCGAGCCGCACGCCGCCCGAATGGGCGTATTTCAGGATACCCTTGGCGATGTTGTTGGCTGCATAGAGCGCCATCATCTCGCCGGACATGACGATATAGATTTCCTGGGCCTTGTTCTCGCGGATCGGCATCGCGAAACCGCCACACACCACATCCCCGAGCACGTCGTAGGAGACATAGTCGACGTCGTCGTAGGCGCCGTTCTCCTCGAGGAAGTTGATTGAGGTGATCACGCCGCGGCCGGCGCAGCCGACACCCGGCTCGGGCCCGCCCGACTCCACGCATTTGATGCCTTTGTACCCGACCTTGAGCACGTCCGCGAGTTCCAGGTCTTCCACCGAACCTTCCTCTGCCGCGAGGTGCAGCACCGTATCCTGCGCCTTCGCGTTCAGGATCAGGCGGGTGGAGTCGGCTTTGGGGTCGCAGCCGACGATGAGGATTCTCTGCCCGAGGTCGACAAGGGCGGCGAGCGTATTTTGGGAGGTGGTGGACTTGCCGATGCCGCCCTTGCCGTAAAAGGCGATCTGACGCAAACCTGACATGTAGCTTTCCTTCCTTCGTTCCATTCATCGCGGCTGCCGCGACATGAATGCCGGTCGGGCAGCTGTAGCCGCCTCGCACCTAAGGATCTCAAGACTCGTGCCAATTTGGCTGATCGAACCGAAGAATAATTTGATGGTTGCTTTTCAGGGGTTTAGCCTGAGGGCCAAAGAAAGGATCGTCGCAACAGACCGTGTAGCGGACCCGACAATGGCGACACAAAGCGTCGGATCGCGATCCTCAGTCACCGAATTCGTTTGAACCGCGTCGTTATGTTGAAGTGGACGAACAGCAGCTCGATCCTGTTGGGTGAATTGCGGATGCTGTCTGTTCCGGCGAGCTGACGTGCTTGCTAACGCGTGTCATCGTGGACACTCCGCGGAATCTTGCGCCACGCTGGCATGCCTTCGATCCAGCCATCCATAGGGCCGCGGATCGAAAGTTCCGCTATATCAGCAACCCGAGGGGACTCGGCTCACTTATCGGCGCAGGAGTTCAGTATCGGCGTCATCGCCTTCACATGTTCGTCCATCCGCTCGAGCACTTTCGCTGCGACAACGTCGCGCTCAGGGAGATGCCACCAGTACTCGTTGACGAGTTTGACCGTCTCGACCACTGCCTTTAGGACTGCCGGCTCCGGAAGCCTTGCGCGGTTCGCAAATGCTTTCCATCGCGGTGCTGCTAGCGCCTTGAACGAGCGCTCTCCTCCAAGCGACAGCGCCATGGCGTCGGCGGGAATATATGGCACAGTGGACAGGACGTCGTAGATTGGTGCAAGCGCCGGCTTGTCGCCGTTTCCGGGATACATCAAAGACCAATTCTTCAGGTGCATGTCGCCATTGCCGGTGATGACGCTCAGTGCCAGGCGGCGGACGAAATCGAGAGCCGCCGTAGGCGAGACGGCCACGCCAAGAGCCAAGGCTATGTCGTGATAAGCGGCCCCCTCATATTTGCGCGAGGGGTAGACACCGAAGACCTGAGCGAAATCCTCGATGTGTATCCTCTCGCCACCGGCGCCGCGATCGAAGCGTTTGACGAGAAGGACCTTGCCCTCCGACAGCGTATTGAATTCTTCGGGAACGCCCTCAAAATCGGACTTCTCGACCAGTTCGCATTCAGGAACCTCCATGCCGATTGCTGCTGCCAGCGCCAGGTTGGCGAATTCGTTCTCGGAAACGCCCGGAAACGCCGTCGAAGGGAACTTGGCAATGTACCGGCCCTGCTCGTCGTCCATCGGCAAGGTAAGGCCGCCGCCTTTTCCAATGTTCTTCATGACTGACAGCTTCATCTGCACGCCGGCAAGCGAGAACCGTGCCTTGGGGTGATCCTTTGAGCCATCCTTCGAAACCGTTATCGCGCCGTCACTGGGCAACGCCCGTACGGCTCCCGGCAGATCGGCGCCCAGTGCCGCTAAAAGATCGAAATCATTGCCTGGCCGCACATTGCCTTCGTGATGCCTTTCCATCGCCTCCCGCAATTTCTCCTCCGGCAGGAGGTTCGCGAAGAAAGCGGGCAAGGCGCTTGCCAGAGGCTTTGGATCTTTCCGCAATCCTCCCGTCGCTGCCCGGAACGACAGGCTGAGAACCGGAAAGCCGCCCGTCGCGCGGTAGGCGTCATCGAAGTTGAACGCATTGAAATCGCCCGGCGTCCTGACGATTGTGCCGATCTTCACTGCATTCAAGAGCACGTCCAGTGACGGGATCGTCTTAGGTGCGCGAAAGACTGGAGCCATGATCGTCATCGTCAGGTTGAGAAACAAAGGCGGGTCGATCGTCATCATCATGCGGACGCAATAGAGCCTGGACAGCCGGCACCATGGCTTGCGGAACCAGCATCATTTCCAGACCGAGCGCGCGAGCGATATTCATGAGCGTCGTCGCACGCGCGGCTGCGGCTCCCTTTTCGATGTCGCGATATCGGGGACGGGATATACCCGCCAAATCGGCGACCTGCTCCTGCGTCATCGCAGCGGCCAACCTCGCCTGCCTGAAAAACCCACCGATTTCCCGTAGAATTTCCGATTGAGAGTCCATAACGCAACCTATACGATCTATTCCAATGCGCGATGGTACGCAAAGGTATCTCATCCAGCGAGTAGTTTCAATGCGTTATGATCTATTTAGGTATCATATGTGAAGAAAATGATATGGAAAGAGATCAATCTTCCTCTCTCTTTAGCGCCGCGCGGCAACGTCGTTCCTCCGAGAACTGAACCGCACCGGGTTTTCCGGAGGCCGTTTCGTTGAGTCACGCGGCCATGGCTGGGTCATACAGAATGGCGTAGTAGCGTTCCTCAGCTTCGGCCGGCGGAATGTTGCCGATGGCCTCCAGCAGCCGGCGATTGTTGAACCAATCGACCCAATCGAGCTACCGAACTCGACGGCTTCGAAGTCGCGCCATGGTCCGCGTCGATGGATCACCTCGGCCTTGTAAAGGCCGTTGATCGTTTCGGCGAGAGCATTGTCGTAGCTGTCGCCGACGCTGCCTACCGAAGGCTCAACGCCGGCCTCCGCCAGGCGCTCGGTGTATCTGATAGAGTCGTATTGGGCGGCCTCTATCGCTGTGATGGATCAGCCTGCCCCCCTGCACGGGCCGCCGATCATGGAGAGCCTGTTTCAGAGCGTCCAGAACGAAGCTGGCATGCGCCGTCCGGCTCACCCGCCAGCCGACGATCCTTCGCGCATAGGTGTCGATGACAAAGGCGACATAGACGGAGCCCGTCCAGGTCGCGACGCAGGTCAAGTCGGAGACCCACAGCATGTTCGGCGCCGGGGCATGGAATTGGCGATTAGCGTGATCGAGAGGGCAAGGTGCGGCCTTGTCGCTCACCGTGGTGCGGATCGGCTTGCCGCGGATGATGCCCTCAAGACCCATGGCCCTCATCAGTGGGGCAACCGTGCAGCGGGCGACGTCGAGCCCTCACGCTGTAACTCCCGCCAGACCTTGCGAACGCCGTAGACGCGGAAGTTGGCCTCGAACACGCGTCGGACCTCATCCTTCAAGGCCATGGCCTCATCCCGCTTCGCCCGAGCCGACAGCCGGGAAGGATCGATGCGCTTGGCGACATGGTCGTGGTAGCTCGACGGGGCGATCGGCAGCACCTTCCAGATCGGCTCGACCCGATGCGGTTGCCACGTCCGAAGGCACGCCGGCGAGCACGGTTCATACAGCTGCTGTGGCCACCGTCCACCGGCTTTTCTTCGTAATAGGCCTAGTGCATGCGTCGCTGCAGACGGCCAACTGAAAGAACATTCAGCCAACGGCTATTTGACCTCGGCGCCGATGATACTCGACGGTGGTCCTATGAAAGAGACGGGCTGCTTCAGATGCCGCACAGCCTTCATTTAGCTGAGTCGAGTGATTTCGGAGGGCTGATTGGGTTTGTTTCGGACGGCGTCCACCCTTTCGCCCGCGTTCGCGGGCTGCCTGTAACCGGGGCACCGTGGGCATTTTTAGAATAATACCCGCTAAGGTAATTCGAAGTTGTTTGGATTGACCGGTTAGCTCGGATCGGCCTGGAGCGTTCCCGGGTCGGTCAATCTCGTTCCAGAGATAGTCTGGTGAATGCGATATGAGCCAAGGAGCGGTGCGACCTGGGAGAGCAATTCGACGGAATATCGATGCCCTGGCCGCGGACATAACCGACAGGGGCTGAGATGACGGTAAGCGCGTAAGCTAGGCCCCGTGTCAGCATCACCAGAGCTGACAACCCTTGGACGGCTCGCAGCGTCGGGGACGACTATGGGGTGGCGACAAGGCGCAGCTTGAGGTGCCCAGACCGGCGCTTGAGAAGGCTCTAACTCAGGCTGGCTAGACCTCCGACCCGACAAGCTAACACAAAGACGCAACGCACCGTTCGAGTTTATTGCTGGCAACAAGCCGGCTCCCCAATTAGAGGATTTCCCGGCTTAATTTCCAGCGTCGACTTGACTGCAAAAGACTTTCGCTGGAAGTGTCGACCTAGATTCGGGGGGCTCCATAAAATGGCAAGCAAGGCAAAATCGCGGAAGCGCGTTGGAACTCTAGAAGACCGGTTTATGGACGCCGTTAGAGAATTGTCGGGGGGCGGAAAAGTGAGCGTTAAGAACGCAGCCCTTTTCAATAAACTGGGTTGGATAGAAGAACGTTACACGACAACTAAGGACCGCCTGAGGAAGAATGGACTGATAAGAGGAGGTCCCGGTGGGACTATGTCCCTCCCCCAAAATGCGGCTAGCCCCAGTCCCAAGCCTCTCAAGGCGTTTATCTCCTACTCGCATGCAGACGCGGCTATCAAGGTTGACCTTCTAAAGCACCTTACGCCGCTGAGCCGACTTGGTCTTGTCGAGGCTTGGCACGATGGCGAAATCGAGACTGGCGACAAATGGGCGGACGCCATCAAGGGCAATCTAGAGAGCGCCGACATTATCATCCTCCTGATAAGCGTTGACTTTATCAACTCGCGTTATTGCAACCAGATTGAGCTAACTCACGCGATGGAGAGAGAGGCCAACAACACGACGGTTGTTATTCCAGTGATCGCGAGAAATTGCCTGTGGCAGGAAGAGCTCTTCGGCTCTTTTCAGGCGACCCTCAAGGGTACATCGATCGCAAGTTTCAAGGATCGCGACGAAGCTCTGACTTTGGTCGCGGCAGATATCAAGGAAAAAGCCCTTTCCATGCTTGCCAAAAAGAACGGGGTTGCTCCTTCCTAGATGTGCAATCTGCACAACATCACCACGTCGCAAGAAGCCATACGCCAGTGCACCAGGGCTCTGCGCGACCATCTCAGGCAACCTGAACCGTCCATCGACATCTACCCCAACCAGCCCCCAACCAGCCCGGTCCGGTGGTCCGCAATGCGGCAGACGGGCAACGTGAAGTCGCCAACCTGCTTTGGGGAATGCCGACACCGCTCGAACGGGTCAAGGGCAAGGCCGACTACGGCACGACCAATATCCGCAACCCACAATACGGCCATTGGCAGCAGTATGTTGGGGTTGAGCATCGCTGTGTGGTGCCTGTGACGAGTTTCTCGGAGCCCAGCCCAACACCCGGCATAAGGACCCTGAGACAGGTATTCAGCGGATTGGTTCGCGCGCTCAATGAGGACCGGCCGCTTTTCTTCTTCGCTGGCCTCTGGACGCCATGGCATGGGGTGCGCAAGGTCAAGGACGGCGCCGGCGATTTCGAGCTTTACGGCTTCATGACGACCGCGCCCAACGCCTTGATCAAGCCGATCCATGCGCCTCTAATGGGCGTTGGGCACCTTGCCGGGAAGTGCTGTGGATAGCCGGAGGCACCTCACGACCGACCGCGCATGACTCGGGGGCAATGTGGATCGGTGCCTAATTTGCATAACACCAAGCAAACACAAGGGATTGAGGCTGGCTTACCTTCTCCGTTGCTTGCAGGAATACTCCTTCATTGCAATGGATTTGCACCATCTGCTCCTGCCGGTCTCCCGCCGCACCTGGTGTTCCGGCCCTTTCAGGGGCTCGGCTCGATCGGCGTGACCACCCTGATCAAGCATCGACATAGCCGTCGAATACCGCTTTACTCTCGGCTGTCCGTTCGGGGCATGGCGGGGTGCCTCCCCGATCACGAAGCAGCACCCGAACAACCCCGCGACCAGGCAATCCCCCCGCTTCCGAGACTTTCTCACTCAGTAGGACTAGCGCCCGCCGCACGTACGGGCGCCGCCGGCGTCAACCGGCGGGCAGGTGCGCCGAGGGCAACAAGCGCGCCTGACGCAATGCCGCCAGATCAGCCGAGCCGGTGCAGAAGCAGGCGACGGCCAACTGGCGAATGACGATCTCGAAATGCGCGACAACGGCCTCGGTGGATACCGTAGCCGCGCGCAGCACGCCGGCTGCCTGCCCGGCGATGTCCGCGCCCAGGCGGATAGCCTTGGCCACGTCGACGCCGTCGCTGACCCCGCCCGACGCGATCAGCTTCACCGCTGGCAGCGCCCGACGTACCGCCTGCACGCTGGCCGGGGTCGGGATCCCCCAATCGGCGAACGCCATCGCAACTGTACGGTCGGCGGCATCGGGGGCCCGCTCGCCCTCCACCGCGGCCCAACTGGTGCCGCCGGCGCCGGCGACATCGATCACCGCCACGCCCGCCTGAACGAGCGCACAAGCCACCGAGGCAGAGAGGCCCGACCCCACTTCCTTGGCCACGATCGGCACCCCCATGCTGCGCGCGGCGCGAGCGATCTGCGCCAGGACGCCGCGCCAGTCGCGGTCGCCCTCCGGCTGTACCGCTTCCTGCAGCGGATTGAGATGGACGATGAGTCCATCGGCCTCCAGTGCATCCACCGCCCGGCGCGCCAGGTCCAGGCCGTCGGCCTCACGCAGTTGCGCGGCGCCGATATTGGCCAGCAAGGGAACGTCTGGGGCCTGGCGGCGCAGCGCGCGCGTCAGCCCTTGGGAGTTGCGGGATTGCAGGCTCACGCGCTGCGAACCGACGCACATGGCGATCCCCAAGGCTTGCGCTGCCTCGCTTAGATGCCGGTTGATGGCCTCGGCGCGTGGCATGCCGCCGGTCATGGAGCTGATCAGCAGAGGCGCGCGCATGGTCTTGCCCAGCAGCGAGGCGCTGAGGTCGATCTGCGTCAGATCCAACTCGGGCAATGCGCAGTGTTCGAAGCGGATGTACTCCCAGCCGGCGGCCTTGGCCCGTGCCGTTCGACTATCCAGCACGATGTCCAGGTGGTCGTCCTTGCGCCGGCTCAACTTGGTGTCGCTGATGCTCGCTCCATCCGCCGCATCGGGCGACGGCGTTGCGTCGGATCGGACCGACGGGAGCGCGCGCAAGCCGCCGCTTCCCGCGCGTTCAGGCCGGCGCACGCTGGCCTCCCTCCGCAGCGTCGCTGCGGTAGCGGCTGGTTGAGGTCTCGTAGTACTGCGCGCGAATGGCCGCCATGGCGTCGATCAACGGTCCCCACGGCGCGGGAAAGCGTTCTTGCGCCATCACCCGGTGCAGCATGCGCGTATGGCCGGCCAGCTCGTCGTTGAGGAACTCCACCACAGGCATAGCCGGATAGCGCTGCAGCAGCAGGATCGCCGCGTTAGCTCCCTCGCCGGCCGACCTATCCTTTTCGCGTCCATGCAGATCGTTCTGCAAGCGCCCTATCGCGGAGATGAGCCGCAGGACCTGGCGAAACGCCGGATGCGCGCGCAAGGTCGCCATGTCCAGCCCCCACAGCAACGACAGGCAACAGAACACGTTCGTGTAGGCGATCGAGTCCACGCCGTTCTGCAAGTACTCGGCGTAGGACCATCGTTCCGCCCCTGCCGCCTGCGCGTGTCCGGCACGCAGCGCCGCGCAGTAGCACCGGGTATCCTCGAGAAGCTGGGCATAGTCGCGACGATCGTAGGCGAGCGCGGCGAGCGAAGCGCGCAGCACGGCACAGCCATCGAATCCGGGGAGCGCGCACGGCACGCCCTGCCCCAGCGCCTGCTCCACCGCGGCGAGCTGCTCCGGCGCGATCAGGTCAAGGTCGTTGCAATCGTCCAGCCAGAACAGCAGCGCCAGTTCGCGATAGAACGCCACGATCAGCGTCTCGTCCAGCGGATCGCGGCCGGTGCGGGCGCTGGTGTCGCGCAGGCTCGGCTGGATGCGCTGCAGGATGTACTGGCCGCCCCGGACTGCTTCCACGCCATGCTCGTCGGCGAACCCGGTCAGGGAACGCCCCCACTCCAGCACCTGTTGCAGCGCGCGATGGGTCGGGATCATGGCCCCGCTCCTGCTCCCTCGGCCGAGACGCGCCGCCCCCAACGAAGCGCCAGCCACAACCCGGCGAGTTCGGCCACGCGCACCACCCGGGTGGGGCAATACAGTTCCTTGCCGATCCACAGCGGTGTCTGGGGCAGTGAGTGCGCTGCGTGGCGGGCGAGCATCCACTTCAGCGCACCCGCCACCGCCTGCGCGATGCGCCGGCGTCCTGCCGGCTCTTCGCTCCCGTCCATCACGTGCAACGCGAACAGCGCATAGGCGGTTTCCTCGAATGTGGACGCGCGACCGGCGCCCCAGCCGCCGTCGTCGCGCTGCGCCTGCAGCAGCGCTGCCAGCGCGCGCTCGTCGCGCCACTGCGGGTTGCCTTGCGCCAGCGCAGCGACCGCATGCGCGGTTGGATACAGCCACGAAACGTGCCATTTTTCGTTGTCCCATAGACCGTGCGGGTTGCGATTGGCCTCGACGTAGGCGCTGGGGCCGGCGGCGGGTTTTCCCAACATTCGCAACGCATGCAGGGCATGGATGTTGGTCGACACCGAGGCATTGCGCTCGCCGGGGAAGGTGACGAACAGCTCGCCGGTTTCGAAATGGCGCAATGCATCGACCGCCGGGTCGCGGCCTGCAAGGCGAAGGACGCACAACGCAACGGCGGTGTCGTCCGCATCGGCCGCGAAGTGCAAGGCAGGGCCCAGACCGCGGACTCCGAGGCGGGCGTCGAGCTGCGCGATGATCACTTGCACCGCCTCGGCGAGCGCGGGATGCGCGAACAGACCGGCCAGATGCAGGGTGTACAGCGACCAGCATGGCTCGAACACATTGATCGGCCAGACGTTGGGAACGACACCTTCGATGCCGGTGCGCGTTGCCCGCGATGCCGCCTGCAGATACCCGTCGGTGCGCCCGACCTGCGGCGTTCTTCCCTGTGTCACGGCGTGCGCACGCCACGCGGCGGTGGCCGCCGGACTGATGCCGATGCTGCCGTCGTCGTCCGGGCATGCGGTGGCCGGCGACGCCCCCCAGGCTTCCCAGGAGTGCAGCAACGGATGGCCGCTCGGCAAGGTCGCCACAGCCCCCAGCTTGACCAGGCGTGCTTGCCGCAACGGCAACAGCGCCGGGTGGCGCGGAAACGCCAAGGCGCCCAGCAAGGATGCGGCCTCGTCGCACAACTGCGGCAGGATCAGCTCCGCGCCGATGGGCGCGTCTTCCGGCACCGCATGCGCGTAGGGATCGGGCTGGCGCTCGAGGAACCGGATTGCAGCCTGGACTGCGTCGGCGGCGCCGGGAAGAGGATCGGCACGCTGCAATGCCAGCAGCGCCGCCCAGGTGGGCGCATGGCGAAACAGCGGGAAGTCCGCACTTCCCCATCCGCCATCGGCCTGTTGCTGCGCAATGAGCCACGCATATGCCTCGTGCCGACCGGTGACTTTGCCGTCGAACTGCAGAGCTCGCGCCGTGTCGTATACGGACGGACCGACGCTGCCGCCGTCGCTCATCTCGCTCAGCAGGTGACGCAATTCGGAAAGGATCTGTTCGGACAGCGCGTTCACGCGGGATGTTCCTTCTGCAGAGGGCTAACGAGAACAGAAGCGTGCAGACGTCGCGCACGTCGCCGCCGACACGGACACAGTGCAGCATGCAGCGCCCGCCGGCCGATCGCACCAGCACAGGGGCGAGTCCTTACGGATGGGCGCGCTCATGCGTATGGCGCGGACAGATAGACGTTGGCCCGCTGCAGCATCTGCGCCAACCCTTCCGCACGCGGCCCCAGAGGGGCGATGGCCTCCCCGGCGTCGTGCAACAAGTACAGGGCGAACTGGCGCGCAGCCTGCAGCCCCATGATTGACGCGCAGGTCGGCTTCTGCGCCGCCGCGTCCTTACCGGGGGTCTTGCCAAGAGTCGCGGTATTCGCCGTCGCGTCGAGAATGTCGTCGGCAACCTGCAACGCCAGGCCAAAACAGGCGGTGTAGCGATCGAGCGCAGCATACAGCGCAGCGTGCGCGGCATCCTCCGCGATGGAGTATAGCGCGCCCATGCGAACCGACGCGCGCACTAGCGCTCCGGTTTTCATCCGGTGCATCGCCAGGATCCTGTCCAGCCCGGCGTGCTTTCCGACCAGCGACAGATCCATGGCCTGCCCGCCTGCGGCACCCTCCGCGGACACCGCCTGCGCCAGGTCGCGCACGAGCGCGACACGATTGTCGCCCGGCGCATCCAGGCTCGCCAGCGTCAGGAAGGCGTGGGCCTGCAGCGCATCGCCGACCAGGATCGCAGTGGCTTCGCCGAACTTTACGTGCACGGTCGGAAGGCCGCGGCGAAGCACGTCGTCGTCCATCGCGGGCAGGTCGTCGTGGACCAGGGTACAGGCGTGCATCATCTCGATGGCGGCGCCGACGTCGTCGAGCATGTGCGCCGGCGTGCCCGCCAGTGCGCCGGCAGCCAGACAGAGCAAGGCTCTGGTGCGCTTCCCGCCATGCAAGGTGGCGTAGCGCATGGCTGCCATCAGCTCTGTCTTACCGTCGTCTTCGGCGCAGAGCAGACGCGCCAGCGCCTGTTCGACCCGCTTTGCGCCGTCCTGCATCCAGATCTCCGGGAGCAGCCCGCCAGATGCGCCGCGCGCCTGCGCGCCCAACCCGCCGAATGCGGAAACGCCAGTTCGGTCGTCGTGTATTGTGGAACAGGTTTGCATGTCGTTCATGTCCTTGTAGCTGAGACGGCCACGGCGAGCGCAAGTCGTCACACGAGTGCGTGCGCTGAGTGCAGCAATGTCGCGCCCCGCCGGCGCCGCTGCCTTGCCACACAGGGCGTGCCCAGCTCATGAGAAGCCTATGCGGATTGCCATGGACGGATGTGCGGTCGGGTAGTAGCGCCGGCCTTTTTCGACGTCGCTCAGCAACTGCGGCCGCACCCCGGCCTTGTGCATGGTCAGCGCCAAGGCGATGCAGAACTGCACCATTTCCAGCCATACCAGGTGGTAGCCGATGCAGACGTGTGGACCGGTACCGAACTGCAGCATGTCCACGGGCCGGATCGGTTCTGTGCGTAGCAGCCACCGCGCCAGGCGGAACTGATCAGGCGCCTGGTGCAGCAGCGCCGAGGTCGAGAAATGCAGCAGCGGGATGCATAGGTGGGTGCCCGCGGGAATGTGCCGTTGGCCGAGTTGCAATTCCTGCAGCGCGCGACGCGGCAGGAGCGTGGTCGCCGGATGCAGGCGCAGTGTCTCGCGGAACAGCGCCTCGGCGACCGGACACTGCGCCAGGTCCGCGTGCCGGGTCGGCACCGCGCCCACGCGTTGCGCCTCCTCGACCAGGGCGTCCCACAGCACAGGCTGCCCCGCCAGCTCGATCACGATCCAGGCCATCGTCGAGGCAGTGGTGTCGTGACCGGCAAGCAGCAGCAAGCGGATATTCGCGACCAGGACGTCATCGGAGAGCGGACCGTCGCTGCTGTCAAAAGCGCTCACCATGTCGTTGATGAACCCGGTGCGCGCGGCATGCGCGCGCGCATCGCGGACGAACCGGCGCAACTGCGCGTCGATCCAGTCGCGGGCGGAGCGGCCGCGCCGCAAAGGCAATCCGGGCAGGTCGACCGGTGGCGCGATGATCAACTGCAGCAATTGCCGGTACTTGCGATGCCATCCCGGCAGGTCCTGCGCGGGGATTCCCATGAGGCTGAAGATGAGCTTCAGCATCAGGTCGCCGGTCTCGCGCAGGATAGTTACCTCGCCGCGGGCGCGCCACGCCTGCACCCGCGCCTGGATGACCGGCGCGAACAGGTCTCCGATCCCGGCCTGGGTCAGCCCCTTGGGCAAGAACGCTGCCTTGATGGCATCGCGCGCCTGCCGGTGCGCGCCGCCGTCCAGGGCAACCAACGTTCCGCCAAGCAATTCGGGCGCGATCTCTTCGATCAGCGCCGAGGACACGTCCTTGTGCTTGAGCAGAGAGAATGCGTCCGGATCCACACAGGTCATCAGATGTCCGGCAGGGCCGAAATCCAGCCAGAAGTGGCTGCCCAGCGTCCGTTCTGCGCGTTGCAGCAGGCGCGGCAGGTCGCAGACAATGGCTGGAAGATGCCCGACCAGGGGGAAAGCGCCGGGCATGACCGGGATGTCGGATCGCAGCCGGTGCCGACGGTTGAGTGGGTTGAGCAGCATGTCCATCAGCAGCGCGCCGCCGTCGCCGATTCGGTGTCGCCGGGAGGGCGCGCGGCGCAGCTGTTGCCACCGTCGGCGTATGTCGGCACATGCGCCAGCATGCCGCCATCGATGCACACGACCTGGCCGGTGATGAACGCAGCATCGGCGGAGAGTAGGAACGCCACGAGCGCGGCCACGTCCTCGGGGCGGCCGACGCGCTGCAGAAGCTGGTGCCGGCGCAGATGCCGTTGCATGCACTCGTCCAGCTTGGCGAGGAGACGCTCGGTCATGATAAGACCCGGCGCAACCGCGTTGCAGCGAATCTGCGCATGACCGTACTGGGTGGCGAGCGAAGCCGAGAGCATGTTCATCGCCGCCTTCGACGCGCCGTAGGAAGTCTGCGCCGTGTCACCGCTGAGCCCTTGGCACGACGACATGTTGACGATCGCGCCACCGCCGCGGTCGATCATCCGTGGGATGGCCTGCCGGCAGCAGAGCAGCGTGCCGCGCAGATTGGTCGCCATGGTCTGGTCCCAGACTGCCAGGTCCAGGTCGAGGATCGCGCAGTCGCGCGGGGTCAGATGCATGGCGCTCGCATTGTTCACCAGCAGGTCGACCCCCCCGAAGTGCCGCTCCGCCGTCTCGAACAGCGCTGCCACCGCCTGCTCATCGGCGATATCCATGGCTATGGGCAGCGCGTGGCCTGCTTCGGCCGCGATCTGCGCGGTGCAGGCGATGGCCGCCGAGCCATCAATGTCGGCCACCACCACTCTGCCGCCCCCGCGCGCGATGGCGAGAGCGCATGCCTTGCCGATGCCGGCGCCGGCGCCGGTCACCACGGCCACCTTGCCTTCAAACCTTGCCATCGTGTCTCCTGAATTGCATTGTTCTTTCGCGGCATGCCGCTCGGCCTGCGCCGGAGAAGGCGCAGGGTCGGCGCTGGCGCGCTCGTCATGGCCGGCGTCGCTTTCGATCACCCGAATGGCGGCGACCGGGCACTGGTTGGCCGCAAGCCGCACGGCGGCGTGCAGCGCCTGCGGGACCGTCGCCACGCACACTTCGGCCACGCCGTCCGGTTCGCGCTGGCGAAAGGTGCCCGGCAGCGTCAGCACGCACTGCCCGGTAGTTCCGCACAGATCCTGATCGACCACGACGCGCATCTCAGCCCTCCTGCCCATGCAGCCGCACCGGCAGCGCGCGGAACGTCCTAAGGAACGCGGAGGGCTCCCGGGTCGGCTGCTCGGCCAATGCCAGCGTGGGGAAGCGCGCCTGGATCCGCGGCAGGCTTTCGGCCAACTGCACCCGGGCCAGTTGCGCACCAAGGCAGAAGTGGATGCCGTGGCCGAAGGTCAGCATGATCTTCCCGTCGATCGACATGCCAGGACTGGTGCCGCAGAACCGCACGGGATCGAAGCGATCGGGATCGGCGAAGGCGTCCGGGTCGCGATTGCCGGCCGCGATCAGCACGCGCACGTCCGCGTTCTTCGGGATCACCACGCCGCCCATTTCGATGTCGCGCTGGGCGATACGCGGAATGGAGCTGAACATGGCGGGCGCGTCGTAGCGCAGGGCTTCTTCGACGAATGCCTTCACCCCCACGGCATCTCCCTTCAGCCAGTGCCGCTGTTCGGGATACGCCAGCATCGCCAGGACAGCATGGCCGATGGCCGCAGCAGTGGTGGCGAAGCCGCCCAGCAGCATGCCCCAGAGCATGCTGATCAATTCCGCATCCGACAGCGTCTCGGCATCGTCGTCGTGTGCGCCGACCAGCATTGACACGATGTCGTGGCGGGAATCGGTGCGCTTGCGCTGTATGAGGTCGCCGAAGTAGGCCTGCACCCTGGCGCTGGCCTCGTCCCCCGCGGCGAGCTGCGGATCGCTGGCGTGCGGGCTCAGGCCTTCCAGAATGGCGCTGATGCCGGTGACGAGCGCGAGAATGTCGTCCGGGGGCATGCCGAACAGTTCTCCGAAAACCAGCATGGGCAAGGCCAGCGCGAATTCCTGATGCAGGTCCACTGCCTCCCCGCGCTCCAGTGCGGGCGCCATGCCGTCCAGGCGCGCTGCGACAATGCGAGCGATGGTCGGCCTCAGCTTGTCGATCTGGCCGATGGTGAAATCGCGCGAGATCAGCCGGCGCAGACGCGTATGCGTTGGAGGTTCCTTCATCGCCAAAGTGGACGCCAGCAGACTTAGCGACAGGCTGCTCGCCGCACGCGGGAAATAGCGCGCCAGTTCGCCTGGTGCCGGCCCCCGAAAAGCATCGCCAGTGGCTTTAAGCGCCAAGTAGATGTCGGCGTGGCGGCTCAACAGAAAGAGGCCCGACGCCGCGCGATGTACCGGATCGTGCTCGCGCAACCACCGCATGAATGGGTACGGGTCCTGAATGCACGCTGGCGACGCGAGTTCGGCGAAGGCGTCCCGGCATGCTGCCGTGGTTTCTTGCACGTCCATCTTGGTCACCTGTTGGTTGGCTGATCTGATCGGCGCGCGGCAGTCGCGCGGGCAATTCGAGGACATCGCGATTCCTCGTGGCGTCCGCCCATCACCAGAGCACCGGGAACTCCTCGAACCCGCCAGTGATGATCTCCTTGCGCAACTCCAGTTCTTCGGGCGCCACCGCCAGGCGCAGCGCGGGAAAGCGCATGAAGATCGAACCGAACACCGCTTTGAGTTCCAGCCTGGCTAGCGCCAAGCCGATGCAGCTGTGCGGCCCGTAGGAGAACGCCAGGTGCGGGTTTTCGTCACGTCCGATGTCGAAGATTTCCGGGTCGTCGAAATGGCGCGGATCGAACGACGTCGCCGGCAGGCCGACCAGCACCTTGCTCTCTGCGGGAACATGCACGCCCGCGATGGTCACGTCGGTCCTCGGATAGCGCATGATGCCGTCCCAGCCGGCGCCAGGCGGGTACATGCGCAGGATTTCCTCCACCGCCTTGTCCACCAGGGATGGATCGCCCACCAGGCGTTCGCGCTGTTGCGGATGGCGGAACATGGCCAGCAGGCCAAATTCGATCTGTGCCACGGTGCTCTCGTGCCCCGCTACCAGCATGCCTGCCGCCAGGCCGATCGCCTCTTCCTCGGTCGCCTTGCCCTGGTCGACCGCCGCGAGCAGATCCGTCAGCACGTTGTCGCCCGGATCCTGGCGCTTGTCCCGCATCTTGCCGCGAATGTAGGCGCGGAGTTCTTCCCAGGCCAAGCGCGACGCGCTTCGCGGGCCGCTTTCATGCTGGTGCGTCATCACCTCGTCGGACAGCCCTGCAAAAAAGGCGTGATCCTCGTAGAGCACGCCCATCAGCGCGCCAATGACCATCGCAGGAAGCGGAAAGGAGAGGTGGCGCCGCAGATCGGCGGGCTGGGGCTGGGCCGCCAGCGTCTCGAACAACTGCGCGGCGATCGCCTCCACCTGCTGCGCGAGCTGCTTCAACCTGCCGTTGCTGAAGGCCGGCGCCACGATCGTGCGTAGCCGCGTATGCTCGCCCCCCTCGTGCGAGACCAGCCATCCTGGCGAACCGAGAATCACCGAATCCGGGGTGAATGCCGCCGGCGGCATTCCCGCGGGCCGGAACGCCGCGTCGGTCAACACCGCCTTGGCCTCGTCATAGCCTGTGACCCACCAGCCTTCGTGCCCGGACGGGAAGCGCACGTGGTGGATCGGACCATTGGTGCGTAGCGCCAACATCTCGGGCGATGGCTCAATGTGATCGAGGCGCCACATCGGCAGCGTCGGCAAAGGTTGTTCGGACATGGTGGCACTTCACTCAATAGCGAGGGCGGAAGGTGACCGGCGGGCGCTGCGGCAGCGAAGACCTAAGACGGCATATAGATGACGTCCTCCGAAGGCAGACCGATTATCAAGAACGGCTAACGCGTAACTGTCTAGGCACATCGCGCGGCGAGATGCGGAACGTTATCTTGCACCTTCGAGGTCAGGACAAAGTCGGCGCGGTGGGCGTTTGAGCCGCCGCCGGCCAAGCTTTCCCTGCGCAAGGGTCGACAAGGGCGGCGAGCTGTTGGGTAAGGGCGGTTTCGCCGAGCACACCATGCCCATAGACGCTATCCGACGCGGATTTGACATTTTGCTTTTCTTTCTTCGTTCCATTCGTGCCATCCACGAAATGAAAGTCGGTCGGCGGCTCCCGGCCCGCAACGAAGAGGCTTCAAAACTCGTGCCAATTTGGCCGACCGAAGAAAAAAATCTGTGATGCTTTTAGGGGCTTAGCCTGAGGCCAGAGAAGAGCTAGGCGAAATAGGCCGGTGTCGCGGGCCAACAAAGGCGACGGAACAGTGTCGGACAGAACGCCTCGGCGACCTTTAGGTCGGGCTTGCGACATTCTGGTCCAGTTTCGAACATAAGAGGCGGCGAACAGACACGATTGGGGAATTCGATCCTCACGGGGCCAAGGCGCTTGCCCAAGAGCGCCCGCTCATGGTCGCTGCGACAGGCGCATGTTCGCGATAGCCGTGCCGGCGCACCAATGAACGCTAGCGCCACACGTTACGCAATGACTGGAGTGCCCTCCAGGCTCAGGTAATGCATCGGCTCGGCTTCCGGTTCGTCTTTGCCCAGCCGGGGCTGAAGCGCCGAATATCCGCACCATACAGCATCGTTGTTGCCTGTGTGACGAGGCGGTTATAGCGCGCGCCCGATCTTCTAAGACACGGCCTCCGAGAAGGAGGGGCGGTCCAACAGCCCCTCTATTCCAAATGGCACGCCGCTTGCTGCTCCTGGTTAGAGCACCATCAAATCACGATGAAAGCGACTTGCACCATGCCCGACACGCGAAGCTCCAGACCGTGGCCTGAGGAGACGGTGCCCCTTGCAGCTGAACATCGGGGCATCGTCTCCTCCGGAAGTCCGTTCTGGATGGCCGCTTTGCGCATGGCTGGTCCGATGCCGGCACGCCAACACGGGCAGCGCGCGCAAATGCGGTTTGCCGGTCCTGTTCAGCATGTGAGTGCCGAAAAGCCTTGTCAAAGGGTCACCCAAGCCAAGGCCGGCGGGTCACTGCCACATATCCACAACACGCTGAACCAGTCCAGTGACTCGGAGTCCTGTGACGCGGGTGTGTTGCATGAAGACATTTCAGGCCCCCATATGCTTGCGATATTGGCTCCTTCCGGCCGCTATCCTTTTTCGAAACGCACGATCGCTAGTAACCGATCCCGCTTCCGGCGCCATAGCCGTGGAAAGCACCGGCTCGACGGTGTCCAGATCGCTCAGATCGATTGCGTTCGGGTGGCCAAGACACCGCCAAGACGTTCCCATGGTCGGGAGGGAAAAGGAGGTTGCGAGCCGCGAGGCCCTCATTCCGTGCCGGGCATACGAGCCTTTGCCCGGTATTGCGCCAGCCTCTGCCAGAATTCAGCGCAGTCTTCTTTAGGAGCAACTTGATGACAGTTCGAAAGAAAGTTCCCTTCGTCACCTTTCTCACGCGTGTTCACGATAAGTCGGTCGAGGGGCCAAATCCATATCGCTGGGAAGAAAAGACATCTGACGACTACTTTGCCGGCAAGCGCGTCATCCTGTTCTCGCTGCCTGGCGCCTTCACGCCGACCTGCTCGACCTACCAATTGCCCAAGTTCGAAGAGCTCTATGATGAGTTTGAGAAGGAGGGAATTGACGCGATTTACTGCCTCTCAGTCAACGACGCCTTCGTCATGAATGCGTGGGGGAAGTCCTTGGGCCTGAAGCAGGTCGAGCTCATCCCCGATGGCTCAGGCGAGTTCACACGCAAGATGGGCATGCTGGTTGCCAAGGACAATCTCGGATTCGGGATGCGCTCATGGCGTTACGCCGCCCTGATCAACAATGGCGTGGTGGAGCACTGGTTCGAGGAGGAAGGTTTCTCCGACAACTGCGAGGCCGACCCGTATGGCGTCTCATCCCCGCAAAACGTCCTTGAAACGCTGAAAGCCGCCGCATGACCTAGAAAACGTCTCACTGGCGCCATTGCAGGCCCCAAGAGGCTCCTCGACAGGATTATCGCACTCACCATGCAATCTTCAGCAAGCCTGTTTCAGCGCCAGAAGCAATCTATCGTCGCATCGCCTCAACTCATTGAGTCGATTCGCTTGCTGCAACTGGCGCATACCGAACTGCATCAGTTCGTGGAGCGGGAAATCGAGAAGAACCCGCTCTTGGAATCTGCGTCAAACGATGGCGGGCCTTTTGACGATGCTTCGATTTCGGGAGCGGATCAGCCTCTCGGCCCTGGTGCAAACGCCGTTGAAGGACTGACCGGGGCAGGGTCGCCTGAACGGCTCGGGCAATGGAAATCACTTCGCAACACGACCAACAACCCGCCGGGCAATGGCCCTTCCCTCGACGAGTTTGCCACCCTCGCCGAAACATTGCACGACCATGTCGCTCGTCAGATCGCCCTCACTGCGTTCACACCACAGGAGCGGCTGATCGCTGGCCAGCTTGCCGCCGATCTGGAAGACACTGGCTATCTTCGGGCAAACCTTTTGGAGCTGGCCGAGAGCCTAAATGTCCATGAGGCTGTTGTGGAACGGGTTCTCGGAACCTTGCAACAATTTGATCCACCGGGAGTTTTTGCGCGAAGTCTCAGAGAATGCCTCGAGATTCAGTTGCGCCAGCGAAACCGGCTCGACCCGGCAATGGCAGCTTTGGTTGCTCATCTTGAAATGCTTGCGCGACGCGATTTTGAGGCGCTGAAGCAGCATTGCGGCGTCGATGAAGAAGACCTTCTCGACATGATGCATGAGGTTCGTGCGCTCGATCCAAAGCCTGGGAACAGATTCGAATCCGGTGCCTCTGAATCAATCATACCCGACGTCTGGGTCACACCCTCGCCGCAAGGCGGGTGGCAGATCGAACTTGATCCCGCCACGCTGCCGAAGCTGCTGATCAACCAAACCTACTATGCCGAAGTCACGCGTCAGACTGCCCAAAATTCGAAAGATCAAGCATTTCTCGAAGAATGCTTGCAAAACGCGAACTGGCTAATCCGCAGCCTCGATCAGCGCGCCAAGACAATTGTTAAGGTTGCGGCTGAAATCGTGCGTCAGCAGGATGCCTTTTTGGAACATGGCGTCGCCCACCTGCGGCCTCTCAATCTTAGAACCGTCGCTGAAGCGATCGGCGTGCACGAGTCGACGGTAAGCCGGGTGACCTCGAACAAGTACATGCTTACCCCGCGCGGAGTTTTTGAACTGAAGTATTTTTTCACCGTCGCGATCGCGTCCTGCCAAGGCGGCGATGCGCACTCCGCCGAAGCTGTCCGGCATCGGATCAAAGCGATCATTGCCGCAGAATCTCCCGGCGACGTGCTTTCCGACGAGGACATCGCTGTCCGGCTGAAGGAAACCGGCATCGATGTTGCGCGCCGCACCGTCACAAAGTATCGCGAAGCAATGAACATCCCCTCCTCCGTACAACGCCGCCGGGAAATGCGCTTGTGTTTTTAGATTTGGGTCAAGGCAGCCAACATCACGTTGCATTGCATCAAAGTGGAGACTTCGTTCATGACCCGATCCGCAGCAGGCGTTATGAACGCTGTTCTGCACGACCCAGAAAAGCCAGTCCCACCGTCTGGCCCGGCATGGGGTGCCGTCATTTCGCTTTCCTTGGGCACCTTCGGGCTGGTCACGGCAGAGTTTCTGCCTGTCAGCCTGCTCACGCCCCTCGCGCATGATCTCGGTATCAGCGAGGGAGCGGCTGGACAGGCGATGACGGCGACAGCTATCGTCGGGGCGATCTCGGCGCCGACGGTGGCCATCATCACAAAGCGCCTGGACCGCAGGACCGTCATGTGGACCATGACGGTCCTGCTGATCTTGTCGGACGTTCTGGCGGCCGGCGCGTGGTCGCTGGCGGTTCTCCTGACTGCACGCATCGTGCTCGGCATAGCGCTCGGAGGCTTCTGGTCGATGTCGGCAGCACTGGCGATGCGGCTCGTTCCAAGCCACCTCCTGCCTCGCGCTATGTCGACCATCCTCACCGGCGTTTCCGTAGCTACCGTCTGCGCAGCTCCAATCGGCGCTTATGTCGGCGATATCTGGGGATGGCGAAGCGCCTTCATGCTCGCCGCAGCCGGCGGCGTCGCTACACTGCTCGTGCAGCTCATAACCATTCCGAGACTGCCTCCGATTGGAGTGACTAGCGTCCGCAGCCTGCTGGATGTGGCAAAGATTCCGATGGTCAAGGTTGCGCTTTTTGTCATCCTGCTGGTCGCTTCCGGCCACTTCGCCGGAATCACCTATATCCGCGCCTTCCTCGAAAAGATTCCCGCGCTTGACGTCGAGACGATCTCGCTTGTGTTGCTTGCTTTTGGCATCGGCGGATTCTTCGGCAATTTGGCCGGCGGGCTTCTGGCCGAGTACAGTCTCAAGGCAGTCGCGGCCCTTGCACCGCTGCTCATAGGGATAGCGGCTGTTTCGCTACTGACGGCGGGAGCATCGGCCTTCGCCTCGGGGATTGCGGTTGGCGCGTGGGGCTTTGCCTTCGGCGCGGTGCCGGTGGGATTACAGACGTGGATGGTGCGGCGGGCCGTTCCCGAGCAGGCCGAAAGCGCCGGTGTGCTGATGGTCGTAGCATTCCAAGTGGCAATCGCAGCCGGCGCGATTTTCGGCGGGCTGTTGGTGGAGAATGCGGGGATCGCCAGCGCCATTGCCTACAGTGCTGTTGCCACGTTCGTCGCTGCCCTCATAGTTTTCCTGCTCGGCCCGAAGCGCGGAACCTAGACCGCCTGACAGGAGAGTTCTCAGCAGCGCAGCGGGACGAGAGGTCCAATCGCATGCACGGCGCGGCGCGATCCTCCGCTTGCGGGCGATGCCCCGACGGGAGCGACTGGCTCGCCTTCGATAATGCCTTTACTCTCTTGACGAATGCTCTGGCGGATCGATCTGTCGTATCGTTCGCATACCATCAGCTTGCCTGGCCACTCCACCCTTTGACGCGGTGCCTATCCCTCCGGGGCAGCACGAATGCATTTTCGGCGAGCGTCCTAGCCCTGAACGACCTGATCTTATCCTTGTAGTGCTGGGCGGGTTACGCCCCTTGAACTGAACCCATATTGTGGGCGCACCTGCCGATCCAATTCGCCCTTAATCGTCTCGAAGCGACGTAAACGTACCCGTCGTTGGCTGCAACAAAGTTGCATTCTTCGGCGCAATAACCCTGCTTACTCGAAATGCCCCGCCACCGAGAGGCGGGCATCCGCGCTCCGCCCGGCGTAGTCGTTCATCCACGCAACATTGCAGAACAAAATAGGCATTTCTCAGCCTCTATGGGACGTCATGACGGATTCGATCGAAGGTTCCTATGTCAGACGAGTTGGTTAGTTGAACCGTTTTGACGCGAATTCTAATCGAGCCTAATCCAGCTGGTGAATGGTAGATTGTGGCACAACAGCCTTGGCGATTTCACATAGGTGCTTGTGGTGCGTGAGATAGATGACCTGACCTGTGTTCGCCATCTCCCCAAACAATCTAAAAACTTCCTCCGAGCGAATATGGTCAAAGGTTTCCATGATGTCGTCGGCGATGAAGGGAACCGAGGGCCGGAATTGGGCGAACTCGTAATAACCGGCGAGCCTCAGTGCTAGGTAGAGCTGAAAGCGCGCGCCCTTCGAAAGCGCTTCAGCGAGCTTGGATTGCCCGTCGCGCTGCACCGCGATGAGAACCTCCTCGCCTTTGACGGGCTGGGTTGTAAGGCCTGAATACTGCCCACGGGTCATTAGCTTGAATGCGTCTGATGCACGCGCCATCATCCCCGAACGGTGGTTCTCACGGTAGATCCGCAAAGCATTTCCAGCCGACATGATACCAAGCTTCAGCTCAATGTAGCGGGTGGCCTTCTCCTCGATTTCCAACAGGGTTGTGCGCCGTTCGGCATCCAGGCGGGCAACCGCGCTGTCACCGCCGATGGCGTCCAACTTGTCTGCCGCGCGGGTCTGTCGGATCAGCTGTTGCTGGATGATTTCATCGAACTGGCGAAGCCGCTGCTCGCCCTCAGCCTTCTCGACCGCGAGGCTGTCGAAATCGATCGCGTCCAGGATCGAGCGTGCCTGGTCGAATCCATCGACTGCGAGTTCCGCCACTATCCGCTCCTCAAGTTCGGCGACGGTAGTGCGCAAGCCATCGCGCTCACGCAGCAGCTCGTCGCGTTCGACTACCTCGGACAGAGTGGCGACGCCAAAGACGCCCAGCACTTCATTCTTGCGGCGTTCGTGTGCCGAAATCTCGGTGTCGAGGATTTCGCGCGCCTCCTTGAGGCGCTTCAGCTCGTTGCCGAGGCTTGCCTTCGTTTCACGTGTCCGCTCGGCACGCTCCAGGCGCTCGGCAAGGCGGGTAGCCAACTGCTCCGGCTCGCCATCCTTCGTCGGCTCGTCGGCTTCGACCGCAACGGCGATGACCTCGACCAGAAAATTGGCCCTATCGGCCTCCATCTTGTCGATACGCAGCTGCAGATCCTCCCGTTCCTGCAGGCTTCTTGACAGTTCGGCCAATTGATCGAGCACAGCGCCAACGCCTGACGCGGACAGACCGCTTTCGAGCCACGTTCCCTTGAGCGCTTCGGTAATGCCGGCCAGCCATTCCTCCTCGCGACGCTCCGCCACCCCTACCGCAACCCGTCGGGCAGCTAGATCCTCTTCTTTGGAACTCACCATCCTGAGCGCCTCGGCATACTCGGCGTCCACCTTGCGCTGCCGGTCCAGAAACAGCTCCGCGATGGCCATGATTGCTTCGAGGGTGTCGCCGGGCTCTGATACTATGCCGACACTTTCCAGCGCCGCTCTCATTTCCAAGTGTATCTGCTCGCCTGCGTCAGCGGCTCGCTCGGCTTTCAAGCGAGCAAGTTCGATCTGCTCCCAGGCAGCGAGCGCATCGCTGCGCCCCTCGATCTGATCCTCGATCCTTTCGATCAGGCGCTCAGACGAAGGTTCCAGGGCTTCTCCGAGGAGGTCGCTGGCGGCCACACGGATTTCCAACAATTGGGTATCCGCATCCTTGACGAGCTGTTGGCTTTGGATGCCGTTTCGTGACAGGTTGGCCGTGGCCTCGGCCAGGGCACGCGTCATTGCCCGGATCTCGGCCAGATCCGCCGCGCCGGCCAGCCGGCCTGCGCTGGCAACGTCATCGCGCGTCAGTGCCACGGCGAAATCGTCAGCGGTGTCACCAGTCAACACTGCGCGGTGCGTTGCCCACGCATCATCGCGGAGACGGCGGATGGCGGCAGCCGCTTCATCGTCGACAACGTCGACCGAGGCTCGAAGGGCATCCAATCGTGCGGCGAGCATTGCATGGTGGCCCTCGTATTCGGCGAGGCGTTCGGCAAGTACCGCGGTGTTCCTTGCCAGTACTGACGCTACTGTCTTCCAGGCGGCAATCTGCCCGGCGCTCGGAACCGCAACGTTGACGAGAGCGAGGGCATCTCCGTTCCATGGACGCAAGCGAGCCAGTGATGCCTTCCATCGGATTGTTCCCGCATCTCCCGCCTCGCGAGCCGTCTTGATCTCTGCCTTGTGTCCGCTTGCTCGCGCTTTCGACAAAGCCGAGCCCAGCCTTGCCCTGGCGGGTTCGGGCACCGCCCTTTCCTCGCCGACCCGCTGCCTTGCCACCTGCAACGCATCGAGTGCTGCCGCCGCCTCGTCGCGGGCGGCGCGCGCGCCCGTGGCAATACCGGACCTCTGCTCGACCATAGCGCGAACGACGCCAACTGTGACGGCAGGCAGAAGCAGTGCGGCAGGATCCGGCTCGGAAGACCGGCCCAAGGCGGCAAGGCAGCTTGCCACGGTGTTGTTGAGGATTTGCAGCCCCATCCTGCGAGTGGGCAAGTCAAAGCCAGCCGCGGTATGGCGCACCTTGCCCTCCGCCAGGCTGCGAATGCGTTCGGAAATCGACAGGATCCGTTCGTCCTCGTCGACCGCAGTGACTTTTGCCGACAGCCGCTCGACCTCATCGATGTTTGCGGACAGTCGCGTTCTGAGGCTGGCATCGTCATCGATCAGTTCGGTGACACTTCCCGTCCATGTCCGGGCTGGGGAGGTGATGTCCGGCAGCTGATCCAGCCGGGCAATCTTGCGGCGCATATCCGCCAGCATCGGCGCAGCACGTACGTAACGAGCAATGGTATCCAGCCTGGCCACCAGCACCGCCCGATCGCTGATGGTTCGGCCGTACTGCTGCGATGCATCGAGACGTTCGGCCTCCAGCCCCTCATAGGTCGATGCAAGTGTGTCGATCGCATCCCTGCGCGACTTCACGTCAACAAGGCGCTTCTTCAGCAGCGCCAGTTCGGTGCCATGCGCCTGCTTCCGATACAGCGCGTCTGCTTCGGCCTCGAGGGCGTTCAACGTATCGCTTGCGTTCCCAAGACCGGCGCTGGCCGTGAAGAGGAGCTTGCCGAGGTCGCCCCGCGACTCCAGGATCGATTTTCCGCCGGCTTCCAGCGTCTCGTCATCGAGTGAAAACATAGTCGTGTAAGCGTCACGCGACAGTCCGGCGAGATGCGCCGTGATCGCCACCTCGCTCATCGATTGGCCCGTCGCGTTCAATAGCGAATTAGTACGCTGTTTCGTACGCGTGAACGTGTGCTCGGAGCCGGCCAGTTCCAGAACCCCACCGATGCGCATTGCGCTGTACTCATGCAGGAAGTTGTAGCGGCTCCGTTCCTCGATGCCGAACAGCAAATCTAGATAGGCGGAAAGCGCTGTCGATTTGCCGGCCTCATTCAGGCCAAACACGATATGCAGATCAGGTCCGGATTCCGGTTTGGGTCCGAAGTCGATCGTACCATCGGTGAACTTTCCATAGCGAATGAGGTCAAGGCGCTGCAGCCTCATGACGCTCCACCGGACTTAAGGCGGGAAGTCACCAAGTCTGCGCCCTTGGAAAGCACCTGATCGAGGAACCGTTCCAGCCCGGCTTCGTCCTTCCCAGCAAAATCCCGTCCGTCGGCCGGAAGGTCGGCGACCATCCTTTGGACGAACGCCCTCGCCTCGGCGCGGAAGGCATCCGAGGTGGCATCGGCGCGCATGGATTGCTCGAGTTCGAAAATCGGATCAGCAATATCCTCGGCCGTCTCCGCCCGAGGTGGCGCGAGGTCAAGCTCGAGCTTCTCCACCCACGTTTGGCCTAGCTGTTCCGCAGCCTGTTCGGCTTCGGCAAGAAGGAGATCTCTGTCGCGGATCAGCGCCCATAACAATGGTGATGTTCCTGTTAGGCCAACGCGGGCCACAGCATGACGCGACCGGACGGCGGCCCGCATCTCTTCGAGTGCGTTTCGAACACGCGCGACGGCCTCGGACCACTCCACTGCTCCCGTAAGGTCGACGCTGACCCTTTCGAACTGCGCAACGCTGGTCAGCCTTTCCTCGATCTCCACCGAACGGTCGTCTCGCACCGTCACAAGGGTGACTGATTTCTCGCCGGCCTCGTTGATATCCCTCCCCTGCGGTATTCCCGGCATCACCACCGTGCTTGCGCCGGAATGGACTTGGCGAAGATGAATGTGGCCAAGCCCCCAATAGTCGAAACCGTGGGCGTGCAGGTCAGCGATGCTGCAGGGCGCGTAAACGTCGTGACCGGGCGATCCGGCCAGACTGGTATGCATGATGCCAATATTGACGGCTCCTTCGCGAGCAGCCGGATATTTGGGCAGCAGGCTGTCCGGCGCCTTAGGGTTCGCAAAGCTCAAACCATGGAAAACGACGTCCACACCGCCGGCTGTCTGCAATACCGACTGAGCACGACCGCCAAAAATGGTCACGGTGTCAGGAAACACCAGCTGTTTGGAAATCCGCGACAGGGCGTCATGATTGCCGCGGATCTTGAAAACCCTGATGCCGGCCTGGTGCAGGCGTGTCATCTGCGCTGCCAGGAACCGCGCCGTCTTCATCGAGGTTTGATCACCATCGTATAGGTCGCCGGCTATTACCAACGCATCCACGCGTTCCTCTAGGCAGAGATCCACTATCGAAACGAATGCCTGGCGGCTGGCGTCGCCCACGAGCCCGGCAAGATCGGGATTACGCATCGCGAGCGAACGCAGCGGCGAGTCGAGATGAATATCGGCCGTGTGTACGAATCGAAATGCCATTCGGCCTCCGCCAGCAAAAGAGGTGTTCCGAGCTTCAACAGAGATTGCAACGAGGGCTCTACAATGCCCAGTCACACTTCAGCTAATGCCTCGCTCGCGGACTCGCCGGCCACCAACAAACCGTCTTGGGGCCGCAGCAAGCCCTTGGCCATCAAATCGGCGACCCCAGCTGAAATCAACTGCCGCAATTGTGCACTTGTGGCTTTGAAGCCCAGCATTCTCGCAACGGTTATTGCGATTTCTTCCTCCGTCGCACCGAGGTTGGATTTCACGACTTCCATGGCGCCTTGGGCGACTTCGTCCTGCGCAATCATTTCGGGCTTGCGCAATCCAGCGGACACGACGCCGCTGCGATCCCTGAGACGAACAGGAGCACCTGGCTTGAAGCAGAAGCTGCCTCGACGGGCTACTGCACCACCTCTCTGCGCTAGGCCTACCCCTCGCTCGATTGCATCCTGAATCCTGCCACCGGCCCGCTGCAGACCCCACGCGCCCCGAATACGCGAAACTATTTCGTCGACATGGATTGGTGTTTCTATAGCCACCACCTGCTCGACCAGTCCGGCCATGATTCCGCTGGGCGTCTCGTGGAGTTCGAACGATCCCGGTCGGTTTAGTTCGGCCTCTTCGTAGGCTCGATTGGGTATCTCGGATCCCTTTGTGCTTTCGAGACCGATTTCCGTCACGTTGCCTCTGTCGACCGTAACAACCTGCACGGCTACAGCACGATTTCTCTGGACCCCCAATTCGGCCCGCTCATCGAGCTCTTTTCTCGCAGCCTCAATCGCTAATATGGTTCGCTCCAGCTGCTCGCGTGGCCTCTGAAACCAGTCAGCGTTCCAGATGCGATGGATTATCCAACCATGGTCTTCCAGAACAGACTGCCGTAGCCGGTCTCGATCTCGGGCCGAGCGCGATGAATGATATTCTGCGCCATCACATTCGATGCCAAGAATATAGCGGCCTGGCCTCTCCGGATCAGCAACCGCGAGATCGATGAAGAAGCCTGCAATGCCAACCTGAGCATGAACCTGGTAACCCTTTCCGATCAGCGCGTTGGCTACCTGCTCTTCAAAGATTGAATCCATTTCGCGAACCGTGGCCTGGGCAAGCGAAATTCGCCCTGTTCTCGCGTAGTGCAAGAAGAGCTTGAAGGCGAAGATGCCTTTCCCTTTGCCACGCTCCAGGTCGATGTCCTCGTCTGTGATGGACGCGAATACTTCGCAGCTGCGCTTGGCGCGGCTTATGAGGACGTTGAGCCGACGCTCGCCGCCTTCCGCACCAAGAGGGCCGAAACGCATGGCCATGTACCCCTGCGCATTCTTGGCATACCCCACTGAGATCATGATCACGTCGCGCTCATCGCCTTGAACATTTTCAAGGCTCTTGACGAAGAATGGCTCGCTGGGGTGCGCGTGAAAGAACGCCTCCGTATCGGGATTTAGTCGCCGCAGCCCTTCGAGTTCATCCTGGATCGCGCGGCGTTGGCTAACCGAAAATGTTGCAACGCCTAGAGTCTCTCGCGGGTTCACCTTCGCATGACGGATGATCGCTTCGGCTACTGCTCTCGCCTCTACCGGATTGGTTCCTGTGCCACCGGAATCGAAGACCCCCTCTGGCACATGATGAAACCGCAACCCCATGCCTGCCTCTTGAGTATAGGGGCTTGGCACGATGAAAAGCCGGTTCTCGTAGAACTGGCTGTTCGATACGGCGATCAGAGATTGGTGACGGCTACGGTAGTGCCAGCGGAGCATACGCTGCGGCAAGCCGCGGGCCGTGAACAGGCCGAGGATGCTTTCGATGTCGGCGACCTGCGCGCCCTCACCCTCGTCATCTTCAGACTGCGAGCCTGTCACCTTGGCGAAGAATGTCGTGGGTGGCAGTTGGCGTTCGTCGCCAACAACGACCACCTGATTGGCCCTGGCGATCGAGCCGAGCGCGTCCACAGGCTGTATCTGAGACGCCTCGTCCATCACAAGAAGATCGAAGGACATCCTGCCGGGCGACAGGAATTGGGCCACCGAAAGCGGGCTCATCATGAACACTGGCTTGAGTGCCTGGATGGCAGGCCCTGCCTTCTGCATCAACTGCCGGATAGGCATGTGGCCCCGTCTGCGCGCCATCTCAGAACGAAGCAGTCCGACTGGTCCAGCTCCGCCGTCTCTTGAAGGAATTTTTCGGTGATGAGCCGTCACAACTTCGATGGCACCGGCCTTGATCCTCTGTCGGTCCAGATCCGCGAAGTCACGTACAGCCCTGGAATGCAATTCCCCGTCGAACCTTGCCAGCTCCGGCTCATCGGTCGCCATCGCTAGAAACATTCGTTCGTAGTAGGCCATATCGAAGACTGATCGCGCCGATCCTGTTGTAATCTGGCCGTCGGCCAGGCCGTCTATCAACTGTCCCAGTCCAGCCTTTCGGGCTGTTTCGGATCGCTCTCCATAGGCAACCCATTTTGAGAGCTGTTCCTGATGATCAAGCCACCCCTCCAGTCGAGAAACAACCTCGACTATCGCGACGTCTGGAAAATCGTCTACTCCAAACAAGGAGGGAGCATCGGCTTTCAAATCCCCTGCAAGCGCCTTCAATTCCCGCGCTGCCGCTTGGGCCGCTTCACGCGCTGAACGCGCCAAGTTTGCGATCTCTTTTCTTTCAGGCAACCGCGCAGCCAAATGCCGGATTGAGCCATTTTCTCTCAGCCAAAGTTCGGCTTGCGCGAGAGCGGCCCAATCGGATCCTCGACCGAGCCACGACGAGCCGAATGCGAACTTGCCAAGGCTTTCCCCGTCCTCGATCTCTTGATCAAGCGCTTGTAGTCTGCCTAGTCGGCGTAGTATCTCCACCCGCTCACTGATCAGATCTGGAACGTCAGTCAGAACCTGTCGTGACGCGTCATCGGCTTGAGCTACAGTGCTTGCCTTCGCTTCCATCATTTGCAGCGAGGCCCGCTCGGCGGAAGCCACGTCACCTTGCAGGGATGACGCAAGGTGGCCTAAATCGTTCCAAAACCCCTCGATAATCGGCTGACCGATGTCGATCACCTTACGAACTCGGACCGCACGCGCGCCCGCTTCAGAGCGCTCCGCCATCCGCCCGGCTATAATTCGCGGTTCCGAGCCAAGTCCCCTCAGCGTGCGCATCCACTCCACTAAGGCCTGGAGTGGTGCCGAAGACGATCTCTCACCGCGCCAATCGGCTCCGAAGGCGGAACCGCCAAAGGCGTCGCCTTCCCGCACTTTTGCTGCGGCCGCTTGGCCCTTCATTAGAATGTCGAGGAGACCCACTATCTCCGCCGCAGGCGCGCTAGGGGCCACCAAAATAGTCCGCACAAGTGCAGTGGCACGACGGTAGTCGCCATTCAATGCTTTCAATATTCCCGTGTGCTCGGCGAGCGCTTGCCGCGCCGCGGCCACGTTGGTACTCCACGCGGCATCAACAACTTTGCCCTGAAGCTCGGCTCTAGCAGTCTCTAGCGTTGCTACGCTGTCGGCAAGGTCACCAGCCTGTTCCAGCCCGGAGTCCCAAACTGTGGCTGCGAATGCCTCAGGGCTCGCATCGGGGGCTGCCGCAACTCTCTCGCCGGTCATCACTAACCTGAGGAGTCCTGCAAGCGTGTCCGGTAAAACCGTAGACCCCAGTTCTTGATTTAGCCGCTCAGCTTCTTCTCTTAAGCGTGGGAGCAACACGGTTAGCTGGCGCGCACGAACGAAACCATCTTTCGGAAAGTCTGAAGGAAGCTTAGCAAGCTCTGTCTCGAGACCTTCAATTGGCGTGTCGATAGCCGTCGCCACCAACTGCTCCGACAGTTCCTCGGATTTGCGGTTGAAATCTGTTCCTGTCCAGAGAAGCGATGCAATGTCCTTTGGACGCTCATCCCAAACCGGCGAGACTAGCGCCTCGGCAGGAAGTCCAGGTGCGGACGCGAGAAGCTCAGCGCGATCTTCTACCTCGCCGCTGTCGCTGAGGATTTGCGGAGGCTTCGCCTCGATCCGCTCAGCAATATCGGCCAGTTTGGCGTGCAGAGCCTTTGCTTGATCCAGCGACGACGCAATGCGTGGGACGAGCCTCTCAATGGTCGTTGGTAGGACGACATCCAGGCCAACTCCCCGCCATGGGTGGTGGATCGGCAAGCCGATCTCGTTGATCCGCTGAGACACGTCATCGAGAAGTTTGCGACGTTGCGAGACACCGTCATTCGTCCAAGCGGTGGCATCCTCAAGTTCAATATCAACTGTCTTTTGCCCGTTCTGCCTTAGTCGGGTTAGCTGGCCAAGAACCTGGTATGGAGTGAGTTCGGACGTTCCAAATGGAACATGCATCCTTGTAGCATGTGCATTGAGTTTATCCCTAGCCTCCAGCAGGCGTTCAGTAAGGGAAGAAGCAAGCTGTCCGCGAGGCGATCCGAGTTGCCAGGTGCGCCGCAACTCCTCCAGCATCATGCGCTTGTTTGCCTTGTTGCTATGGAGCTCAAGGCAGGCGTCCCCCACCCCCGCAGTGTCAAGCCGTCGCTTTACGACCTCAAGTGCGGCCATTTTTTCCGCAACGAACAACACGGTCTTTCCATCGGCAACGGCCGACCCGATAATGTTTGCGATCGTCTGCGATTTTCCTGTCCCGGGAGGACCTTGGATAACGAGGTCGCGACCCTTTCTTGCATCATGGATCGCCAGCGTCTGAGAACTGTCACTGTCGACGATATGCAACATTTCGGCAGGCGCGATATGCGGATCAATCGCAATGTCGTCCGACATCAGCGGTTCGCGTGTTTCGAAACCATCTGAAAGAAGCGAGCGGATCTTCGGTTGTTCGATAATCTTTGCGCCATCCGGCCAGAGATCCGGATCCAGGTCACGGTACATCAAGAACTTAGCGAACGAGAAGAAGCCGAGCACCATATCATCGGCAAGCACCTGCCAACCCTCTTTGGTCGACACTGCTTCGGCAACGGCATCGAGATAGGCCGAGACGTCGAAGTCGTCTCCTACTTCAAAACGCGGCAGGGCGAGCTTGTGAATGCGGTCGAGATAGAGTTCCAAGGAGAGGTTTGCGGTAAGATCTTCCGTACGAGCTCGCAGCCGAAACTTTTCTCCAGCGGCCCCTCGCTCCAGCCGTACCGGGACCAAAATGAGAGGAGCCTGGCGGATGTTTTCTTTGTTGCTCGGGTCAATCCACTTCAGCATGCCAAGGGCCAGAAAGAGGATATTGACGCCCTGCTCTTCCTCAAGTGTGCGGGCATCGTGGTAGAGATCAAGGAGCCGGCGCTGCAGCCCCGTTGGGGTCATCCTCGTCTGAAGCTTGGTGTCAGAATGTCGCGCAGATACCCCTCTGTCGTCGAATCCTTCGTCCTCAGGCTGAGCAAGAGCAACGGGGGAATAGTCGATTTCCTCGTCTGGAGGGCTGCTTTCAACCTGGCCTGCCTTCGGCCGATCCGGCTTGCCGGCCAGGAAGGTAAAAGCCTTTCCGTCGCTCACCAGCAATCGATAGATCTCAGACGACCTCTCGTCGACAATATCGATCGTCTTCGCGCTCTTTGAAAACCGTGGCACATTCAAAAGTCGGTTGCGAGCAGAAAGGTCGAGCAATTCCATCCTGGCTCGCTCGAGCTTTTCCTTTAAAGGCAGATCGCTTTGAAAGACCGATTTTTCAACTTCCGACACTCACACCCCCCTGATAGGCTGGACACATAGAGCCTAGACAAGGGCTGTCCGCAACATAAAATGCTGGTTTTTCAACCTCGAATGGCAACCACCAACACTTCAATCGTTTAGTATTGTGAGCACTGCGGCTTGGTGGAAAAATTGCGGATGTTTGTTTAATGTTCCGGACACTTCGCATCCCCACCTTGATCTCGAGGTTCCCTTTCGGACAAAATGCCATCATACGTGTAGACGAGGTGTTGGCAGCTCTGGCATCCGCCTCGCCGGCCACGCCCAACTGGCGCACAAGCCGACTTCTTTTTGAATCGGCCTCCTAATTTCATTCCGAGAAAACTTGTAGGCTCCAGCGCGGAAAGATGGTCGTGTTTACGGAAAAGGTAACTACAAAGTCGTGACTTCGGGCTGATCTGCGAAGGCACCATGGTGTTCAAAGCGCCGAACTACAAGGCAAACCAGCGCCAGCGAAAAAGGCGCCTATGAATGGTGCAGAGGCACGTTACAAATCATGCAGCTTGCGTTTCGCAAAGGATCGGAAATTGAATAACAATCGCTATTCTCATCGTCGCCGCGCGCGACCAAGGCGCGGCGCTGAACCAATCGTCCGCAGACGTTTCTCTCCAGATGTGCGCTTGCCTCTGATCCTGGTGATCGTGGTGGCCTTGGCTGCTTACGCGACCCACTATTTTACAGGCTCGGGTGACCAGTTACGTGGTCTCGATATAGCAAACTCGGCCGGGTCGAGACGGGCGCCGATAGTAGGCATAGCATCGGTGATTGATGGAGACACGATAGAGATCCACGGGCAGCGCGTCCGCTTCAACGGCATCGATGCACCCGAAAGCCGCCAATACTGCAATGACGCTAGCGCACATCAATACCCCTGCGGGCGCCGGGCGGCCGAAGCATTGGCGAATTTCCTTGCGGCTTCGCAGCCTGTCCAATGCACATTTGTTTCATGGGATCGGTACCGTCGCTTCGTCGGTGATTGTCGGCGCGCGGACGGTGTCAGCGTCGCGTCCTGGATGGTCGAACATGGCCAAGCCTTGGACTGGCCCCGCTATAGCCACGGCGCCTATGCGCAACAGCAAACTTATGCTGAAAGCGCAAGGGTTGGAATCTGGATTGGGACGTTTGACAACCCTTGGGATTGGCGCGAACAACATGCCGAATCTGCGAGCCCAACCAAAAGCCCCCTTGGGCTTGTCAGCCGTCGCCAAGTAGCACAGAGCTACTCATGCCAACCTCGCCGCTTGTGCACGCAGATTTCATCTTGCGAAGAAGCACGTTGGTATCTCGCCAACTGCTCATGGGGGAGCAAGTTGGATCGAGATAGCGACGGGATTCCGTGCGAAGGCGTTTGCTGACCTGGGCTCACGCTTTGAGCCCATCCCCAACCATCACTCCCTAGTGTGCGCATTTAGCGTTATGAATTGGCGGTCGGAGCTTCGATGCAATTGCGCGAGTGCCGATAGAGCCTGGCAAAAGGGCTGGCTGACGTTTGTCTTGGAAAATTCCACCAACTCGTTAAGTCCGGACGGGCTAGAAAACCGCAAGGCTTCGTAGCGGCATACAGGGATCTGCCGATTGTCTTTGAAGCGCTTGTCATGCCCGCCGTTTTTGTTTGGGTGAGCCCAGGTGTAGCTCACGATCTCCGCATCAGATGGAACTTTGCCGGTCTCGATAAAATTACTCGGGGCGAATTGGGTCTGCAGATCGGCATATCCGACTGCGCCGTATCGGTTTCCGTCCTTCACCAGCACTAGGTCAGGCATGAAGAAGAGCACCTGCCGACCCACATGGATTGAAGGAGGAGTAACGTTGCTGCGTACAACCTTCGGCAAGGAGCTTGTAAGTGTCGTGGGCTTTTTGTCGACCAGCATGCTGGCCCCGGCATTTCGCTTCCAAGCAGTCAGATCCTCTATCTGCCGCCGGCAGCGACATGCCATCTCCCTGCGCAGCCGGTGAGAGTTTCGAACGCGCCGACAAGTCGCCCGTAGGCGGCCTCCGCGTCTTTTTCCAGATCGTAATAGAGCACGCTCACCCGGCGGTAACTGTCAAACCATTTGCCAATGAGCATACCCGGCACAAAGGCACCGATGCCCAGCACCGGTGCGGCACCTCCGAGCTTGGTCCCCACAAGGAAACCTGCAATCCCGAACAAAACCGCGAGTGCTACGGACAGCCGCGTCTGCGATTGCCTGGCATTGATTTCATCGAGCACATTGGCGAATGTCTCGTCACGCATCTCCACCACATCGCGGGACTCGATTTCTCTCATCACGACGCCGTCAGAGACGTATTCCGGGCGCGAGGATTGTGGACGGGGTTGCGGCGCAGATGGGGTCTGAGAGAGCTGAACTACCTTCTTCGCGCTGGCCTTGCCTAAAGTGCCACGATAGTAGAGCCCACCCACGCCGGCGTGGATGTAGTGACCTCTTGGCCCAGTGCCGATGCGGAGGCCCTTCACGCCAACGGAAGCGCCAACCCCACCGGACGAAAAGTTAAAGCGGAATGGTCCCGCACTGATCGATTTTCGAACGTAAAACCCCATGCGCCAGTCCCCCCAATTCAACTGCCGTACCGGCTAAGGCGCCGGTGTTTCGTCCAATTCATGGCTTGGCGTCACCAACCGGCGCCAATTTGGACCGCTGCCTCACCCTAATCTCAATGCGTCTTCGAGCTCTCACATCGCCCATCTGCGCGCCGTCAGTGAGATGATCGCCGGGCAGTATGAGCTGGCCGCCTGACATCGGCAGAATGGTGAACCCCTTCAATTCGGGCATGTCGCTGAGGATGCTCGTCACGGAAATCGCTCGCGCCAGCCCAAGGCCGGCATTGTCGGCTGGATGGAGCGAGCCAATTTCCACTTTCCCGGACAAAACCGGTTGGAGCCCCTTGTCCATGTTGGAGAATTCGCCCGCCATTGCCTGCTCATCCGTGTGTCCGATCACCTCAATCACGTCGACACCGTACGACGTTGCAATGCCCGCGATTGTCTTTGACAGATCGCGCAACTTTGTTTTGAACGGCTTCGAAAGCTCTGCGCTTCCGGTATCGAAATTATAGCCATCCAGTTCGCTGAGACTGATGATCGGCGGCCAATCGTGAGGTTTTGCTGCTTGCGTCGGCTCTGCAGCCTCCTTGAGCACATCAGCCAGATCCTGCAGCCCTTTGTCGGTGCCGGCGTAACCGAATTCTCTCAAGACCTTCGCCGCATCTATCATGGCCTTGGTCTGATCAATGCTTATGTCGTTGTCCGCAAGGACTTTCGCGACAGGGGCATTTCGCACGACCTCCTCCAGAGAAATACCTGCTTCCTTGACCGACTGAACAGCATCCTTGGCAAGGACCAGCTCGCGCCATTGTTCGTCGGGAACGGTTCCTCCCCTCGTGGGCTGAAACACCGCTTTTATCTGAGCCAGAAGCCGCTTGTTCTCGGCTTCGAGCCTCTGCATGTTTTCCTTGTTTGATTGAGTGGCTCGCAGTGCCTCATCGGTCTCTTTCTGCTTTTTCGTGATGATAGCACCGGCTGCTAGCAACAGGCAGAACACCAAAAGCAGCATCGTCTCGGCCATGGTCAGGCCCAGTATCAAACCGCGGCCAAAACCCTTGCGCTCGAAGGCGACCGAAGTCCCGCCAGCGTCACTCACCTGCCCCACCAACTGGTTCGCTTAGGCGGTTCCGTTCGTTCGGCGGGAGGCTCGCTTCCCAGAGTTTGGAAAGCGTCTGGTTGGGGCTCAGGCTCGACCCGAATTGGTGCGCTCTCGACGGTGTCATTTGCGGCCAGATCTGCCAATGGCTGTTCAATCGCGATAGGAGCGTTGAGAGGGGGAACAGGCCTCGGCGCGTGAAGGGTTCTTCCTGCCAAGGTTGCGACAAGGTCTCCGGTGTCCTTGCTTTGCTTTTGCACCACTGCGGCAAGCGCCTGGGTCAAGCGTTGTTGCGCTTGGACGCTCTCCGCTGTTTGCTCTGCGGCTGCCACAGCCTTTTCCACACCTGCGGCCACTTTAGCCACAGCATCAACGATGCCCGCCATGCGGGCTTGCTGTTCCTGCGAAGCCGTCTCTGTTTTGACAGCATACTGAGCGACCGCGCTGCCAAGAAGTTTCACCATCGGCGCCAGATCGTTCTTAAGGACCTCATCAGGGACGACAACCTTCTCCAACTTGGTGGCTACGCTTTCGGCCTGTTCACCCAGTCTGCCAACTGAAGAGGACATTGAGTTGTTGGCTTTGTCGAGCAGATCGGCTGCCGCCTCGACGCGCTGTGCGATCGACGAGAACTGACTTTCGATCTGCCCAAAATTGTGGCTCAAAGCATTGCTGAGCTTTCCCGAGGCCTCTTGAACTGGTCTGATCGATTCCATCGCGATTTTATCCAGGGCCGATCTTATGTGCTCTCCGTTCCGCTCCGCTTGAACGGCGATTTCGGCAAAACCCTCCTCCAACATCTGATTGCTTACGCGGCGAAAGTCAGCGAATTCCCTGGTTACACTTTCCATCTCGGCTCTTACACGCCGCGTCATATCCGCGAGTTCGTGCCTGACCGTCCGTTCGATGTCGGCAGGATCGCGGCGCATCTGATTGTAAAAGATCCGCAAAGCAATGCCCGTGATCGTCGACGTCACCGCGATACCAAAGTTCCTCACGATTGTGTCGGTGGATCCTTCGGAACCAAACTGAAACAGCGATACGCCGAGACTCGTCAACGTAAACAGGAAACCCATGTAGTAGAGATTGTCGCCTGTTTGCTCATCGTGGAGCCGTAGCTTGCCGGTGAAGACGGACGCGGCAAGATAGATGAGCATCAGGCACACCGGTGCGCTCGCCGCCATTATAGGGTCTACGCCCGACAGCTTGGCTATTGCGATGAACACGCAGCCACCCAGGGTTAGCGTCGCAAAGACGAAAAGGGGCAGGCTCGGATGTCCTAAGAACGACTCCCCTCGCTTCTTGGCCATTAGTTTAACCCCTCCAACCCTACCAGCTTCTCAAAATCACCATGATGGCTTTGAACCCACCGGGTCCAGAACTCTGCATGTTCGAAAGAGCCAAATGGCTTCTTCGCCCTATCGACGTAGAGTATCGTAAACCCGACGCCATCGAGCGATGTCCCGTAAGTCCTGTCAGCCGCGCTATCAAGGTACTTCTGATAATCGAGACCCGAACGATATTGTGAGTACAGCGCCGTATGTTCGATCATATCTGACGCGACTATTATTCGCTTAGCGGTCTTCTCTTTCGCCAAACTGCTATCGAATAGCGATAGTTTGATTTTCTGAATTCCGGCCATGATCGGAGATTGGCTCGCGGATTCTCCATTGGGAATCTGGTCGGGAAGGTTCGTCAAAGGGTCCTCGAACGCATCTTCCCATTTCTTCTGCCGCCGAGACGGATTGTTCGTCCAGCTGTCGACCGTCGAGCCGTCGCCCGGATTGCATCCATCAAACATCACAGTCAGGTCGCCGGGCCTCGCGCCCAGCGTCAATATCTTGAGATAACCGCCAGGCTCGACGCGCCCAATGGTCTTGCGGAATTCATTCTTCAGATCCGCCATGGTTATCGGCGAAATCGGGTCGGTGGCGTCGATCAAGAACGCTGTCAGGCTCACAGGTCCGTTCAGTGGGCAATTCGTGCTGATGTCGATTTGGTCCTTCCCGGATGTCGACCACATCCAAACAAAACCGGCCAGCATCACAGCCGACAGCACGGCCAATCCGGCTGCTGCGACAATTGTGCCGCCACTGCCTTTCTTTCTTCTGCGACCCCGCCTAGCCATTCACGCTATCCGGATGAAGCTTGTCGAGATCTCGGTACTGTTCGATCCCGCGCTCGCATTCCAGCCCGATGAGCCGCACCTGAGCGTTGAGTTCTTCCTGCGCGTCACGAATTGAGGCGCCCAGGTCCTTCTCGCTCCATTCATCGTCGGACGATATCAGGGGTTTTATGCGCTCAAGTTTGTAGGGTGTGGCAAAATGTTTTGGCGCTGGCTCTGTGCGGGCCTGGAAATTGGCCTCCCTGTACTTTGAGAGAAGCTGGTTGCAGGCTCGCTCCAGCTGGTCTTGATGCTGCGCAAAGAGCGTCAGCAGCCTCGACCGATGGTCGATGATCGCTCGATGCTCCCTGCGTCTGCTCCCCAGCCGCTTGACGATGTCCTCCACCTTCTCGTTGTGCTCATCGCGCACCTCTTGCAGAGCCTCGATGAGCTCGCTCTTGCGCTCGATGTAGTCTTCCCGGCGAGCCACCAATCTGTTTTCGACACCCGCATAGCCCGGGTATGGGTCGAGAACGAACCAGCCGTCGATAAACGCAAAGATCGAAAACATGAGACCAATGCCGAACAGAAGCCAGGATTTCACGTCCATAAGGCCAGCCGGATTGGCGAGCATGCTGCGCACGACCTCGACGCCGGCTCCGTCCACAAAGGACCCGCTAACCTCGCGGTAATGCGCAAGCGCTAGGTTTATGGTCAATGCCAAGCCGATATAGGCCACTATCGACAGCGCGCCGATCAACTTCACAAAAAGCGATCTGTGAGTCACCAGGCGTGCACAGAATATTGCGAACAGCAGAGCGGCGCCGATGTTCAAAAACGAGAAAGCGGCGGCTTCGAGGAGCCCGCCAAAGAATCCCTGTTCATTTCCCTTTGCGAGGAAATTTCCGTTCATCGCCGTTTCAATGAGGAACAGGAAGATTAGCAGGGACACTCGGAAAACATGGGCCGCTCCGTGTTGAACCCTCACAGCCCGGACAAGCCCGTGCTTCTGTTTGAACCAGTCGTGTTCTTTCTCCGCATCGTTGAGCGATTTGCGCAATCCGTGAAGTTCGTCCAGGCCCACCGCGATCGAGGCCTTGAAATCGGAAACACTGGCGGCGTTCGCCTGACGGATCAGACCAAACTGCTCTTCAAAGTCGAGGCCAGCCAATCGGCCGGAGAGTAGCTGTAGGCTGTCTTCGAGTGTGTGATGTGCGGCCTTCTTTTCGTCCTCGACCCTCTCGATAACTGTGTGCTCTATATCGTCGAAATTCTTGGCCGTTTTCGGGGGCTGGTTAGCCTCGCCTCGCTGCGTTCCACGACCTTCAAGATCCATTTCGCGATCAATTTTCGCGACATCCAAGCTATTGAACAATTGGGTGCTGGCGCGGAAATCGTGATTTGCCTCTAGTAGAGACTCCCGCAGTTTATTTAGCTTTTCGAATTTTATTCCCACAGCACCGCACCCATTTTTGTACCTCTGCCCGCACAAATGGCTTCTATGCACAGTAGAAGCAAAGGGCAACTGCGTCTTCGCAACTTTGCGGTCCACTGCTCACGAGACGATCGTCTGATGTAAAAATGACAACGATAGCTGCCGTGGCAAGCGGACTTGGGCCAATGAATAGGCCAGGCAGCATACTCTTCTCCGCCGGGCTTTGTGGCGAAGGAACTGAAGATCACGCCAATGAGCTGCTAAAAATCGACTCCAGAGGCGTTCGCGCAGTAGCAGAAGCGCGCGCCCTCGGCGCGCACCACGCCACCAAAGTAAGCGCCGTCAATCTCGACCTCGCCTTCAAGGGTTTCGTTCTTGGTTTCAGCCGACAGGCTTCGCGCAGCTTGTGAGCCAGCACAAAGGCGGTCTTGTACTGCACGTCCAGATCGCGAGAGAACTGGACCGCCGACATGCCCTTCGCGCCGTTAACAAACAGTCAGATCGCGGCGAGCAGATCGACAAACGACAGCTTGCGCCAAGGCGAAGATCGTGCCCTCGTAACCGAGAACTGCGCCCCCGCAAGCGGCGCACTTGAACTTGCGACGGGTCGGAATGTCGTAATGATCCAGGCACCCGCATTTCCGGCAAACAGGCTCGCCTTGAGTCGAAGCCCAGCGAAGGCGCTTGAACGCGTCGTAAGCCTTTTCCTCGCCACCCTTGTAAATCTCTTTCAGAGAAAGGGAGCGGCTTTCGGCGGAAAGGAGGAAGTGTTGGGCCATTGTCATCATATCCGGTTATATGCGGGGCTTGTATCGCCAAATACAGGGGCCTGTACCACCGACTGTGATGATATTTTTTGAGGCGAGGCTATGGCAGGCAAGGACGACCCGCAGACCGTCGAATACGAGACGAAAGCCAAGAACCTTTTGAAGTCAGAGTTGAAGCGGAAGGGCGTTACCTATGCCCAACTCGCCGAAAAATTGGCGACTATGGACATTCACGAAACCGAGCGAAATTTGAACAACCAAATAAGCCGGGGGGCTTTAGCGCTGCGTTCTTACTGCAATGCTTAGACGCTATCGGGGCATCCTCATTGCGGCTTTCGGAGTAGTTTTACTCGGGGCGGCTTTACCGCCAGACGAGCGCAAGAGCACTCAGCCCCAACATTCCGAACAGCATCAAGAGACCATAGGCAACCCTGTTGCGGCAAGCCCTCCGCCAGTCCAACAGGCAAATGAACCCCCAAGTTACACTAACCCATGCCAAGCAGGTCACGATGACGCAGTTCCGATCTGTGTGCCCAGTGGAACGCTGCCGACGCTGCCCAACAGTCGGCGAACTGGACCACCATTGGCGCTATCGTGGGTGCTTTCACGCTCGCCGCTGCTATGGCCGCTGCTTACTACGCCAAAGAGGCTGCTAGGCACACCCAGCGCAGCGCCGACATTGCCGAAAAGGCTTTGCTCGATATCGAGCGCCCGTATTTGTTCGTCACCGCCACCAAACCGTTGGTGGGGGTGACGCAAGATTGGGCTGACAAGCCCGACAACAAAAGACCAATTCCGGAAGCGGCATACTCGATCAAGAATTTCGGACGCACTCCTGCCATCATAAACGAGATTCGGGCGAGCCTCCGGCTTTGCAACTTGCCGCCAACTCCGCATTACCATCCCGGAGAAATCAATGACGTTGAACGGGTGCTCGGGGCAGACGATGCTCTTAGCCCTGCAGCTTTTGATCGCGGCGGCCCTATCACAAACCATGTGCTGAATGAGCTTTTCCTGTCCGATACTCACATAGGGGCGGGTTCCCTTCCATATGTATCTGTATGGCGAGATCACTTATACGAGCGTCAACGGGATCACCGACCAATTCGGATTTATCTACCGCTACTCGCCTCCCGGCAATACGTTCCATTTGCAGGACATTCCCGGCTACACCTACCGCCGCCGTGACGTGAAGAAACATAAGCAAAACGATGACTTATCGGCCTTAGACTTGCTCCGAACGCGTAAAAGCGGCCTCGGGCGGTTGCAAGATCGCTACAATGTTTATTTTTGATATCCGCTCGGTAAGGCGCTTTTCGCTTAAGCAACTAGGCGTTCTCACATTTTTTGTTCAAGAACAAGGCGTTACACAACTTGCCTACGAGGCGAAAGCGCCTTAAGTGTCAACGTTTACATACGCGAAAGTGCCTAAACATCGTGCCTGCTGCGGATGGAAAAACGCTGACTGTAAAGCCCGCCAACCTTTCGGCGGGCGGGCTTCCACTGCCGGAACTGGAGAGTGTCATGTCGACAGCCCCGACAGGTCGGAAAGGGGTCGCTGGTTAGCGGCGCGAGATCAGCAAGCAGAGCCGGCGCAGGTCACGATCATAGGTATCTTCGTTGCTAAGCACTTCGACGCAGCGCTTCTTCATCCGAGTGACCTGGGCGTTCGACATATCGCCGACAACGCGAGCCAGATTCGGGTTGCTCGAAGCGGTCGGGTTGCTGGGGTTGGCGGCTGGATTGGTTCCAACGCCGACATTTACGTCGGTACCGACCCCGGTGACGACACCGACATTGGCGCCGCCGGTGCCGATGGAAGCAGTCGCTCCGCCAGTGCCGCCGACGGAGGCTGCGGCATTTGCCCCAGAACCGCCTAGGGATACGCTAGCCGTAGCGCCGCTGTTGCCGCCCACATTAGCGCTGGCGCCTCCGCTGCCGACGGATACCCCGCCGACGCCTCCGACATTAATTCCAGCTGCAGTCGCTGGCATGCAAAGAATTACGACAACACATCCGGCAGTCAGACTGCCCGTAAGAATTTCAAAAATTCTTGCCATAGTACGCCTCCTTGTTGCCCTGCAAAGGATGGGACATTTTTTGGGACCTACGGACCCCATAGTGACGCACTAGAGTTGAAAAACAACTTAACGGCCCGCGAAAGATTCGTTCTTGGATCATTACTTGGTAATTCTCAGGAGTCAGATATAATAAAATTTTACTGTGGCTCCTACGTGATTTTTCCATTTGTCAGATAATATCATTCCCTAAGCACTCCAGGTGCGGTGCAACAAAGTTCAGGGATGACCGTCCGGCGATCAGTAAGCGGCTACTACCGCCGATCGGACATACAACGCTATATTAGCACCTTTGACGAACCCGACCGGCGGGCCGAGCCAGAATCCCGTCAGCGCAAAACCTGCAAAATCGCTTCCGATGCTCGCCATTGACTAGCACGGAGGAAGTTCTGAGCGCCAAACACGGTGACCATCAACCTACGGCCGCTGGTAACTGTCGACGTCGAGCATTTCGCCTGGTTGAAAGCTATGTGGCGCCGAAGCGGAAGAAAACACTGCAGACCCCGTTTCCTAAAATCGTATCAGGGCATTAGCAGTGACGCCGAGCGGCCGCCGACCTATCGATTAACTCGGTCCGGAGCCAGAGCGTTATAAAGGAGCAAACACGCCAGAAGTGAGATGACGCTGCCTAGCAGTTGGTCTGCCGTCAGGCCGGAAAAATAAACGAGATCGAACGCCAGTACAGCCATCGCTCTAGCCACTCATGAATTGGAAAACCTAACGAGCTGGTCACCAAGTCCGGCCTGCTCAAGATCGCGCAACGTGTCCTTCAACTCCTTGCGCTTGTAGCGATTGATGATGCCGGCTTAGGTTGTGGCGGCATCTAACAAACATTCGACTCGCGCCTGCCATGACAACGACCCGCCGAAGCGAGCATCGCGAGCGCACAGTATTCAAATCCCCCAAGGCGTCCGTCGAGATTTGACAACAGACAGATGGCGCGGCGCGAGCTCTGACGCTGTACGACTGACGCAAGCGGCTCTCAATCCTGGGCGTTGTCCTTGGTCCGTGTGAGGCGGCTTTCGCCTTCCTCCGGGCCGAAGCAGCTTTCGAAATCGTTGCAGTCCCGGCAACTGGGGGAGCTGCACAGCGAAAAGCCTTCGGCCTCGCAGAGCTTTCGGTAAAAGTATTTTTTCCATTTCATGTTTTGGGTGTTGCCGGCCGCCAGCGTCGGAAAATGCGAGGCGAGCAGGCGGCCGAGGTCGCTTCGACTAAAAAGGCCAAGGTCTTGCCAGAGGTGGTCATTGCGCATGGCACGCCGGGCGATGATCTTGGCGAAGCGGGCGCTTGCCTTGTCGTCGGGCCGGGCATGCGCCAGCAGCAGTCCGCGCAGAAGTTCTTCTTCCAGATCCGGCTCAGGCTCGCTCCCCTCTTCCAAGGCAAACGCGTTGATAGGAAAAGCAGGGAAACAGCGGGACAGGACATCGCGCAACTCGACGCGCGAAAGTCCGGTTGCCTCCGTCGCCGTCGCCTCGCCGGCCTCGATCTCCTCGAGCGCACGTGAAAGCACACAGGCAAGCACATGCTGGTCGAACCTTCTCTCCAGCTGCGGCCATTGGCCGGTGCTGAGCCGGGCATAATGTTGGGCAAATATGGTGCGTTCTCCTGGTTTCGCCCTATCAAATCATGCAGAGACCCGACCTGCCGCAAAATGGGTCGGGCAGTTCTTCGGTACGGCACTCCGGGTCGCCTCGCGTCGAGTAGTTCGGCAATTCTCGTCTGGTCCATCGGCTCTGGCGCAAATTCTGTGATTCGAAGAGGTTCGCGAACCCCGGCCCTGCCGTTTGCGCCTCACGGGGAACACTGGCGCCGGAATTTGCCCCGCAGAGTTGGACGTGAACAGTGCGGGACAGAGGTCGCGTGCTGAGTGCGGCCACATGGTTCAAGCCGCCAGACTCACGGTTGAATGCCGTCTCATCCAGAGCGTCAGCGAGTGAGTTCCAGCGCACGTTCAGGACAGGATCGCGCGCCTCGTGATGCAGGCAGTTCCTCCCCTTCCGCAACTTCAATGTCACCAGGCAGGATGTAACCGTCATTATCGAGTTTAAAGATGTCCGGCGCTTGCGCCGCGCATCGCGCGTGGCCCTGGCATTTGGCCTTTTGGACGATGATGCGCATGGCGCTGCCTCCATTGTCTGTGCCCGGGCTCGGGGCGGGCCTAAGACCAGTACAGGATCAAATTTTCGATCCCGAACACATGGCCGCCAGAAGTTATCGGCGCCGTACCCTGCTTGATCCTGAAAGCCGGGATGCGCGCCAGCCACTCCTCCAGGCCAATGACAATCTCGCGCCGGGCAAGGTGTGAGCCAAGGCAACGGTGGGGACCATAGCCAAACGCTGCGTGGCGGTTGTCCTCCCGCTCCAAATCAATCGTGTTGGGGCATTCGAATTCCGCCGGGTCACGATTGGCAATCATCGTGGCGCAGGAAACATAGTCCCCCTTCCGGATCGGCGCGCCTTCGAAGTCGATATCTTTCGTGGCCACGCGGATCAACTGAATGGGCGGATAGGCCCGCAGCAATTCTTCGGTTGCGAGCGGGATGCGGTCCGGTTCGCTCCGCAGCAATTGCTGATCTTTGAGGTTGCGTGCGAGGTACGCCAAGTCAAAGCCTATAGCTGCTGCGACCGTGTCGAGCCCAGCGACGAAGACAAGCACGCCGATGCCGCGGACTTGGGTGTCAGTCAGCCGGCGGCCCTCGACCTGTGCCTGCACTATAAAGGTCATGAAATCGTCAACCGCCTCATCGCGGCGCATGGCTGCAAGTTCGTCGATGAATGCCACGATCGTCCGGGCAGCCACAGGTCGTTCCTTATCGTCGCCGTGGAGCAGATCTTTCCCCCAGCCGACGAATGTATCGAGTCGGTCATCAGGCAACCCCAGAAAGCGAAGAAAGGTGCTCACCGCAAAAGGAAAGGCAAAATCCTTCATCACGTCGCAGCTTGTGCGCGACGCGGCGATCCTTTCGATCAGCTCGACCGCCCGTTCGCGGACAGCCGGTTCCAAAGCCAACACCCGCTTTGGCGAAAGCAGCGGATTAAGCAGTGAGCGAAAGACGCCATGGGCCGGTGGATCGAGCTCAAGCGGGATCGTCGGCCAGTTCTCACCCAGTATGGAGGAGAAGATGCTGCGATGGCTGGAAAAAGTCTCTGCGTCCTGCAGCACCTTCCGCTGGTCCGCAGCACGGGTGATGACCCAGGTACCCCGGCCATCTTGCGTGTTGTAGCGGGAGTAAAAGATCGGAGGCCCGTCATGTACGCAAGCGACAGCTGCGTGTGGATCCCCGTTTGGTGTTGGTGGCATCCCTGGCGATGTAAACAGGCTGAAGTCCCTCACCATTTCGGGCGGGACATGATCTGGAACGGGGTTGGTCGCCATTTTGTTTTCTCTACATTGGCGTTCATGGCTCAATTGAGATTGCACCGCTGTTCATAAAGTCGATTTCCAGCATGGGCACGTCTCTTGTCGGGCGCCTTCTAGATCTGATACAGCCCACCTGCACCCGCGGATGAGATGGGTTGCGAAGTCGATCAGAGGGGCATCACCGCCGCGCTCCGGTCATGAAGCAAAGCGGCCGCTTATCCCCGTTAGGGTTGAGGGACTGGTCAATCACCTCTGCCCTGCTGATCAAATTGTCGAAGCAAGTCGCGTGCCGGATAGGGGTAGCCATGGCGCTGCACCAAAGCAATGCCAGCCTGGGCCCGCCGCTGATGATCACCTGTCCATCATTCTTGTGACAACGTCCGACAACCGACATCCGTGGTCGGTTTTGTCGAGCCCGCGACATCGGGCTGTTCGGCTTGGCTGTTGCTGCACAGCCTGCCGGTCGACGAGCGAGTAGATCGCCCGCACGGCCCGGATTGAGCAACGACGCGATCCAGCGCAAGGATCGGGTGCGGTCCGAGAAGACCCGACGGCGCTTGCGCGAGTATCAAAAAGGTCAAGCCGCGCTTCGGTTCGGCGCTGATGGCGTATGCGTTTTATCGCTCGCAGGCGCTGCAAGGCTTTTCCGGCAGACGGCGATGCACTCGTGCGCACCGGTGCCGACCGGCGACCAGCTTGACTGTATAGATGCGGTCCATCCGGCGTGCATCACCTGACCATGCGCATGCGCTACGACGGCATCCTTTCCGCTCATGGACCTAGATTTGCTCGCGAGCCGCTGTCGGAACGTGGTGCTGAGTCCTATCGCGGCCAATTCAATCCGAGGACCTGTCGGCAGTCAACACACCCCTGGAGGTCGGACCGGGAACGCGTGGCAGACTCTCGGCCAGAAACCGCCAGTCGCTGCCCTCGCGTTCGCCTTCCTTGCGCGTGCCGAAGAACTGGATGATCATCTTGCCGTCCGCGCCATAGGCTTCAATGGACGTAACGTGACCATCCCTCGTCGGCTTGCGCACGGCCCAGACCTCGCGGATGCGATGGGTCCTAAGATGCAGATGGAAGGTCTCTTCGAGCACATTGATCCGCGGCCCGATCTGCTTGACCGACCTGATCGGGCCGGAATGGATCTGAATGCAACCACGATTGCCGACAAAGCACATGATCGGCATCTCGTCTTCGGCCGCCTGTTGGAACAGGGCGCCAATGGCATCATTGTCGAGTAGCCAGGCGTCATCCTCGTCGGCCATACGCATCGCCTGGCAGCGGCTGAGCGTCAGTGTCTTCAACATATGGTAGAACTGATGCACGTCGCTTAGCCGGCCCCAGTGCTCGCGTAGGTCGTCGACCGTGGTGGCGTGGTCTGGACTCACTGCGTTATCGCGCGCCCCGCTCGCCTCGAGCGATATGATCGGCTCCTGGTCGGGGGATACAAGCTCTGCCGTCAGATCCTGATAGGCCTGCAGGTTCGAGGCGGGCGTGAGATGAGCTTTGTGCATCGCCTCGCCGGTGGCATCAAAGAATTGCAGGCTGCGGGGGATCTCGGCCCCCTCGCGCTTCTCGACGGCGAAGCCATACGCCCACGCTTTCGGGAAGATGCGCAGGTCGATCTCGTCGCCGAGCAGTATGGCATGCTGGTTGCCGGTGACCACTTTGCCGTAGACGCCAATCTTTTGGTGCACGGCACTTTCGTTGCTGGTGACCGCCATTACCTCGCCGACCGCTTCGAGGCCGGTCAGCAGATCATCGACGCGCGGCTCGATGCGCACCGCGCCGTGACCACAATGCGCCGCGACCAACTCGGCTTCCGAAATGCCCAATCGAGCGGCGAGATCATGCTCCCGGATCTTCGGATTGTCTTTGCACGCCCGCCGGATTTCGTCGGGCGACGGTTTCTCGCGTTGGTCCATGCTTACCCCTGTTTCTACGACGTGTGAGGATCATCTGCCCTGCCCGGGAATCTTCAGCCGATAAGGCGCGCCGAAATGCTCGATCCTGATCTGCTGCTGGCCCATGAACAAGGTGTCGCTGGACAGCGTGCGCACGGCGTCGCACCGATGCGAAAACCGGCGAGCAGCCACATGCCGATGGCATCCCATCGAGCCGGTCGGCGGCTACTGGGCGGTGGTGAGCCAGTATGGATGTTGTCGCAATCGGCCAAGCGGGCATTCGGATGCCACGAGCGGCGCTGCTTTGCCAACAACGCGTATCTGACCACGGTCCTGACATGTTACTCCCTTGCTTCGCCCATCCATCGCGATGGCACCCACGGCATGGTTGTGGATCGGCATGCTCTTGCCGTCTCGCCAAACGGAGCTTCAAAAACCGTGCCAATTGCGCCGAGGCAAGCTCAGAAGAAGTTCTGTCCTTGGTGATGTGAGTTCACCCAAGAACTCAGGCCAACATCCCTCGTGCCGGACCCGACAAACCCGACAGCACGTGTCGATTGGCCGACACCTTATCAGCAATCAAGAGGCACCAGTGCGAGAGATGCCGCGCTGTGTTGAAACGTTTTTTGGCTTTGGCACGGTGCATGCAACGTGATGGGCAAGCAGGTCGCGGACTGAGGAGAATGGAGCCATGATTACGCTCACCGACAACGCTGTTGCCGCCTTCAAGACTGCTCTTTGCCGTGCCAGCGAGCCGGCGGACGGCTTTCGCATTATGGTCGAGGCCGGCGGCTGCGCAGGCTTCAAATACTTAATGGGCCTGGAGAGCGTGTCGCGCGAGGGCGACGCGATCACTGACACAGATGGGGTCAAGCTGTTCGTGGACGCGGGCTCCCAACCCCATGTAGCCGGCATGACCGTCGACTTCCTCACCGGGCTCCAATCTTCCGGTTTTGTCTTCGATAACCCCAATGCGCGCGAAAAGTGCGGCTGCGGCAAGTCCTTCAGTTAAACGCCCGAAGCGCCTGTGCGGCCGACAGAGTGATTTTGCGGCAGAGGAGACTTATATGGCCGGCACAACAGATGTCCCCGTCCTAAAAAACAAGACAAGGTCAAAGCCGATCTCGGGACCGCCATTCGCTCCCAGTAGGATTCAAAGAACGTCGCCTCCCGAAGCAGCTCGGTTCCTGGTGGCACCCGAGCTGCTTGCGGACAAATCGCGCCGCTGCGCCAAATTCGGCTCATCGGTAGCGTTATCGCGTTCGGGCGTCCTTACCTGCGGGCTGACCTACGGCCACTGCGAACATGTCCATATCGACGGAGATCCGGTTTACGTCAAACACTCCGGGCGCCTGCGCGCGCTGCCAGTTCAAATGATCATCAACGGCATGCGCCAGAGGCTCAACGAGTCGGTCTAGCGCTCGCGTCATTCTGTTTAACTGAGGATCGCACCTATGAAGCCTGTCTACCTCGACAACAACGCAACCACACGGGTCGATCCTGAGGTCGTGCAAGCGATGTTGCCGTTCTTTAGGGATCAATTCGGCAACCCTTCGTCGGCACACGCTCTTGGCGCCTCAGTCAGTGCGGCGGTGAGAAAGGCGCGGAGGCAGTTGCAAGCTCTGATCGGCGCGGAGTTCGAGGATGAGATCACTTTCACCTCGGGTGGGACAGAAAGCGACAATGCAGCGCTTCTTTCAGCGCTCGAGGCGGCGCCCAACCGAACCGAGATCGTGACGTCCGCGGTCGAGCATCCCGCCGTGCTCACGCTCTGCGCGCATCTTGAGAAGACCCGCCGCCTCAAGGTGCACAGGATCCCGGTGGATTGCCGTGGTCGGCTCGATCTCGACGCCTATATGGCCGCCCTCACCCCACAGGTTGCAATCGTGTCAATAATGTGGGCGAACAACGAGACTGGTGTGATCTTCCCCGTGGCAAGGCTTTCCGAGTTGGCCAAGGAAGTGGGCGCCCTATTCCATACCGATGCTGTGCAGGCGGTCGGCAAGCTTCCGATGGACCTGAAGTCGACCGCAATCGACATGCTGTCGCTCTCCGGCCACAAGCTGCACGGGCCGAAAGGGATCGGTGCGCTTTTCGTAAAACGTGGCGTCGATTTCCATTCGCTGATCAAGGGGGGTCACCAAGAGCACAACCGGCGTGCTGGCACCGAGAATACGCCCGGCATAGCCGGGCTCGGCACGGCGGCCGAACTCGCCTTGAAATTCATGGACGACGAGACCACACGGGTAAAGTCGCTCCGCGATCGCCTGGAGGGCGGGATCCTCCAGCGCATCCCAAGCACCTGTGTCACTGGTGATCCCTTGCAACGGTTGCCCAACACCGCAAACATCTCCTTCGAACATGTCGAAAGTGATGGAATTCCACTTCTCCTCAGCCGCATTGGCATCGCGTGTTCCTCTGGCTCGGCCTGCACCTCCGGCTCTCTGGAACCAAGCCATGTCCTAAGCGCGATGAAAACGCCACACGCGGCAGTCCGCTTCTCCTTGGCGCGGGACAACAGCGAAGAGGACATCGACCGGGTGCTCGAGGTCATGCCGGGAATCGTGGGGAAGCTGCGCAGCTTTTCCGGTTCTGGGCCGGGTAGTCCGGTCTATGCGTGAGCCGCAGAAGAACAGGCTGCCTGTCATGACCGGTCATGTCTCCCTCAACGATACGACCTTGCGCGATGGCGAGCAGGCGCCGGGCGTCGCCTTCACCACGACGGAAAAGCTGGAGATCGCTGAGTCTCTTGCGGCGGCTGGCGTGACAGAGATCGAGATCGGCACGCCGGTCATGGGCGTCGACGAGATGGAAACAATTCGCGCCGTGGTAGCGCGGCGTCTTCCGGTTCGGCTCATGGCCTGGTGCCGGATGACGTCGTTGGATCTCGATGCAGCGATCGAGAGCGGCGTCCAAGCGGTCAATTTGTCGCTGCCTGCGTCGGACATCCAACTTGCCGCCAAGCTCGGCCTCGACAAGGCGGGAGCGCTCCAGGTCATCGATCATATGGTCAGGCGCGCCGCCGATGCCGGCTTCTTCGTCGCGGTGGGCTGCGAGGATGCCTCGCGGGCCAATCGGGATCATCTCGCCCGCGTCATCGAGACGGCCGCACGCGCCGGCGCAAGCCGCGTGAGGCTGGCCGACACAGTCGGTGTTCTCGACCCGTTTTCGACCTTCGAACTTGTCGCCCAGCTCGTGGTGCAGTCTCCAATCGACCTTGAATTTCATGCGCACAACGATCTCGGACTTGCTGGCGCCAACACGCTGGCGGCGATCCGCGCAGGCGCGCGCCATGCCTCCGTCACCGTCCTGGGGCTCGGCGAGCGTGCGGGCAATGCCGCGCTGGAGGAGGTGGCCGCCGCAATGGCAGTCTTCGACGGCGCAGACACCGGCATTGAGCTGACCGCATTGCCCGGCCTCGCCGCCCAGGTGGCTTGGGCCGCCCGCCGGCAGACCGCAGCCACTAAGCCGGTCGTCGGCGCCGATGTTTTCACCCACGAATCCGGCATTCACGTCGCAGGGCTGCTGAAGGACTCGCGTACTTATCAGGGGCTCGATCCGACTCTCGTGGGCCGCTGCCGGCGGATCGTCATCGGCAAGCATTCCGGCGCCACTGCGATTGCCCATGTGCTGAGCGAAAGCGGTCGCGATCTCGACCCGGATCTGGCAGCCGCGATGGTGGCCCGCGTCCGACGCGAGGCGGCCGAGACCAAATCGACCGTCACTGCAACTCGACTGGTCGAGCTCTACGATGGAATGTGCAGCGAGGCATCCCTATCGAGCTGTGCGGGTCCAAGTCAGCCGTGCGCGAGCGCACAGAGGCCACAGTTTTGCGACCAGGAAGAATGCAATGAATTGTTCCGCTGACAGCCGCCCCATGGATGTCACCGACATCCTCGCACGACTGAAGCGCTTGTCGGCTGCAGAGGAATTCTTCTCAGTCCTAGGCGTCGCCTATGACCCGAAGGTACTGAATGTCTCGCGGCTCCATATCATGAAGCGTGTGGGCCAATACCTCGCCGAAGAAGATTTCTCCGGTCTGCCCGACCAGGTGATTGCCGCGAGGGTGCGCGCGACGCTCGAACGAGCTTACGAGGACTTTGCGATTTCCTCGCCGCTCACGCATCGGATTTTCAAGGTGCTCAAGGACCACGATCCGAACAAACCTGCCGCGCCGGGTCACACCTTTGTTCCGTTCGACTCGGTACTGAAGCGGTTCGGACGGGAATGATCGGCGACAAGGGTGCGACGCGACAATGTCGAGCAGCCGCCAAATGCGGTCATCACCACAGCGCCGTCAGAAGCAACCAGCCGAAGTTGTAGGAAAGGGGGAGCGCAAGAGACTTGGCACGAATAATGCGGACAAAGGAGATAACCGCAATGCCGGACCCGGACAGGAGCCTAGAGAAACCGCCAATGCACATCGTAATCTGCATCAAGCAGGTGCCGGACTCGGCACAGATAAGGGTCCATCCGGTCACGAACACGATCATGCGCCAGGGTGTTCCGACCATCATCAACCCTTACGACCTGTTCGCCCTCGAAGAAGCGCTCAGACTGCGCGACGCACATGGCGGCGAAGTCACTGTGCTCACCATGGGTCCGCCCATGGCAGAGGACGCGCTGCGCAAGGCGCTCGGTTACGGCGCCGACCGAGCGGTGCTCTTGACCGACCGCTATTTTGCCGGCTCCGACACGCTGGCAACCTCGTTCGCCCTTTCCCAGGCAATCGCGAAGATTGGCGAGACGTTCGGCACGCCAGACCTCGTCTTCACCGGCAAGCAGACGATCGATGGCGACACCGCCCAGGTCGGGCCCGGCATCGCCAAGCGCCTCGGACTCCTGCAACTGACCTATGTCGCGAAGATCCCTTCTGTCGACCTTGCTGCACGCGAGATCAAGGTCGAGCGCCGTTCCGAAGGCGGCACACAGATGCTGAAGAGCAGGCTCCCTTGCCTCATCACCATGCTGGAAGGCACAAACGAGATCCGCCGGGGCTCGATCCAGGACGCCTTGTGCGCCGCGCGCAGCCAGGTCTTGAAATGGAGCGCGGCCGACGCCGGCATTGAGGATCTCACCAAATGCGGCCTGCGCGGTTCACCGACGGTCGTCAAACGTGTTTTCGCCCCTCCTGCTCGAGCTGAAAAGGCGGCACAAATCGACACCGCCGAGAAGGCCTTGCGCGATGTCGCTGACGAACTCATCACCGCAATCTTCACCCGCCAGCCGGCGCTGGAACATGAGCTCGCCTTTAACGGCGGCGCGTGACGGCAAGGAGCAAAAACGATGTCGACCGCGAACGGAGAAACCCCTCGCCCTGCCGCCGGCCGCGCCGGCATAAAGAAGGAGTTGCCCGCCCATTTCAAGGACTACCGGCACGTTTGGGTTTTCATCGAGCTCGAACGTGGCGAGGTCCATCCGGTATCGTTCGAACTGCTCGGCGAAGGCCGCAACTTAGCAGACAAGCTTCAGGTCCAGCTTGCAGGTGTCGTGCTTGGACCGCCGGGAGAGGCCGTGGGGAACGCCGTTGCCGAAGCATTCGCGTATGGCGCTGACCTTGTCTACATCGCCGAGGCGCCCCTGCTCGCCGACTATCGGAATGAACCTTTCACCAAGGCGTTGACGGATCTGGTCGATACCCACAAACCCGAAATCCTTCTTCTCGGTGCCACCACACTGGGCAGGGATCTTGCCGGCTCCGTGGCGACGACCTTGCAGACGGGGCTCACGGCCGACTGCACCGAACTCGATGTAGATACCGACAGTTCGCTCGCCGCCACGCGTCCGACTTTCGGCGGTTCCTTGTTGTGCACGATCTATACGCTCAATTTCCGCCCGCAGATGGCGACCGTGCGGCCGAGGGTCATGCCCATGCCGCAGCGGACGGATAAACCGGTCGGGCGTGTCATCCGGCACAAGCTTTCGCTTGCCGAGGACGAGATCGCTACCAAAGTCCTCGGCTTCCTGCCGGACAATCAGTCGGCGAAGGCAAACCTTGCCTATGCCGACGTCGTGGTTGCGGGAGGCCTTGGTCTTGGCGCGGCGGAGAACCTGCAGCTTGTGAAGAACCTCGCACGAGCAATCGGCGCCGAGCACGGCTGTTCGCGTCCGTTAGTCCAGAAGAGCTGGATGCCAGCTGATCGGCAGATCGGCCAAACTGGCAAGACGATCCGGCCGAAGCTTTACATAGCGGCCGGGATTTCCGGCGCCGTCCAGCATCGGGTTGGCGTGGAGGGGGCGGATCTCATCGTGGCCATCAACACCGACCCGAACGCGCCGATTTTCGATTTCGCTCACCTCGGAATCGTCACCGACGCGATCCGCTTCCTGCCCGCACTGACGGAAGCCTTCACCCGGCGGCTGTCGCCCCACAGTCGCGATAAGCTTTCGAGCTAAGGGGATGGACATGATCGAGGAAAACTTCGACGCCATTGTTGTTGGGGCAGGCATGTCCGGAAACGCAGCTGCTTACACCATGGCCAGCCATGGCCTGAAGGTGCTGCAGTTGGAGCGGGGTGAATACCCGGGCTCCAAGAATGTCCAGGGTGCCATCATGTACGCGAACATGCTGGAGAAGATCATCCCGGATTTCCGGGATGATGCGCCTCTCGAGCGGCATTTGGTTGAACAGCGGCTTTGGGTGATGGACGACACATCCCATACCGGGATTCACTATAGGTCGGACGACTTCAATGAGGCGAAGCCCAACCGATACACGATCATCCGTGCCCAGTTCGATAAATGGTTTTCGCGTAAGGTGCGCGCGGCCGGCGCGACCGTTCTGTGCGAGACGACCGTGACGGAACTCATCCGTGATGCCAAGGACAGGGTGATCGGCGTCCGCACAGACCGGGCGGGCGGGGCCATCTACGCGGACGTGGTCGTTCTCGCAGAAGGTGTCTGCGGACTGCTTGGCACTCGAGCCGGCCTGCGCGAGATGCCAAAGCCGCAAACCGTGGCCCTCGCCGTCAAGGAAATGCATTTCTTGCCCGAAGAGGTCATTGAGCAGCGGTTCGGCGTAAAGGGCGATGAGGGCTGCGTGATCGAGGCGGTGGGCACGACCTCCCGCAGCATGGCCGGGCTCGGCTTCCTCTATACCAACAAGGAGTCCATCTCACTGGGCATTGGCTGCCTCGTCTCCGATTTTGCCGCGATGGTCGAGAGCCCCTACGTTCTCCTTGATGCCTTGAAGAGCCATCCTTCGATCCGGCCGCTGATCGCCGGCTCGGAAGTGAAAGAATATTCCGCACACCTCATTCCCGAAGGCGGCTACAAGGCTATTCCGCAGCTCTTTGGCGATGGTTGGGTCGTGGTCGGCGATGCCGCGCAACTGAACAACGCGATTCACCGCGAGGGTTCGAACCTCGCCATGACCTCCGGCCGCATTGCGGCTGAGGCAATCGTCGAGGTCAAGAGCCGCAACGGTCCGATGAACAAACGGAATCTCGCCCTTTACAAAGCCATGCTGGACAAGTCCTTCGTGGTCAAGGACCTGAGGAAATACAAAGACATGCCGGCCTTGCTCCACACCAATTCCAGCAATTATTTCACGACTTATCCGCGGTTGATGTCGCAAGCTGCGCAGAACTTCATGCGTGTCGACGGCACGCCGAAGATCGAGAAGGAAAAGGCGACCACGGCGGCCTTCATCAAGGCGCGCTCGCGCTGGGGGCTGGTCAGCGACGCGGTCCGCCTTGCATTGGCGTGGCGCTGAGGGGAGACGATATGACCAGCGCAGCGACGAAGTCACGTGTCGAGGACAAGCTTTACCAGAACCGCTACTTGGTGGATTCCGGCCGCCCGCACATCAAAGTGCGACCGCACCAGAAGCCGAGCGCGAATTTGCTCGCGCTGACCCACGTCTGCCCGGCGAAATGTTATGAGTTGAACGACAAGGGTCAAGTGGAGATCACTGCCGACGGCTGCATGGAGTGCGGCACCTGCCGGATTTTGTGCGAGACGAGTGGTGAGATCGAGTGGAACTATCCACGCGGCGGTTTCGGAATCCTCTTTAAATTCGGATGACCGGCGCACGCACACTTAAGGCGGCGATCATCCAGTACAGCTGAGTCTCGGCCATGCCATTTTTTGCTTTAATCGCCAATAAATGAAGAGAAATTGCACGAATACTGTTCTTGCATAATTCAGCCTCAGATAAAAAATGCAGGTTCACTCTGGACGACAACCGCTGAAGTCGTCTCTATGAGCCACCGGGCCGCAGATCGGGTCGACGAGGCCCTGAACCGCCCATCGAGCATGCCCTAAGCAGATACCCGCTCAGGGACTCTACGATATGTGAAGGTGCTGACCGCCCCGAGCGAGCTGGAGATTACGCTCGCCATACGCTGGCCAATTGTCGTGAACGTCCTGCCCACGTTTCTGCAGACGGGTAATTGAGCGATCGTCGTCCTGGACGCTGAAGGAGAGCCGGAGATTGCCGCCACTGCCGGCAATACCCACGCACCTCAATCAGGCACTCGCCGCCTCATATCACAGGCCGTAACAGATCAAGCGAATTGCGGCTGCCGGCCAGTCGCATCGGCGCCTCCGCAGCAAGGTATCTCCTCTTACGGCCGCATCCGAACCATGCCGCTTGTCGCCCGCATCTGACGGCACGCAACCGGCTGATCGACGCGATTGACTAGGCCGGTTGGGTTCTTCCAGGGCGGCTCGTATCCTCGGCCTCACGCCATGGCAAATCGGCTACGCCCTGGGCCGGCATGGTATCAAGGTGAAGAAATTCCAGACGTCGCGATGACGTCAAGCGTAAGCAGCCCGGAGTGGTCTCGCTCACACTCTGCGCGCCCGAGGCTGCTAGCCTCGCGACCCTATTTGCTTGTCCACTGTCGTAAGCCCGACAAAGGTGTGTCGGAGCAATCCGAAGGAATCTGACACGAGAAGCCTATTCGTGAACCGAAACAGCTCTTTGAGCTGGCATAGCTCTTGCGCTTTGAACTGCGACATCACGCAGCAACGGAGCCGTTCATGTCTGCACCGGCAATTTCGCTTGAGAGCCTCAGCACGACATTCGGTGACCAGTTGCTTGGCACCATGAAACTCGGGGGCTGCGCGTCTTCGTCCTGCGGCTCGTCGACAAAGCCCGACGACACGGATCCGGCTGTCTGGGAGAAGATCAAGGATCACCCCTGCTTTTCAGAAGAGGCGCATCACTATTTCGCGCGTATGCACGTCGCGGTCGCGCCGGGCTGCAACATCCAGTGCAACTACTGCAATCGCAAATATGACTGCGCCAACGAAAGCCGGCCTGGGGTGGCCTCTGAAAAGCTGACGCCCGATCAGGCGCTACGCAAGGTGATCGCGGTCGCCAATGAGGTGCCGCAGCTTTCCGTGCTCGGCATCGCCGGACCGGGCGACGCCTGCTACGACTGGAAGAAGACGAAGGCGACCTTCGCCAGGGTCGCCAGGGAAATCCCAGACATCAAGTTTTGCATATCCACGAATGGGCTGGCGCTGCCCGACCATGTCGATGAGCTTGCTGACATGAATGTCGATCACGTGACGATCACGATCAACATGGTCGACCCTGAGGTCGGTGCAAAGATCTATCCTTGGATCTTTCACGATCATCGCCGCTACGTCGGCATTGAAGCCACCCGGATCCTGCACCAACGGCAGATGTTGGGCCTGGAGATGCTGACCGCGCGGGGCATCCTCACCAAAATCAACTCGGTGGTGATCCCAGGCGTGAACGATGAGCATCTGATCGAGGTGAATAGATGGGTTAAGGAGCGAGGCGCGTTCCTGCACAACCTTATGCCGCTGATTTCGGACCCGGCACACGGCACGCATTACGGACTGAGCGGGCAGCGCGGCCCAAACGCAATGGAGATGAAGGCTCTTCAGGATCGTGTCGAAGGTGGCGCCCAGTTGATGCGGCACTGCCGGCAGTGCCGGGCAGATGCCGTGGGCCTGCTCGGAGAAGATCGTGGCCAGGAATTCACAGTCGACCGGATTCCCGGCGAGGTCACCTACGATGCCAGCAAACGCAAGGCCTATCGGGAGCTGGTCGCGGAGGAGCGCCGTGATCACGTCGAGGCTAGGAGAGAAGCGATCGGATTGGTCAAGGCAGCGAGCCGCGGCAAGTCCCTTCTCTTCGCGGTGGCGACCAAGGGCGGCGGCCGCGTCAATGAGCATTTCGGCCATGCGAAGGAATTCCAGGTTTATCAAGCCTCGCTGAAAGGGATCAGCTTCGTCGGGCATCGGAAGGTGGACAAGTATTGCCTCGGCGGCTGGGGCGCAGAAGCCGCCCTCGATGGCGTCATCGCAGCGCTTCAAGGCATAGATATCGTGCTGTGCGCCAAGATCGGAAATTGCCCGCAGGATCAGCTCGCGGAGGCCGGAATCAGAGCCACCGACGCCTGTGCCCATGACTATATCGAGACAGCAATCAGCGCGATTTACATCGCCGCGTCTGGGACCCCCACACTCGCGGCGACGGCCTGAGCTGTCTCATTCATTCGGACCAGGAGTTAAAATGGCTTTCAAGATCATCGCATCCCAATGCACCCAATGCGGCGCCTGCGAATTCGAATGTCCTTCGGGCGCGATCAAGTTCAAAGGCGAGAGCTACGTGATCGAGTCACAGAAGTGCACCGAATGCGAGGGGGTCTTCGATGCGCAGCAATGTGCCTCGGTATGTCCGGTGCCGAAGACCTGCGTTCCTGCGTAACGGACATTGGACTGCCGACATGGTTGGGGGCTGCCTACGCAGGACGCCTGGAACGCCTTGTTCGCAATCTCAGCCGCAAGAGAAATCAGGGAACGGACATGTCGCTCGGACGCGAAGAGGAGATCGAAATCCGCAGGCCTCCACGATTCATGCCGGGAGAGCGGGTACGTGCCACTCGCCACATAAAGAATGACGGCACCTATCCTGGCAGGGAGATCGGCGAAAATCTCGTGCGGAAGGGGGACGAGGGATATGTGCGCGACATTGGCACCTTTCTCCAGCAGTTCTTCATCTATGCGGTCGAGTGGATCGACCGTGGCACCGTCGTCGGTATGCGAGCGCGTGAACTGATGAGCCTCGACAAGGCCGAGGCGCCCTGCAGTGCTGAAAGCAATACCAATGAAGGGACGGCCAGATGAAAGTCATGATCCGCAGGAGCGATGCTGGTTTGTCAGCGTATGTCCCCAAAAAGGACCTCGAAGAGCCGATCATCAAACTCGAGAAGGAAGAGTTGTGGGGCGGAACGGTCACGCTCAGGAACGGGTGGCGGCTCCTCCTACCCGATCTCCCACATGATACGCGTCTGCCGATCACCGTCGAGGCAAGGAAGATTTCCGAAGAGGGCTGATGCTGCCCCTGGGTGCGTCGCGAGGAAACGAGATGAACACGATCCTGACATCGGGCCACCTCGTCATTGTGCGGGACAGTTTTGCTGAAAAGCTGCTTGACCTGGCGAAGGAAGCGCTCGCCGCCGATGAGGTGATCCCCTATCTCGGTCCGGGTCTTCTTGAGTTGAACTGTGTGGAACCGCCTGTGCCGCATACCCCGGAGGTTGTTGCCGCGGCACTCAATGCACGGGCTCCAGCCCCTTCCAGGATCCGCACCAATATGTGGTCGGTTGCACAGTTCATCGAACAGCGCCGGCATCGCCGGACGCTTCAAGCTTGGATGACCGACATATTCGCAGCGCCGGTGGGGCCGACCCCCTTCCACGCCTGGCTCGCAAGGCTGCCACTCTCCCTCATCATCGACAGCTGGTATGACAGCGCGATGCGCACGGCTCTGGTAGAGACCGGCCGAACGGACGTCGTTGAGATACAAGGCGTCACGCGCGCGAATGAAATCGGCAACATTTGGACGAAAACCTACGATTTGTCCGGGAGGGAGCTCGACCCCCGATTGGGGGCCAAGACGGTTCTCTATTCACCTCACGGGAGTATTACGCCCGCGCAAAACTTTCTCGTCGCAGATTCCGACTACGTCGAAGTCCTGTCCGAAATTGATATCCAGACACCGATCCCAGACGCTGTGAAGGAACGGCGCATCACCCGTGGATTTTTCTTCGTTGGCTGCCGCTTCAACGATCAGATGCTGCGCACCTACGCCAGACAGATCATGAAGCGCTCCCGCGGTCCCTATTGCACCGTAATGGACGCGGAAACCCTGACCAGAAACGAAGCGCGTTTTCTTGCGGCAAGCGGAATCACGGTGATCGACATGCCACTAAGTCAAGCGGCGGCTCGGCTTGTGGGAACGGGCACGGCTGCAGGTTGAGGACGGGATTAACAATGGCGGATGCCTTTGATGATGTCTGCTTCGGCTTTCCTCGAAGGCGCAAAATGCAGTCGGGAATACACCCGTGAACAGTGAAGCTGTCAGCGGCGCAACGAACGCACTGAATTCGTTGGCCCATGTTGAAGCGGCGCGCTGGGGCCGGGATTTGAGTACGCTGTTGCGCATCACGCGTATGAATCTGCGCCATCCGTGGCAGGTTGCCCTCGCTATGGGCTCGACGATCATGGCGGCAATCCTCCAGTTGCTCATTCCCCAGCTTCTCGGCCGGGCTGTCGACCAGACCCAGACAGCTATCGGGGGCGGTGTCGCGGGGGCCGCGGCAGGACAAGCGCTCTGGGCCCCGGCTCTCCTGCTGCTCGCCGTCAGCGCGCTACGCGGCGTTTTCACGATGGCGCAGAACTATTTTGCCGAAGCCGTCGGGCATCATGTCGCGTACGAATTGCGGCTCGCCTACTACGACAAGATCCAGCGTCTCAGCTTTTCCTTTCACGACCGGGTCCATTCAGGCGATCTGATAACCGCCGGAATGCTCGATCTCGAAGGCGTGCGGATGTATTTTTCCACCGGGCTCATGCGGGTGCTCCTGCTGACGATGCTGATCGGGATTGGCGCTTACATGATGATCTCGACCGATCCGATGCTCGGCTTGGCCGCGCTCAGCTTCGTGCCTTTTGTCGCTTGGCGCTCATCGACCACACAGCTTAGGCTGCGCGCCACCTGGCTCGACCTCTATGAGCGCCTTTCGGTACTAAGCCGCGTGATGAAGGAAAATCTCGCAGGTATCCGTGTGGTCCGCGCTTTTGCGGCTCAATCCTATGAGATGCTGAAGTTCGACGGCGCTTCCAAGAACGCGCTCGACCTCGCCAACGATCTCGTTGACATCTACGTACCCAACACGTCGGCGATGACCTTGTCCTACTTTTTCGCAATGGGATTGGTGCTTGGGATCGGTGGCAACAAGCTCGTCGCTGGCGAGATCAGCGTCGGAACCATGGCGACCTTCCTGACCTTCATGACCATGCTGCAAATGCCAGTCCGCCAGATCGGTCTCATGGTCAATGCGTTTGCCCGCGCTTCTAGCTGCGGTTCGCGGCTTTTCGGTCTCCTCGATCAGGAGATCACCATCAGGGATGCTCTCGAGGCCAGACCGCTTGAGATAAGTGACGGCACTCTGCGCTTCCACAATGTCTCATTTGCCTACCCCAACGCCGAAAACCGCGCCATTCTGAAGAACCTCAGCTTTGAGGCCCGGAGAGGCGAGTCGATCGCGATCGTCGGTCCGCCGGGTTCCGGCAAATCGACGATGGCTCATCTGGTCCCCCGCTTTTACGACGTGACCGGTGGCGCCATCACGTTGGACGGCCAGGACATACGCAATGTCACCCTCGAGAGCCTTCGCAAGGCGGTCGCGGTTGTACAGCAGGATGCGTTCCTATTCACCACAACGATCGAGAACAACATCGCTTATGGCGATCCCTGGGCGAAGAGACAGCGAATTGAACGCGCTGGAGAATACGCCCAGCTCCACGACTACATCCTCGGGCTCCCGGCAGGGTATGAGACGGTCGTGGGCGAACGCGGCGTTTCTCTCTCTGGCGGCCAGCGCCAGCGTCTCACGATTGCTCGCACCATGATGCTGCGCCCCTCCGTCATCATTTTCGACGACTCGATGGCCGCGATCGATGCCGGCACCGAGCTGCGCATTCGCGCGGCGATGCGGCGCTTCGCAAAGGATCGGGTGACGATCATCATCGCGCACCGGCTGAGTGCGCTTAAGCATGCCGATCAAATCCTTTTTGTCGATAAAGGCGAAATCGTAGAACGCGGCACGCATGAAGAGCTTCTGGCGAAGCGGGGACGCTACAGGGCCCTTTACGATCTCCAGACGCGCCCGGGTGATAGCATTATTACCCAGGATGGGGGCGCCCGCTGATGGACCAGGGCCGCGGCGAACTCGAAGCCGAACGTGACGACGGGAGACGCCCTCCGCGCGCGGTCGTCGGCTCGCACCGGATCGAGGAGGAGATGTTCGGCCGGGCTTTCGACAAGAGCATCCTCCGTCGCATCTGGGGCTTCGTCCATCCCTACCGGGCAAAGGTAGTTGTCACGATTGTCGCGATGCTGATCTTCACCGGGACGCAGCTTCTCATCCCCTTGATCATCCGCTACGCGATCGACCTCGGCATGAACCCGGCAAGGCCCGATCGCTCAGCCCAGCTTGCGGCCGTCGGCGCGTTCCTTTCGGCGATTTTGGTCAATTTCGCCGCCGGCTACATGCAGGAAGCCTTGGATGGGAAAATGGCCGAAACTGTCCTGTTCGACATCCGCCGCGCCATGTTTGGCCATCTGCAAAAGGTTTCGCTCTCTTTCATGGACAAGACCGAGGTCGGACGCCTGATGTCGCGCCTGCAAGGCGACGTTAACTCCATACAGGAGTTCCTGGAAACCTCGGTATATTCCCTAGGCGATGTTGCGCTTCTCTTCGGCATCGTTTTCGTAATGCTGTGGCTCGACTTTCGCCTCGGCCTCCTGACGCTATCGGTTCTGCCGATCCTGGTGATCGTCCGCATTGTCTGGTTGCCGCGTGCCCGCGACGCCTTCATGGCTGCACACGAAACCAATTCCGTCGTCAATGGCGCGCTGGCCGAAGCCATTCACGGCGTGCGGACCATACAGTCAATGGACCGCCAGCAGGTGAATTTCAGTCTTTTTGACGATCGGGCCCATGCCAACCTCAGGACCCACCTGATCGCTGCCAGATATGCACTGGTCATGGTGCCCATCGTCGATGGCATCACCGGCCTCGCCTTGGCCGCCGTTATTGTGGTCGGCGGCTCGATGGTCATGAATAGCCGTATAGATGTGGGCGTGTTGGTAGCCTACCTATTTTACATCCAGCGCTTCTTTGACCCGATCCGCTCACTCACCCTGCAATATTCGGTCATGCAGCGCGCCATGGCCTCAGGCAAGCGCCTGACCGATGTGCTCGACGTCAAGATCGATGTTAAGGACAAACCCAATGCCGAGGTGCTTTCGCCCGAAATGGACGGCTCGGTCGAGTTTAGGGACGTCACCTTCGGCTACGATCCGAACCGTTCGGTTCTGAAAAATGTCTCGTTCAAGGTCAATCCGGGCGAGACGGTCGCACTAGTCGGACCGAGCGGTTCTGGCAAATCGAGTGCGATGGCCCTGGTCCACCGCTTCTATGATGTTCAGCAGGGTCAGGTGCTGGTCGGCGGACATGATGTACGCGACCTCACCCAGGAATCGCTCGGCCGCCAGGTCGCCATGGTGCTGCAGGAGCCATTCCTGTTCACCGGGACGGTCTTCGAGAACATTCGATACCAGAAGACGGAAGCCACGCGCGACAAGGTGATCGAGGCGGCCAAGGCTGTCGGCGCGCATGACTTCGTCATGAGCCTCGCCGACGGGTATGAGACCCAACTTGGCGAACGCGGCGACAACTTATCTCTCGGCCAGCGCCAGCTTATCAGTTTCGCCCGCGCCCTCGTCGCTGACGCCAAGATCCTCGTGCTCGACGAAGCTACCGCCAACATCGACAGCTACACGGAATTGCAGATTCAGAAGGCTCTGATCAAGCTGCTTGAAGGGCGGACTGGCCTCGTCATCGCCCACCGTCTCGCCACGGTCCGGGGGGCCGACCGCATCATCGTGCTTCAGAATGGCCAAGTTATTGCGACTGGCAACCACGATAAGTTAATAGCCATGGGCGGCCTGTATTCCAAACTCTACTATCTCAACTACGCCTCCTTCGACGACCTTCCCGAACACGATACCACCGTCCAAGCTGGCTCTCAGACCTGACATCTTGGCGGCCTTGTGGTAGTGGCGTTAACTTTCGGGCGTGTCGGCAGACCACTCAGGCCACCGCATCCGGCCAGCAGCCAGCATTCAAGAACGAGCACTCCTCGCAATTCGTGAAGACCGGCTGCGAACGATTTCCTCCAGCATCGTATCCGACCGCGGTGCACCACCATCATCGGGCGAGCTCGCTCGAGGTGTTGGCTCGGCGTCGCAAAGCCGCTCGCGAGCGCGCCCTCAATAGCGCCGTAGCGAGTGACGGCTTTGCTACCGACGGGCCGCTGATGAAGCTGGATTAATGGGCGCCGCACCGACGCCGCCCCGGGCGAGAAGAACCTCCTGCGGCTGGCTATGGGCAACGACTAGCGCCAGCGCGACGAGCAGACGCGTGCCGGCATCGTGACGCGCTCGGCTACCCTCTCCTTAGGATCGTGCATGTTCACACGATGGCCCAGACGCCAGCCAACGCACAAAGCTGGTATTCTGTGCCGCCTGCTCGTCGTCAGTTTGGCCTCCTCTCGATTGCCCGCCCCACCACGTGCACGCTCGATCACGTGAGTGTGAGAGCGCTACACAACGATTTAACCTCAGACCGCGAATTTCATGGTCAGCCAAGTCGAGCCATGATTTCGGACTGAATCGTCCTCGCAGTGTAAAGGGAAGCATCTAGCGGCAGATTTCCAAATGCCATTTGACAAAGCAGGTAGTTGGCACCTGCCTCTTCCAACTGATCTAGCAGAGCTTTTCGCACAGACTCTGCTGATCCTACCACGCACAATTCACTCTCGACTGCCGCATCGAAGGTCAGCGGCAAGTTTGGTGGAGTGGGGATAGCGTTAAGCTCGTAAAGGAATTGGAAGCTCTTGAGCCAGCGTGCGTAAGCAGGTGCCGCGAGCGAATAGGCATGTGTGTCACAACGCCCAATCACGACCATGCGGAGCAATCCGACAAATCTCCCTTGATTCCCCCCGCCTGCGTTGTCCTCTCGATAGGCGCGGAACGCATCAGTAGTTTTGCGAACAGAAGAGGAAGGTCCTACACACGCGATATTTGTTCCATTCGCAGCGGCCCAAGCTGTGGACTCGGGTCGATTGGCAGCGACCCATGTGGGCGGATGTGGACGCTGATGAGGTCTTAGCGTCAAAGGAACGTCATTGAGATCAAAATGGCGGCCTTGATAGCATAGCGTGCCGACCTCCCTCGAATTAACAAGTATTTGCATAAGAATTTCGCTGGCTTCGGCATAACGGCCCGGCACCGCGTCCGCACCAATCCCGAAGTAGCCCAATTCGGTCGGGAGAGCACCGCGCCCTATGCCCAGTTCGAGCCTGCCACCGCTCAACTGGTCCAGCATACAGATCTCTTCGAACGCACGCAGCGGATGATAAAGCGCAAGCAGCATCACCAAGGGTCCGAGACGCAAGCGCCGGGTGCGCTGGGCGACGCTCGATAAGAACAGATTCGGCGATGGACCTCTCCCATGGGGAGTACAGTGGTGTTCTGCGAGATGATAGGCATAGAACCCTAGCTGATCGCACGCCTCTGCTAATATCAGGCGATCTTCGTACTGCCGGCCTATATCGCGGCCATCCTCATCCAAATGATCGAAGATGCCGAAAGCCAGGTTTGAAGGAAAGACGTTTGTCACTCTTTAAGTCCCCGATTTTAAAAGCAGGCTGTTTTCCTGCTGGGATCACCAGCAAGTCGGAAGAGATGTGTGTGATCACCGATTAGCGTCAGCGTAACGAAGAAGCAGAGCCTGACGCTTCCCTGCCTCTGGAGCTTGGCACCGTTAAGCTTCCAGCAATGTCGCCAGCGGCAGCAAGAAATTCATCCATCTGCTCTTTTGTGCCGATGCTGACGCGGATACAGTGTTCCAAGCCTTTGTCCGGAAAAAACGCGACAAGTATCTTTTGCCTCTCCAATGCTGCTTGCCACCATGAGCCGTCCTGTCCCGCGGGCACACGGGCCAGCAAGAAATTTGCGCGGGAGGGTGTTACCGAAAATCCGAGTTGCGATAGTGCAACTGTCACTCGCTCTCGTTCATCCTTGATGTGCTTGTGGTTGTCTGCGTAGGCGCCGCGATGCGCAAGCACGCTGATACCAACGGCATGCCCGATCACGTTCATGTTGAAGACGTTCTGGATGTTTCGCAGCCTTCCAATAATTTCAGGGTGACCGAAACCGAAACCGACGCGAATGCCGGCGACGGCATAGCTTTTCGAGAATGACCTCAAGATCAGAAGGTTCGAATACCGGTTGATGAGGCGCAGTCCGTGATCGGGTGCAAAGTCTACGTAGGCCTCATCGAGGACAATCAAGCGGTCCGATTGTGCTACGAGGCGTTCGATATCGCTTATCGGGAGGAATGTTCCGGTCGGATTGTTTGGATTGGCCAACATAATAAACTTGGCGTCTTTTGCCGGACCAGAAAGCAATTGCTCCATTGGCAGGGAAGGAGCTTGACATCCGATTTCGAGGAACTCAGCGCCCTGGAGCATGGCAAGTTTGCGGTTGAACGAAAACCCTGGCGACATCATCGCAACCTTGTCGCCGGGTGCGAGGAAAGCTCTGTAGATCAGTCCGAGCAGTTCAGACGACCCGTTGCCAGCGATGACCTGATCCCTGGAAACGCCATAGGTGCTGGACGCTGCTTCCCTCAATCTGAAGTTATCGTCATCCGGATATAGATACTGGCGCTTGAGGGCCGCCACTGCACTTTGCATTATGATTGGCGGCAACGGAAACGGGTTCTCATTCGTATTCAGCTTGATAAAATTTGCGTCCGGCGCTGGTCCGTTGGACGGCAGAGCATCCAACTGTCGTGTCACTTGCGAAAGAGCCGAAAGCACAGTTTGCAGTTTTGCGTCGGACATATTTGACTCCGTTTCAGTACAGGGGGCATGCGTATGAGCTCGCAACGAGAGCAACATGGCGGACGGGATTGACGATGGCAGGGTTGCCTTTCACACAATGGTCGCAGCGCCGGCTGACATGGGAATTCAGCCAGGCTGTCCTCGGTCGAATCGAGTTGACGCGCACGCGGATCTGCATCGCTGCGCGGCGCTAAGCGGCTCAGCTCATGCCCAGGGTCATGCTTTCAAAGACGCTTGATCTCGACGCCGTATTTCCTCAGCACGTAGCCAATCTGGCGCGGGGTCAGCCCAAGCAAGCGCGCTGCCTTTGCCTGCACCCAGCCACATCTTTCCATGGCAGCAATGACGCGCTCTATGTCGGGCGTCCTCGCGCCAATTGGGTGGGTTGCGCCGGCAAGCGGGCCTGTAGTCGCGGCCGAACTGGCGGCCTCGTCCGGGGGCGTGGCCAAATTCGCTGACTCCGGCAGGATCGGCGGTGGTTGCAGCGCGGCCTTGCCCGATCTGCACTTCCACAGCGCCTCGGCAAAGCATTGGCCTTGGGAGCAGGCAAAGTCGTTTCTCCCGATTGACAGTCCCTCGGCCAGGATCGCTGTCCGGTGCACGCAATTTTCAAGCTCGCGAATGTTGCCGGGAAACTCACATTTCATCAGCACTTCAATCGCACGCGGATCGAAGGTGAGCGTACAGCCGTTCTCGTCGTTGAACTTCTTGAGAAACTCAGCTGCGAGGAGCGGAATATCGCTGCGCCTTTGGCGCAATGCTGGTACCAGCAAGGGAACCACGTTGATGCGGTAGTATAGGTCGGCGCGGAACTCATTCCTTGCAACCGCCTCTTCCAGGTTCCTGTTCGTGGCGGCAATCACGCGAACATCTACCTTGATGGTCTGATTGCTGCCGACGCGCTCAAACTCCTGCTCCTGCAGCACGCGCAGTAGCTTTGCCTGGAACGAGGCCGAGATCTCGCCAATCTCATCCAGAAACAACGTCCCCTTGTCAGCGAGCTCAAAGCGCCCCTTGCGGGAATTGAATGCGCTTGTGAAGGCACCCTTCTCATGACCGAACAATTCGGATTCCAGGACTGTCTCTGGGAGCGCTGCACAATTGAGTTTAACGAAGGGCCGCTTGGCGCGCGGCGACAACTCGTGAATTGCCTTGGCAGCCAGCTCCTTCCCGGTACCGGACTCACCTCGCAGCAGAACTGTGGTTTTTGCCTTGGCTACGACCGCGATCTTCTCCAGCAGGGCGCTTATCGCCGGACTGTCACCAATCATCCCCTCGACGCGGACCTTTTTGCGCCGGGGTGCAGGGTGCTTAACATCAGAAAATTTCGTTTGCGGCCGATGTTCCAGCTCCGGCGTTCGCTCGCGGTCGGCCGCGGAGAAGCGATGCAACTTGACTGTCTGTCCCACCATGTTGGCAATCATGGTAAGCAGCCGGACATCATCGTCGAGCCGATAGCTTGACCTGCTTTCCAAAACCCGGTCCAAAGTCAGCGCGCCTATGGCGTTCCCATCAACACGAATGGGAACGCCGATGAACGACACGGTGTCGGAGGCCCCAAGCACCTCGATATCAGCGGCAGTGAAGGTCGGATGCATCGCTATGTCCTCGGCGAGGAGCGGCGTGTCGGTCGTCACAATCCGGTCGATAGCGTTGCGCGGCAGGCGCGACCGGGAGGGCTCATTGCCGTTCGTGCCGCAGCCGCTGGCCACTGTGATGTCCAGTCCGCCCTCGGCATCGCAGAGAGCGATGATGCCGTGCCGCATCTGCACAAACGAGTGCAGGAGATCGACTACCTTGGCCAACTTGAGTTCGAGCCGGGCGGCATCGGCGAGTACTTTCGATATTTCGAAGATGCCGGTTAGCGCGCGCTCGTGCAATGCCACACTCGCAGGATTCGTTTCGGACTTTGGACAACCCTTTATCGCATTCGGCAGCGATATGCCGCAGTCGCGGGCATTCTGTTCTGACTTGCTAATGTTGTGGTGCATGTGATCCTCGATCTCGCGCCATCAAATCTAGGCTGGCGGCATGTGCGCCGCGACATCGCGGGCACGCGCGAAAATGCTCCGACGTGAACTCGTGCCGCCGCCGTGTGGTCGAGTGCAAAGCGGGTCTAGCCCTGACGCATCGCTTGGCTACTCCCTCCACGAGGCTTGGCCATGTTATTGGCTTGCCCCGGGCAAACACACGTTGTTTTCAAAAGACTGGAGCGAGGCGGCATAGTCAATCGAGCTTTCTTTCATCTGTGAAAGGAAACCTCGCGGCCTATGATAGGATTCATCAGTTCTATCTTTGCGTTGAAGCAGAAATACCTGGGCCGGCCATGCGTTGCCCGAGCGGCTGACCGCGCGGAGTGTAAATGCGGGGCCGTGCCATTCACCAGCGCCCGCGAAGGAGGGTCGGGAGCGATAATAACCGCCAACGGCACTGGTCGGTTGCGGCAACCGCCATCTTTCTCGAGTTGATCAGGCGGCGGCGATGTCGGGTGTGAAGGCGCGAAGCTGGCGTCGAGTACGACTTCGTAGGCGGTGCTCGCAACTTCTGAATCGCATCGTCGTGGTCAGCACCATCACCAGCCTGGGGCCGAAATCGGCACACTCAATGAGCGTATCGAAAAGTCTGAACAGTTACGATGCGACCGCTTGAAAACGGCTGCCCCTGCTGCGGGCGTTGATTTGCAAAATGGGTCGTCCAAAGGACCGTCCGAATTTATTCTGTGCATTGGAGTGGCTGTACGGTCGTAGGCTGTCCAGAAACGAGCGCTTCCGAACAGGGGTAAGTTAGCCTGTCATCTGGACGGCCTTGAACAGGCGACCTATTGGTACGCGCTGGCGCCAACGATGGGGCCCGGTCCAAAGCCGGCTAACGAGGAACCCACCACGCTCTGTGCAGCAAAACCGCTAGCCAGAGGGATCGACCGGCAGCACTCTGCCACAGACCATCAAGGGCGTTGGGACCGCGGCCTTGCCCGCTGGTCTGACACCGCATTCCTCCATCATTGGCGAGCCCACATCAGTTCAGGTGATGCGGATTCATCTGGCATGGGTATTGCGGCGGCGTTGGTGCAGCGTTCGACCGGAGCGCCGCGATAGGGAGAAGCCCGGGAGAAGTCACGCCACCTCGATCCGGTCAGGGAGAGAGAAACAGTGTCAGCTGCACAAGTCCGCGGCGCCAGTCCCGCGCCCCGCAAACCCTTCTACACCAAGCTCTACGCCCAGGTGCTAGCCGCCATCGCGCTCGGCGTCGCAATTGGCTATTTTTATCCGGAGACCGGCGAGAGCCTGAAGCCGCTGGGTGATGCCTTCATCAAGCTGGTCAAGATGATCATCGCGCCTGTCATCTTCCTGACAATTGCGACCGGCATTGCCGGCATGAACGATCTTCATAAAGTCGGCCGGGTCGCCGGCAAGGCAATGGTTTATTTCCTCACCTTCTCAACGCTCGCGCTGATCGTCGGCCTCATCGTCGCCAATGTCGTCCAGCCTGGCGACGGCCTGAACATCGATCCGGCCTCGCTCGATGTCCAGGCCGTGAATACCTATGCCGCAAAAGCCAAAGCGCAGTCGGTCACCGGCTTCCTGATGAACATCATCCCGCCAACGATCGTCGGTGCCTTCGCGGAAGGCGACATCCTGCAGGTGCTGTTCTTCTCGGTTCTGTTCGGCATGGCGCTTGCGATGGCCGGAGAGACGGGCAAGCCTGTCGTTTCCTTCCTCCAGGCGCTCATTGTGCCTGTCTTCAAGCTCGTCGGAATTCTGATGAAGGCCGCGCCGATCGGCGCTTTTGGCGCGATGGCCTTCACCATCGGCAGATATGGCATCGGTTCGGTAGTCAACCTCGCGATGCTGGTCGCGACGTTCTATTTCACCGCCTTCCTCTTCGTGTTCGGGGTTCTCGGCGCAGTCTGCCGTTACAACGGCTTTTCGATTTGTTCTCTCATTCGTTACATCAAGGAAGAGCTGCTGCTTGTCCTCGCAACGTCCTCCTCGGAGGCGGCGCTCCCGTCGCTGATGGAGAAAATGGAGAAGGCGGGCGCCAGGCGTTCGGTTGTGGGTCTCGTCATCCCGGCCGGATATTCGTTCAATCTGGACGGCACGAATATCTACATGACGCTAGCGGCTCTCTTCATCGCACAGGCGACGAACACGGATCTGTCCATCGGCGATCAGGTGCTGCTGCTGCTCGTAGCAATGCTTTCCTCCAAGGGCGCTGCAGGTGTGACAGGTGCGGGCTTCATCACCCTGGCGGCTACGCTCGCGGTAGTTCCGAGTGTTCCCGTTGCTGGGATGGCACTGATACTCGGCATCGACCGATTCATGTCCGAATGCCGGGCGCTGACGAATTGCGTCGGCAACGCAGTGGCATCCCTCGTCGTCGCACGCTGGGAAGGAGAGTTGGACCGAGCACAGATGAAAGCTGCCTTCAGCGGTCATCTGCTTACCGAGGCATCAAACCGGCTACCCTCCTGCAAGTAAGGTGGGCGGCCCACGACCTGTGAAGTCGCTTAGCTGGTCACGATAACTGAACGACCGCCCCGCAGCCTCTAAACGGCTCCTCACGGACCATGTATCAGAAGCGCTAAATGTGTGAGTGCAAATCGTCACCGCCCTTTAAGCGAATGAGCCTTTCAGTATACCCGGCCGGTTTACGTCTGCAATGATGTTCGTCCAACACGCTGTGCCCATTCGTATGGGGACGTCTTCACTTTGCCACCCGAAACCGACACGCGTTAGGCGGACAGAGAGCCGGCCCGCGTCAAAAACCAATCAGAATAGGACCTATGACCAAGCGCCCCACAATTGCCGATCTCGCCCGCGAAGCCCGAGTAAGCGTAGCAACGATCGATCGGGTTCTGAACGCCCGCCATCCGGTGCGCGAGGAGACCGCGCGGCGGGTCCACGACGCCGCCCAGGCGATCGGCTATCATGCTGCCGGGCTAATCAAGCAGCGGTTGCGGCGAGACCTACCGCACTACCGTCTGGGCTTCATCTTGAGAAAACCGGCCCAGCATTTCTACCAAGATTTTGCGCGCGAGGTCGAAGCATCGGTCAATTTGGCCCGGTCCTTCCACGGCATTCCGCTCGTCGAATTCGCCCCGTCACATATGCCGAGCGACCTGATCGCGCCGCTCAAGGAGTTGGGCGCACGCTGCCATGCAATCGCGATGGTGGCACCGGACCACCCGAAAATCACAGCAGCGGTTGAGGACCTCAAGGCCAAGGGCATTCCGGTTTTCTCGCTGCTTTCCGACTTCGCCGCCGGCGTGCGACAGGGGTATATCGGCCTCAACAACCGCAAGGTGGGGCGCACGGCCGCTTGGATGGTGTCCAAGGTCGCAAAACGGCCCGGCAAAGTGGCGGTGTTTGTCGGCAGCCATCGTTTCCAGGGTCACGAGCTCCGTGACGTCGGCTTTCGCTCCTATTGCCGTGAGAACGCGCCCACGTTCGAGGTGCTGGATCCGGTCATGAACCTCGAGAAACGGCAGATCACCTACGAGGCAACGCTTGATCTCATGCAGCGGGAGCCCGAGCTCGTCGGCTTCTATGTCGCCGGCGGCGGCATGGAGGGCGCCATCTCCGCGCTCCGAGAAGAGGGCAAAAGTCGGGATCTCGTCGCGATCGTGAATGAAATCACACCTGAGTCTCGGGCAGCGCTCGCAGATAACATCGTCACGATGGCGGTCGCCACGCCAATGCGCCGGCTTTGCCAGGAGCTGATAACGCTGATGACACGGGCTATCGAGACCGGCACCGCTGAAACACCCGGACAGACATTTCTGCCGTTCGACATCCATCTGCCGGAAAATATATGAAGGACTCTATCCTAAGCGGGGAGTTTCCTTTCATAACGAGAGAAAGTTGAATGATGGTCCCTCCACACGGGTGGGCGCACCCACGGGCTTTAGCCGCGGCCCAGGACGAAGAGCCAATTGGGTACGGCCGCGCCTTAAGGCGGAAGCGCGAGGTAGATTGCCTGGATCCGCAGCGTCAACCTCCACCGGCTTCACTTGCCAACATGCCCGACGTTCTCGTGCAGGGGGTGTGGTCAATGATCCCGCACGGCAATAGCAGAGCGAGGCCAGCACAGTCCATTTGGGATCGACCTCGTCGACCGCCATCTCCTCGCCTGGCTGCACGTGAAAAGCCGCGGCACAGCCGGCAAGGTAGGAATTTAACCGGGCTAACCATCTTCTGGGACTTCGCACGCAAATCGAGGCGGCAGTCAATTCAGTAGCAGCCCGGGCGTGTGTTCTGCTCATTCCGGCCCCTCGCACTTAGCAAGGAACTGCGCCGCTCTGCCGGGCCAAAGGCCCGACGCCCGAAGGGCAACCGCTCCTACGCGATCGCGTCCGCCTCCAGAAGCCGCCATCGAAAAGAATGCTCGCGTCGTCACCACCTACGGCCAAAGCGGGCAATCAAGGCAGCTGGCATCACTCTGCCACACACCCTCGACGAGCAACTCGCCTGAGATCAGCCCCAGAACGTAGGTAACACGCGCCGCGCCGGCGCTTGTCGAACATGCTGATCAGCCTGTCTTACAGGCGGTGATTAGGTGGGGCTCAACATCTTCCGGGACTTCGCACGCGATTTCGAGGTGGCAGTCGGTACCAAGAAACGAAAGGTCGGATCGGCGTGCCCGAGACGCTCAATGACTTCAGGCAAAGGCGCCAGGCGAGATGCCTCCTGCAACATCATTTCCCGCATCCACATGCTTGCCGGATCACTATTGTGAAGCTCAGGCCATTGGACGGCTTCCGTGAATGCAGGAGGAGGAAGTGGCGGCGGAAGTTGGACAATCCGCAGGGGTGTTGTTTTTGCGAAATGCTGCGCCAGCCGTAAGGGCATGGTCCCGATGCGGTTGGTGCCTGACAGGACGGGCGGGATCAGGCTAAAGCCCTGTACGACAACTTCGATACGTCTCTCGAAACCGTGCTCGAGCAAATACCATTCCTCCATGGTGGGCTGCCGGGTGTGCCTGAATTTGAGCACAACATGCCCCATGCACAAGTATCGCTCGAATGTAAGTGGCTCCGACAGCTGCTTGTTCGTGCCGCAGCCTACGCCTACGAGCTTATCTTCGAACAGGGCTGCCCGAGGATGTTTCGACATGAACACTTCCGGCATAATCAGAAAATCAACGTCGCCGCGCCGGAGAAGCTCCTCGGGGTCGTCGCAAATAGGCAGACATTCAAAGCGAACGGCGGGAGCTTCCCGCGCAGCGCGCTCTACTATCTTCCTAAAAAATACGAGCGTGATGTAATCGGAAAGCATGATTCGGAAGAGACGATCCGATTGGGCCGGGTTGAAGGCGTCGGGGGAAATAATCGATAGCTGGATGTGCAGCAATGCGTCCCGGACTGCTGGGGCGAGCCCGTCGGCGCGCGGCGTCAAAATGAGCTCGCGGCCGTTCATCGTAAATAGCTCATCGTTGAAATAGGCGCGTAGCCGAGCAACGGCGGCGCTCATGGCCGGCTGGCTCAGGTTGATACTGCGAGCCGCGGCAGTGACTTTACGCTCCCTCATCAGAGCGTCCAGCACAACGAGGAGATTTAGATCCAGCCCTTTAAAACGCATGTCATGTTCTATCCAACGTGTGGATGCGTATCATTCAAACAATCAATTTTACGAATTTACGAGCCATGCATTAGAGGAACGGAAAGTGAGCGACGTCAAGCTCAAATCGACGACACGGGCCGGAACTCGAGAGAGCGTCTGGCTCACCTTCGCCAACGACAACGGCTGAGTGCAGCCACCAACGCCGCTTTGGTCGAGTAATGCGGCCGCAAAAACCAATATGAAGAGAGGTCCTGAATGCGCCATCAGGTGCAGTGGAAGTTGTGCTGGGAAAACGAGTTGCAGCTCTCCGATCACGTTAAGCTCGCCGAGTTCTTTCGTGATACGTACGGGCCGACTGGGGCGTCCAACGCAGAACCGTTCGAAGGTAGTCGAAGCTGGGCCGGAGCCAGGCCTGAACTCCGCGTAATCGCCTATGATTCAAGCGGTGTAGCGGCTCACATGGGCATACTGCGCCGTTTCATCAAGGTCGACGCGGTCGACCTGTTGGTGGCTGAACTGGGCCTGTACGGGGTACGTCCGGACCTTGAGGGTCTGGGAATCGCCCATTCAATCCATGTCATGCTTCCAATACTGCAGGAGCTTGGCGTTCCATTCGCTTTCGGAACGGTCAGGGACGCGATGCGGAATCATGTTGAGAGGTTCGGACGGCGATACAGCCCTATGGCCGTTTTGTCGGGAATTCGCGTGCGCTCCACCCGACCAGAGGCCCGCCTCGACCTGCCGCCCACACGCATCGATGACGCACTCACAATTGTTCTGCCAGTTGGACGGCCGATCAGCGAATGGCCCACGGGCACGATGATAGATCGGAACGGACCAGAGCTATGAGCCGGTCCGATTGCTTGTACGAAGTGCGCCGTGAGTGCTCTGACGGCACCGGCCGTCGAAGCGTTTATCTGACGTTTGACGACGGTCCCAATCCACTTTTCACACCGGAGATTCTCGACGTGCTGGCAGAGCAGCGGGTGCCGGCGACTTTCTTCGTCATCGGCGCCTACGCCTTAGAGCACCCATATCTAATCCAACGGATGATCGCAGAAGGGCACGAGGTAGGCAACCACACGATGTCTCATCCGGATCCGTACCAATGCGGTTTCGGCGAAGTGCAACGTGAGGTCTTTGAAGCGAACGACGCGATCATGAGAGCGTGCCCGCAGGCCTCGGTCCGCTTTGTTCGCGCGCCCTACGGCGCCTGGAGCGAAGAAGTCTGCACAGCATCACAGATCGCCGGGCTGGCGGCCCTTCATTGGTCCGTCGACCCTCGAGATTGGTCTCGCCCTGGAGTCGAGGCGATTATCGATAAAGTGCTCGCCTCCGTCCGGCCGGGCGCAATTGTACTCTTGCACGACGGATGCCCTCCCGGCGAGTTGAGCCAGGGCGCTCACGCCGGCATGCGCGACCAGACGGTCACGGCGCTGTCCCGGCTGATTCCAGCACTGCGTGAGCGCGGATTTGTAATCCGCTCACTTCCTCAACATCACTGAACAACGAGATCCCATGACTCTTCTTGGTACAACCAGCACTGTGGCCATTTCGCTTTATGCACTGCTCTCGACTGCCTATAAGAGCATGCAAGGGCTTTATGCTATGCCGACAAAGGATTCGTCGGCGTTGGAGGTTCTCGCCGGCTCCGACAAACTGCCCAGCGTCGATGTCATCGTCCCCTGCTTCAACGAGGATCCGCGCACGCTTTCAGAGTGCCTGGCTTCCATTGCAGACCAAGAATACGCCGGAAGACTTCGGGTCTATTTGGTTGATGACGGTTCTGGAAATCGCGAAGCCTTAGGAACTGTCCACGAAGACTACGCGCGCGACCCCAGGTTCGACATCATTTTGCTTCCCGAGAATGTTGGAAAGCGCAAGGCGCAGATCGCCGCGATACGACGCTCATCAGGGGATCTGGTGCTTAACGTTGATTCAGACACGGTACTCGCGCCCGACGTCATTTCCAAGCTTGTACCGAAGATGCGAGATTCAGCGGTCGGCGCAGTCATGGGTCAGTTGACGGCCAGTAACCGAACCGAGAGCTGGCTGACCAGGCTGATAGACATGGAGTACTGGCTGGCTTGCAACGAGGAGCGCGCGGCACAGGCTCGCTTCGGTGCCGTTATGTGCTGTTGCGGCCCATGTGCCATGTACCGCCGGTCTGCGCTCCTTTTGTTACTGGACCAGTACGAGTCGCAATTTTTTCGGGGCAAGCCAAGCGACTTCGGTGAGGATCGCCATCTCACTATCCTGATGCTGAAAGCAGGCTTTCGAACCGAATACGTTCCGAGCGCCATCGCGGCCACAGTCGTTCCGAACAGACTCGGACCGTATCTGCGCCAACAACTCCGTTGGGCACGAAGCACATTCCGGGACACACTGCTTGGGCTGCGCTTGCTGCCTAGCCTAAATAGCTATCTCACGTTGGACGTGGTCGGACAGAATCTCGGCGCGCTACTCCTCGCCCTATCGGTATTAACGGGCCTCGCGCATTTCGCACTGACAGGCACTGTGCCTTGGTGGACAGGACTGATGATTGTGTCCATGACCTTGCTCCGATGCAGCGTGGTAGCATTTCGTGCTCGACAATTTCGATTTCTTGGCTTTTCGCTGCACACGTTCATCAACGTCTTTCTCTTGCTTCCGTTGAAGGCCTACGCGCTGTGTACCTTGAGCAATAGCGATTGGCTGTCGCGAAGCTCTGCTGTCGCTACATCGAACACTGGGGGAAAACAGGCCCCCACCCAAGCTCCGATCACTGGTTCCAGCAGGGCAGAACTCTCGCCCCATTCGGCTCCGCTTCGCAGGCTCAGTCTTGCGCGGGATTCTTCGGAATTAGTCCTGTCGGACAACATTTGCGGCGACGATTGATCGCAAATACCTAATGGACGAGAGGTGCACGAGTTTGACCCAGAACGTGAATCATCAGTTGCTTGATCGGGAATTGGCCGCCGACGATCCGTGGCGCCTCGACGGCAATCCATTCGAGCGGAAGCGCCACACGCAAATGCTCCAGCTGGCGCTTGCCCAAGGCTCCATTACAAATGCCCTCGAAGTCGGGTGCGCTGCCGGCGCATTCACGGAAAAACTAGCCCCCTACTGCCAAGGGCTCACCGTCATCGATGTCGTGGCGCAAGCGATTGCTCGAGCACGTCAACGGATAAAGGAGCCGTCGCGCATCAACTGGATAGTCTGCGATGTTCAACAGTTTTCGACCGACGAGTTGTTTGACGTGATCGTTGTGGCGGAGGTCCTCTACTACCTCGGAGACATAGCCGAGATGCGCGCGGCCGTCAAAAACCTGGTGCGGGTGCTTGCGCCAGGCGGGCATCTGATCTTCGGATCGGCAAGGGATGCTAATTGCCGTCGCTGGGGTCACGCCGCTGGTGCTGAGCCGGTCATCGCCATGCTGAACGAAACGTTGATCGAAGTAGAGCGGCTTGAGTGTCGGGGCGAGTCGGTCAACGAAGACTGCTTGCTCGTCCGTTTCCGGAACCCGATTTCCGCTTCCTGATGAATCTCGAATCTATCGCCGTTAACGTGGAGACACTATGCGCATCTGTGGTACCAAGCTGACCCATGATGGGGCGATCGCCCTGGTCCAGGATGGACGGCTCGTCTTCTGCGATGACCAGGAAAAGCGGCACAACGATCCGCGATACCAATCCATCGATAATCTCGACGCAATTGTCGCCGCTTTAGCGGAGCAGCGGCTAGATCCTTGTGATGTCGATCAGTTCGTTATCGACGGCGGGGATGACGAAGACGAGTCACAGTTTCAGGTCGGCAGGGAACCAAGCAACCGCCAGTTTTGTCGTCCCTCTCGGTAAAATGAACCCATGTCCATGATAGCGATCGACCTTACTGACGTAAGCAAAACTTATGACAAGCTCGTTGTCGACAGGCTGTCGTTCCGCGTTGCGGCGGGGGAATGCTTCGGGCTCTTGGGACCGAACGGCGCGGGCAAAAGCACGATTGCGCGTATGGTCCTCGGCATGACATCGCCTGATGCGGGCAAGATTACTGTGCTCGGCGCTCCAGTGCCGGCGCGCGCGCGTTTGGCACGTATGCGCATCGGCGTGGTCCCGCAGTTCGACAATCTTGATGCCGCGTTCACTGTACGCGAGAACCTGTTGGTGTTCGGGCGTTACTTCCGGATGAGCAGACGCCAGATCGATGCGGTCATACCATCGCTGCTTGAGTTCGCCCGCCTCGAGAACAAAGCGGATGCGCGCGTCGCCGAACTGTCCGGCGGCATGAAGCGGCGCCTGACGCTCGCGCGTGCGCTCATCAATGACCCGCACTTGCTGGTGATGGACGAGCCGACCACCGGCCTCGATCCGCAGGCCCGCCACCTGATCTGGGATCGGCTGCGATCGCTGCTGGCGCGGGGCAAGACTATTCTTTTGACTACCCATTTCATGGAAGAGGCCGAGCGGCTGTGCGATCGGCTGTGCGTTATGGAGGAGGGGCGCAAGATCGCCGAAGGTCGCCCGTCCGAACTCATTGACGAGCAGATCGGCTGTGACGTGGTGGAGGTCTACGGCGGCAATCCGCATGAACTAGGTGCGCTGATCCGGCCGTACGCACAACGCATCGAGGTGAGCGGTGAGACGCTTTTTTGCTATGCACCCGATCCGGAGCAGGTGCTGGCGCAGCTACGCGGGCGCACGGGTCTACGCCTTCTGCAGCGTCCCCCCAATCTCGAGGATGTGTTTTTGCGGTTAACCGGGCGCGAGATGGAGGACTGAACAATGGGCGAACGTTATGCGGCGGGCATGCCCGCCAATGCGTGGAATTGGGTCGCGGTTTGGCGCCGCAACTATCTTGGATGGAAGAAAATCGGGCTTGCATCGGTTCTCGGCAACCTCGCTGATCCGATGATCTATCTGTTCGGTCTCGGCTTTGGCATCGGAACAATGATAGGTCCTGTTGAGGGCACTTCGTACATTGCGTTTCTCGCGGCTGGCATGGTTGCCACAAGCGTGATGGCATCGGCGACCGCTGAAACGGTCTACGGGAGTTTCGGCCGCATGGGCGACCAGCGCACCTGGGAAGGAATGCTATGCACTCAGCTGACGCTCGGCGATATCTTACTCGGCGAATTGGCGTGGGCAGCCACGAAGGCCCTCATGGCGGGCACAGCAATCACTATTGTTGCTACCACGCTCGGCTACGCATCGTGGCCATCCATCCTCTGCTTGCTGCCAGTCATCGCTCTCAATGGCCTCGCCTTCGCGAGTCTAGCGATGGTCGTCACGGCGCTTGCGCCCAGTTATGAATATTTCATATTTTATAATACGCTTGTTATTACACCCATGCTGTTCCTTTGCGGCGCGATGTTTCCGGTCAACCAATTGCCCGGCGCTTTTCAGTATGCTGCCTCCTTATTACCGCTCGCACATGCAATCGACCTCATTCGTCCAGCGATGCTTGGCCGTCCGATTGACAAAATGGGCCTGCATATCGGCGCGCTTTGCATATACACAGTTTTGCCCTTCTTCTTTTCGATTGCTCTTTTTCGTCGAAGGCTGATGCGTTGACGCTACTCACCATTCGAATTGAATGTTTGGTCGCAACCCATTCACACGCCGCCTAGATCAAGACATGCGTTTTAAGGGACTCGATCTGAATCTCCTCGTTGTGTTGGACGCTCTGGTCAGGGAACGTAAAGTCACCGCGGCGGCCCGCAGTATTAACCTGAGCCAGCCGGCAATGAGCGCCGCCGTTGCTCGGTTACGCGCCTATTTCAGCGATGAGCTATTTACGATGAGCGGCCGCGAGCTCATTTTGACACCTCGCGCTGAGGGGCTCGCCCCAGCAGTCAGGGAGGCATTGCTGCACATCCAGCTATCGATTATTTCCTGGGACGCCTTCAACCCAGCCCAATCGGATCGTCGCTTCCGGATTATCCTTTCCGATTACATCACGCTCGTATTTTTTAAGAAGATCGTAGAACGTGCTGCGCGGGAAGCTCCCGCCGTCCGCTTTGAATGTCTCCCTATTTCCGACGACCCCGAGGAGCTTCTCCGGCGCGGCGACGTTGATTTTCTAATTATGCCGGAAGTATTCATGTCGAAACATCCTCGCGCAGCCCTGTTCGAAGATATGCTCGTGTGCGTAGGCTGCGGCACGAACAAGCAGCTGTCAGAGCCACTTACATTGGAGCGATACTTATCGATGGGGCAGGTTGTGTTCAAATTCGGGGACACCCGGCAGCTCTCCATGGAGGAATGGTATTTGCTCGAGCACGGTTTCGAGAGACGCATCGAAGTTGTCGTACACGGCTTTAGCCTGATCCCGCCCGTTGTATCAGGCACCAGCCGCATCGGGACCATGCCCTTACGGCTGGCGCAGCATTTCGCAAAAACAACACCCCTGCGGATTGTCAAACTTCCGCCGCCACTTCCTCCCGCATTCACGGAGGCCGTTCAATGGCCTGCGCTCCACAATAGTGATCCGGCAAGCCTGTGGATGCGGGAAATGATGTTGCAGGAGGGATCTCGTATGATTCCTCTGCCTAAGAGCACCGGACGTCTCAGTTGTCCCCAAATTGAGAAAATGCCCCCCCCTCGACTATGAGAGGAGGCATGGATGGCGATGCCCCGCCGCCTGCGACCCCGCAACTGCTCAGCAGAAGGGCGAAGCGAACGAGAGTGAATCCATTTCGTAAATGTGTGCCTATCCAAGCAATCGATTTCTGCAATTGTCCGATGACGAATATGAACGCGCCTGAAGGTGTGGAGGCGGAAGCCTGTTCGGGCCCTTGCGGCCGCCCACGATGAATCCCTTCCAAACCTTCAGCCGGACGGTGTTGTTGACGCGCTCCATTAAATGCCGGGACCAAACATATTCGGCGGGAGCACTGATC
>NZ_JAMYPC010000021.1:0-102099 GCF_040320155.1 Mesorhizobium sp. M0771 | reverse complement strand
CTCTTCGCCGCCCAGAAGCTCAATCGTCTCGGCCCAGCCGTCATCAACAAGCGATTCGTGTGTCATCGCAGCGTAGAATCACACCCGATTCCGCAAGGCAATACCTATCTTAGCGCCTATGCCCTCAAGGGGGAGATGTCTGGCATTTCCAAGAGTCTCAGCTTGCCGACAACCCTCGATTTGACCGCTCCCACCCTCGCCTGTAGCAGACGGAGACAATCCGGCCAGGGAGTCCTTTTAATATGTCGAGCACCGACGGCTTTTCCGCTTTCTTCTACACAGCGCCGGACGGCCTCAGACTTCACGCTCGCATCTACGGTGAGACAAACTCGGGAACCTGGCCGGTCGTTTGCCTGCCCGGCCTGACCCGCAACGCGCGCGATTTCCATGAGCTGGCGCTTTATCTGTCGCAGCGAACCGACAATCCGCGCAAGGTCATCGCCTTCGACTACCGTGGCCGCGGCCAGTCCGCTTACGATCCTGATATCGGCCACTACAATGTCGGCATCGAAGCCGGCGATGTCCTCGCCGGACTGGCCGCCCTGGACGTCGAGGAAGCGGCCTTTATCGGCACCTCGCGCGGCGGGCTGATCATCCACGTGCTCGGCGCGCTGCGGCCGGCCGCGCTGAAAGCCATCGTGCTGAACGACATCGGACCGGTGATCGAGGCCGCGGGGCTCGCCCATATCCAAACCTATCTCGACCCGGCACCGAAACCGAAGAGCCGCGCTGAGGCGATCGATGCCCAACGCGTCGCTCACGGCGCGGATTTTCCCGCTCTGACCGCAGCGGATTGGGAGCGGATGGTGTCGGCCCTCTACCGCGAGACGGACGAAAGCCTCCTGCTGCCGGATTTCGACACGCAGCTGGTCGAGACGGTGGCGGGCCTCGACCTCAGCAAGCCGTTGCCGGATCTGTGGCCGCAGTTCGAGGCGCTGGCGGCCATACCTTTGCTTGCCATTCGCGGCGCCAACTCGAAACTCCTGTCGGCCGACACACTCGACGAGATGCAAAAGCGTCATTCCGGCATGGAAGCGATCACCGTCGAGGGCCAGGGCCATGCGCCCTTCCTGGAGACAGGCAATCTGCCGGGCGCTATCGCGGCTTTCCTGGATGGAGTACCAAATGCGGCCCAGAAAAAGTAAACCCCAAGATCAAAGATGATCCTGGGGTTGCCGAGGCAGTATATGAAAGCCTTGGGTAACTATTTGGCTTTCGAGCTTTTCCGGGGCGCCTTGGGTGCCTTCGCCGCTGCCGCTTTACTTTTTTGAGCAGGCGCTGGCACTGAGGCCGTGGTCAGCGGCGATGCGAAGGCCGAGCTTTTTCCATCGCCGGATAACCCCTCGCCGCGGGGCGTTTCCAGCACGACAACGCAGCCGTCGAGATCGTTGGTGGCCAGATGCGCATAGCGCATGGTCATCGAAAGCGTCTGGTGGCCGAGCCACATCTGCACGCGGCGGATGTCGATGCCGCCCTGGACCAGACGCGAGGCACAGGTGTGACGCAAGATGTGCGGAACCACCTGGTCGTCGGCGCCGAGACCGACTTCGACCTTGGCATCGTTCCAGATGGCGCGAAACTGTGCCTGGCTGAGTTTGGTGAACGGACCCTTGGGCCGGCGGCCCTCTGACGGGGGCAGTTTGATCACCTCCTTGACCCGCTCGGTCATCGGGATGGTGCGGCTGCGGCCGGATTTGGTGATCCAGAACGAGACGCGATGTTCCTGGATGTCGTTCCAGATCAGTCCGAGCGCTTCGCCAAGGCGGCAACCGCTGTCGACGAGAAAGACCGAGAGACGGTAGGCATCCTCGCTGCGGGTCCTGATGGCGGCGAACAGCCTTGCTTCTTCGTCCCTTTCGAGGAAACGAATCCGTCCCGCCCGCTCCTTCTGGCGGCGGAACTCGGGCAGGCTGTGGATATCCCCCATCTTGTAAGCCTTGCGCAGCAGTTTGCTGAGGGCAGCCATCTTTCGATTGATGGTTGCGTTGCTGTTGCCGCGCTGGCGCAAGGTGCCGATAAGATTGTCCAGGGTGCTCTGGTCAAAGGCGCTGAACCGTTCTCCGAGGAGAATCTCGTCTATTTCGCCGATGAAGGAGCTGACATTGTATTTATGCCGCCCATCATCCCAGAGTATGTCTCGGTATGCTGAAAAAAGCTCTCCGACCCGGTGCGACCTTACTTCTCTGATCTTGTTGTAGCTGTATTTTATCTTCGCATTTTGAGAAGAGAACATTGAGAAATGTTCGGAGGGGTCACCCTCTTGTATCGCGTCGATGGTCATAAATTGCCACACCCCCGAGTGGATAGAGTCAGACCTACCCGCTTGGAAGCGTCCTTTCAAGAGATTTAATCACGCAGTTGTGAATTCATCCGCCCATCAGCGGATCCCACGAACTCACCCTTACGGACTGTTCAGCTGCCGATACCCCCTGTTCCTTCTGCTTGCCTTGTTCCAGTCACGAAACAAAAACAGCCCGGGCGTAGATGCGCCCGGGCTGAATTTCACCTGTATAAACCCAGCTCTTAGAACGAGCGCTGGAAGCGGAGGATACCGCCGACGCTGTCTTTTTGCCGGGCGTTGGTCCAGTCCACGTTGGTGTAGCTCGCAGGATCGTTGAACCCGCCGTAGTGGTCGTAATCAACTTCAGCCGTGATCGTCAGGCCAGGCACGACATCGTATTCAATGTTCGCTGCCAGGGCATAGTTCTTCGCGTCGTCAGCCGAAGCCTGAGCATTGAACCTGGTCTTCTCGTTGATGGTGTACGTGCCACCACCCCAGACAGCCCAGTTGCCACCCCACTGCTTGAAGTAGCCGCGACCGAAGACATCCTTGACATTCGCCGGATCGTTGAGGTTGTCGTCGGTGCCGTAGCCGGCCATGACCCACAGCGACAGGGCCTGCGACACGGTGACGTCCAAGCGAACCTTGCCGGCCACTTCTTCGTAGTTGCTGTCGTAAGCGATGACGCCGGTAATGGCGCCCCAGCCCTGCGTGTACTTCACGCCGCCGACGACGTTCGGGACATAGCTGTCGATCGTCCGGAAGCCCGAGCCTTCTTCGAGAGAGACCACGGCCGAGAAGCCGTTGCCCGCATCGAAGTAGTACTGGACGACGTTGGTGTCGAAATCGCCGTAGGGAACCAGCGTATCCTGGATCACGTTGCCGGCGTAGCCGATGAACGTGTTGAAGGCCGATTCGTCCTTACCGACGCGGAGACCACCGAGCTGGATCCAGGCGAAGTTCAGCGAGGCCCCGGTGTTTCCAGCTTCGTTGTCGAAGAAGTAGTTGTTGCTGTTCTGGAAGTTGAAGCGGGTCTCGGTGTAGGTCTTCAAGGTGCCGAGTTCGGTTTCCTGGCCGGTCCAGGTCTTCAGCGCGAAACGGGCCTTCTTGCGGTAGGTGTCATTGGCGCTGCCATCCTGAGCATCGCCGGTAACCGCACCGTCGAACGAGCCGACGTCGCCGACGCCGATGTCGTAACGGACATAGCCGCCGATGCGCAGGCAGGTTTCGGTGCCGGGGATGTAGAAGTAGCCCGAGCCGTAAACGTCGCAAATTTTGACGTATTCAGCCGGTTCCGGCTCGGCGACGACGACGGCGTCGGCGGCGCGCGCACCGGAAACTGCGATCAAGGCCGCAGCGGAGCCGAGGAGAAGGCTCTTAATGTTCATTTTCTGACCTCCAGTCAAAAGTTAAAAAACGGGTCTGGGTATTCTTTGCTGAAGGACAGCGTTCCCTGCCCCATCCCCACTACCGAAAAAGATGCGCACCGCGCCGCTCCTTCGAAATCGACATTACCCATGAGGCGGCGGCGTTCAACCACGATCGTACCGGCAAAAGGGCTGTGCGGGTGCTATCCCCCGGCGTTGTTGCACAAATGACACGATTTGGCCTCAGTCAGAAAGCTCTCATTAACTATCGAGGGGCCCGGAAGCCTTGTCCAGCGCGCCGCATTGCGGCAGAATCCGGCGATCGCCGGCCGGAATTGCGGCGCTGCTGCCGACTCGCCGGCCAGGGAGCCGCCGCAGATTCGCCGCATGCAAAAGGCGACGCCGCAGCCGAATCCGGAATTTTCATAGATAATGGCGCCGGCTTGTTGATTGTGCCCGCGCTTTTCTTTATCCAGCGGCGCAACGGAGAGGTGGCCGAGTGGTCGAAGGCGCTCCCCTGCTAAGGGAGTAGAGGTCAAAAGCTTCTCGTGGGTTCGAATCCCATCCTCTCCGCCATCCTGCTTCGCTCTTCGAGCTTCGCAGGACAAGCCCAACCCTCAGCGCGAAGCAATGGCGGAGAGGATGCCCTCCGAAGCCTTGGCGTAGGAGGGCCGGACCGTGTGGTGTGCTACGTGCCGCACAGCGTAGGCCCAGAAAATCCCTTGCAAATTCGATTGGCAGTCCTGCTTCGCTCTTCGAGCTTCGCGGGACAAGCCCACCTCAGCGCGAAGCAGGATGGCGGAGAGGATGCCCTCCGAAGCCCCGGCAAAGGAGAGCAGCTCATGTGGTATGTGTATCTTCTGGAGAGTACGGCTGCGGAAGGCGAACGCTATATCGGCATAACGACGGACCTGAAACGGCGGCTTGTCGAGCACAATGCGGGGAAATCCAGCCATACATCCAAGTTTCTGCCGTGGCGGATCGTCACCTATATGGCCTTTTCGAACCAGGCCAAGGCAGCTTCATTCGAGCGCTATCTCAAATCCGGTTCAGGGCATGCTTTCGCCAACAAGCGCCTGTGGTGATGGCCGCATCACCTGCCGCAGAGGTCCATCTTTTCAATAAACTTCAACAATAACAATTGATTACAGCGAAAACGCTTGTCGCCGGTTTCACTATCTTGTTCGATTCTGACTGGAGGTCAGAAAATGAACATTAAGAGCCTTCTTCTCGGCTCCGCTGCGGCCTTGATCGCAGTTTCCGGTGCGCGCGCCGCCGACGCCGTCGTCGTCGCCGAGCCGGAACCGGCTGAATACGTCAAGATCTGCGACGTCTATGGCGCCGGCTACTTCTACATCCCCGGCACCGAGACCTGCCTGCGCATCGGTGGCTATGTCCGCTACGACATCGGCGTGGGTGATGTCGGCTCGTTCGACGGTGCGAGGTCGTTCGACCATAAGGATGGCGACGAGCAGGATACCTTCTACAAGAATGCCCGTTTCACGCTGAAGACCTGGACCGGCCAGGAAACCGAGCTCGGCACCTTGAAGACCTACACCGAGACCCGCTTCAACTTCGGCAACCGCAACGGCTACCCGTCGGCAGACGATCCGACTACCGAAGCAGACGAGTTCAACTCCAACCCTGCCGGCAACAAGAACGTTTCGCTGAACTTCGCCTGGATCCAGCTCGGTGGCCTGCGCGTCGGTAAGGACGAATCGGCCTTCGACACGTTCATCGGCTACGCCGGCAACGTCCTCCAGGATACGCTCGTTCCCTACGGCGATTTCGATACCAACGTCGTCCAGTACTACTTCGATGCGGGCAATGGCTTCTCGGCCGTCGTCTCTCTCGAAGAAGGCTCCGGCACCGTTGGCACCATCGACAGCTACGTTCCGCATGTCGTCGGCGGTCTGAAGTATACGCAGGGCTGGGGCGCCATCACCGGCGTCGTCGCGTACGACAGCAACTATGAAGAAGTCGCCGGCAAGGTGCGTTTGGACATCACCCCGATGCAGAACCTATCGCTGTTCATCATGGGCGGCTACGGCACCGACGACAACCTGAATGACGACACGACCTTGATTCACAACGGCAACGCGATCAACGCCGGTGGCCGCGGTTTCTACAAGCAGTGGGGCGGCAACTGGGCATTCTGGGGTGGCGGCACCTACACCATAAACGAGAAGACCTCGTTTAATGCCCAGGTCTCGTATGACGAGTGGAAGAACCTCGGCGTCGCCGCGAACATCGCCTACGACGTTGTTCCCGGCTTCACGGTCACGGCCGAAGTCGACTACCTCAACGCAGGCAAGTTCGACGACGCCAACTTCTCCAACTTTACCGATGCCGACAAGAAGAGCAGCATCGGCGGTCTCCTCCGCTTCCAGCGCTCGTTCTAAGACGCTCAGCCTGGCTGAAAAGCAAACCCGGCGGGCAACCGCCGGGTTTTTTTGAAGCATCCGTCGCCATGTCATTGGCTGCAGTGGCCTTCAAAAGGCTGCCGCCTACCGGCAGTCAGGTCGTAGAGCGTGGCCACCCGCGCCGATTTCATCCCGGGCGTCATGGCCACTATTTCCAGCCGCGCCAGAACTTGCGCCGTCCTATCGGGCACGCTAGCAAGAAGGCTCATCTTCTCGTGAGCTTTTGCCATGCGCCAGCGCCCTGCCCTCACGCCGCTTGTCGGCGCGCTTCCCTCCACGGTGCCGTTTGTCGGACCGGAAGCGCAGGAGCGCGAGCGCGGACGTGCTTTTCGCGCCCGCATCGGCGCCAATGAGAGCAGTTTCGGGCCTTCGCCGCGCGTTATCGCCCGTATGGAGCGCGTCGCGCGTGACCAGTGGATGTATTGCGATCCCGACAATTACGATCTGAAGCAGGCTGCGGCCCGCCATCTCGGCGTCGGCGCCGAAGACGTCGTGGTCGGCGAAGGCATAGACGGGCTGCTTAGCCTGGTGGCGCGCATGTATGTCGCGCCTGGCGACGCGGTGGTCACCTCGCTCGGCGCCTATCCGACGTTCAATTTCCACATTGCCGGCGTCGGCGGCCGGCTGGTCACGGTGCCTTACGAGAACGACAAGGAAAGTCTGGATGGACTGCTCAAGGCAATTATCAAGGAGAAGGCGCCGCTGGTCTATCTCTCCAATCCGGACAATCCGATGGGCAGCTGGTGGGAAGCAGGAGATATCACCCGCTTCGTCGAAGCGTTGCCGGAAACCACCATGCTGGTGCTCGACGAGGCCTATGGCGAATTGGGGCCGGCCTCCGCGCTGCCGCCGATCGATGTCGCGCGGCCCAACGTCATCCGCATGCGCACCTTCTCCAAGGCATACGGGCTGGCCGGCATTCGCTGCGGCTATGCGGTGGCCGAGGCTGAGGTGATCCGCGATTTCGAGAAAATCCGCAACCATTACGGCGTCAGCCGCATGGCGCAGATCGCCGGCGTCGAGGCGCTGGCCGACCAGGACTGGCTGCACAGCGTGGTGGCGCGAGTCGCTGCCGGACGCGCACGTATAGCCGGGATTGCCGAGACGAACGGGCTGAAGCCGCTGCCATCGGCGACCAATTTCGTCACCATCGATTGCGGCAAGGACGGCGCCTTCGCGCTGAAAGTGCTGCAAAATCTTTTGTCGCGCGACGTGTTCATTCGCAAACCGATGGCGCCAGGGCTCGACCGTTGCATAAGGGTCAGCCTCGGCCTCGATCATGAGCTCGACATCTTTGCCGAGGAACTGCCCGGCGCGCTCGCCGCTGCGCGGGGAAATTAGCCCGGCCGATTGCCGTCGCGACACGGCCTGCCAATGCCGCCAAAGGCCAAGACAGAATCAGCCGGGTCCCCGGCTTCCGTCGATCCAACAACAATCCAACCGTTCAAGGCTGTTGCTTTCGTCCGATCCCGCGCCAGTTCTTGAGCATGGGAGATAACGACCGGCAAAAGGCGGTGCAGGCGCGCGTGCATGGTAAGGTGCAAGGCGTCGGCTACCGGATGTGGGCGCGACGCGAAGCGATAGGGCTTGGCCTCGTAGGTTGGGTACGCAATGAACGAGACGGCACGGTGACGGCCTCGATTGCCGGTGCCGATGCTGCGGTTTCCACAATGATCGAACGGCTCCGGCAAGGGCCACGGGGTGCTTCGGTTTCGAAGGTCGAGATCGAAGAATTCGAACTCCTCGACGCGCCCATCGACTTTCGGATCATTGTCTAGACGGAACCACTTTATTGCCGCTTGAATTAATCGAACGTTCGTTTTATTACTAAATACCGGGAGGCGATCATGGCACGCACAACGGGATCCGATGGCGAAAAAACTGAAGCGGCCGTCCGCGAGGCGGCGGTCAGCCTGATCGCCCGCTTCGGCTATGAGGCGACGTCGATGCGACAGCTTGCCGCCGAGGTCGGCGTCCAGGCGGCCGCGCTCTACCGCTATTTTCCGACGAAGGAAGACCTGCTGTTCACGCTGATGCGCGAACATATGGAAGGGCTGATCGAAGCGTGGGACGCCGCACGCCCCGACGCTGCCGATCCGGCAACGCGGCTTGCCGCCTATGTCGAAAACCACATCGCTTTCCACATCGAGCGCCGCCACTCCACCCATGTCTCGAACATGGAATTGCGCAGCCTGTCACATGACCGGCTGACGCAGATCCTTCGCATGCGCACCGCCTATGAGAAGGAGTTGCGCGCCATCCTGCGCGACGGCGCGGAGGCCGGCGCCTTCAGTGTCGATGACACCGGGCTCACTGCCATGGCGCTGATCCAGATGATGACCGGCGTCATCGTCTGGTTCCGGCCGGGCGAGCGGCTGTCGATGGCTGAAGTCACGGCGACATATCTTTCAATGACAATGCGCCTGGTTGGCGCGAACATAGACGGCAAGACTTACAGCGCCGCGCGTCCCTTCGGACGCGCAAATGACGCTGTAGCATTTTGATTTCGCGCATGATCCTTTCCGAAAATCAAAGTTGATTTCGGGGTCATGCGGCAGGAGGGAACGGCATGTACACGAACACACTCAGCTTCGGGCATGACGAGGACATCGAGGCGCTGCGCGATCTGGTGCGCCGCTTTGCCCAGGAGAAAATAGCGCCGATCGCCGCCGAGATCGACCGCAGCAACCAGTTCCCCGCGCATCTGTGGAAAGAACTCGGCGCGCTCGGCCTGCTTGGAATCACCGCCGATCCCGATTTCGGCGGTAGCGGCATGGGCTACCTCGCCCATGTCATTGCGGTGGAAGAGATTTCGCGCGCCTCGGGCTCGGTCGGCCTTTCCTACGGCGCCCATTCGAACCTCTGCGTCAACCAGATCAACCGCTGGGCGACACCTGCGCAGAAGGAGAAATTCCTGCCGGCATTGTGCTCGGGCGAAAGGGCAGGTGCGCTGGCCATGTCGGAATCGGGCGCCGGCTCCGACGTCGTCTCGCTCAAGCTGCGCGCCGAAAAGCGCAACGATCGCTATGTGCTCAAAGGCTCGAAAATGTGGATCACCAACGGCCCCGACGCCGAAACGCTGGTGGTCTACGCCAAGACCGATCCGGAGCGGAAATCGCGCGGCATCACCGCCTTCATCGTCGAAAAGACCATGGCCGGCTTCTCGGCATCGCCAAAGCTCGACAAGCTCGGCATGCGCGGCTCCAACACCGGCGAACTGGTGTTCGACAATGTCGAGGTGCCCTATGACAATGTGCTGCATGAGGAGGGCCGCGGCGTCGAGGTGCTGATGTCGGGCCTCGACTACGAGCGCACCGTGCTCGCCGGCGGCCCGCTCGGGCTCATGGCGGCCTGTCTCGACGTGGCGATCCCCTATGTGCATGAGCGCAAGCAGTTCGGCCAGCCGATCGGCGAGTTCCAACTCGTGCAGGGCAAACTTGCCGACATGTATTCGACGATGAACGCCGCGCGCGCTTACGTTTATGCTGTCGCGGCTGCCTGCGATCGCGGCCAGACGACACGCAAGGATGCCGCCGGCTGCGTGCTGTTTGCCGCCGAAAAAGCGACGCTGATGGCGCTCGACGCCATCCAGCTGCTTGGCGGCAACGGCTATACCAACGAGTATCCGACCGGCCGGCTGTTGCGCGACGCCAAGCTCTACGAAATCGGCGCCGGCACCAGCGAGATTCGACGCTGGCTGATCGGGCGCGAGATCATGGCGGAAGGGGTGTGAGCGATTTCAATGCCTGGTTTGCCAAAATACCTTGGAGTATTAGCACGGACTATCGTCGCATTGATCCCATTGTCGGGATTTGCGAATGCCGCCTCTTCAGATATGCCGCAATTTCGAGACGTTGCAGCACTGCGGGTTGAAGTCATTTCCCGCCTGAAGGCTGACAGCCGAGTCAAGCAAGCAATTCCCAACCCCGCCGATCCGGCGCGTCTTGACGTAACCAGGGTCGGTTCTACCGGCAAGGATATTCATCTTCAGGTGGACGTTACGAACCTGCTAGGCCGCATTCGCGACCTGCCGGCGGGAGAGGCGGAAACCGAAATCGAACGTTTTCTAACCACGCTCGTGCTCAGCGATAGCGAAAGCGGCTTCCAGGCCGATCTACTGATTGCCAACATTCGACCGCGCGAACATCTCGACGCTTTCAAAGGCGATGGCACAGAGCCCGACAAAGGACCGGCGTTTGAAACCTTGGCGGGTGACGTCGTGATCCTTTACCAGATCGACAATGAGGACTCGCTCGCCAGCGTCCGGCTTGACGATGTTGGAGACCGCTCACTCGCACAGCTTCGCCAGCTTGCTCTGGAAAACATCAACAAGCAGATTACGAAGGTCAAGCAGGAGCGTATCCTCGACGGGATATCGATCTTCACCGTCGAAGGGGATGAGGCCATCTCACCCGCTCTCCTCCTGACCGAAAAATTCTGGGCCACGCTTGGACCGCAATTCCCCAACGGCGTTTTCATAGCCATTCCAAAACGCGATGCCATCGTCGTTGTAGACAAGCGGCTTCCCAATGCGGTTCAGTTTGCTCGCTCATTTATCGACAAGGTTTTCAAGACCGAACCTGATCTTCTCTCCGAGTACATTTTCGAGCGCCGTGACGGCAAGCTGCAAGTCGTGGCAGAGCAATAGGAACCGATGTGGCCGTACTCCAAACCCAGATCTCGCCCTCCTCCGAAACCTACCTCGCCAATGCCGAGCGCATGCGGGCGCTGGTTGCCGACATTGCGGACAAGGCGGCAAGCGTCGAGCGCGGTGGCTCGGAGGAGGCGCGCGAGCGTCATGTTTCGCGCGGCAAGCTGTTGCCGCGCGAGCGGCTGGCGCAGTTGCTCGACACCGGCTCGCCTTTCCTCGAGATCGGCCAGTTCGCGGCATGGTCCATGTATGGCGAGGAGATTTCCTCGGCCGGCCTCATCGCCGGCGTCGGCCGTGTCGAAGGCACCGAGGTGATGGTCGTGGTCAACGACGCCACGGTGAAGGGCGGCACCTATTATCCGCTGACGGTGAAGAAGCATTTGCGGGCGCAGGAGATCGCGCTGCAAAACAATCTGCCTTGCGTCTATCTGGTCGACAGCGGCGGCGCCAACCTGCCCAACCAGGACGAGGTGTTTCCCGACCGCGAGCATTTCGGCCGCATCTTCTACAACCAGGCCAACATGTCGGCGGCCGGCATTCCGCAGATCGCCTGCGTCATGGGGTCATGTACTGCGGGCGGCGCCTATGTGCCGGCAATGTCGGACGAGACGATCATGGTGCGCAACCAGGCGACCATTTTTCTCGGCGGCCCGCCGCTGGTGAAGGCGGCTACGGGCGAAGATGTCAGCGCCGAGGAGCTTGGCGGCGCCGACGTGCACACCAGGCTGTCCGGTGTCGCCGACCACTATGCGCTGGACGACGAACATGCGCTGGCCATCTGCCGGCGCATCGTCAAAAACCTCAACCGGCGCAAGACTGTAAGCTTGACCTTACAGAAACCCATGCCGCCGCTTCATGACGCGCAGGAACTCTACGGCATCGTGCCGACGGATCTGCGCCAGCCCTATGATGTGCGCGAGGTGATCGCGCGCGTCGTCGACGGCTCCGAGTTCGACGAGTTCAAGCAGAATTACGGCACCACGCTGGTCACCGGCTTTGCCCATCTTCAGGGCATGCCGGTCGGCATCATCGCCAACAATGGCGTGCTGTTTTCCGAAAGTGCTGTGAAGGGCGCGCATTTCATCGAACTGTGCTGCCAGCGCAAGATCCCGCTGATCTTCCTGCAGAACATCACCGGCTTCATGGTCGGGCGAAAGTACGAGGCCGGCGGCATCGCCAAGGACGGCGCCAAGCTGGTGATGGCGGTTGCCACCGCCAAGGTGCCGAAGGTGACGATGATCATCGGCGGGTCGTTCGGCGCCGGCAATTACGGCATGTGCGGCCGCGCCTACTCGCCGCGCTTCCTGTGGATGTGGCCGAACGCGCGCATTTCGGTGATGGGCGGCGAACAGGCGGCGACCGTGCTGGCGGTGGTCAAGCGCGAGGGCATCGAGCGCAAGGGCGGTGAGTGGAGCGCGGACGAGGAAGCGAAATTCAAGAAGCCGATCCTGATGAAATACGAGCATGAGGGCCACCCGCTCTACTCCTCGGCGCGGCTGTGGGACGACGGCATCATCGATCCGGGGAAAACGCGCGAAGTGCTCGCGCTCAGCCTTTCGGCCGCGCTCAACGCCGACATCGAAGAAACGAAGTTCGGCGTGTTCAGGATGTAGATGAGCAAGTTCGGCGAACGGATACATGTCCACACCGGCGACATCACCAGGCTTGCGGTCGATGTCATCGTCAACGCCGCCAATTCCTCGCTGCTGGGCGGCGGCGGCGTCGACGGCGCCATTCACCGCGCCGCAGGCCCGGAGCTCGAATTCGAATGCCGGATGCTGAACGGCTGCAAGGTCGGCGAAGCAAAGCTTACCGAGGGCTATCACCTGCCGGCACGTTACATCATCCACACGGTCGGACCTGTCTGGCAAGGCGGCGGAAAAGGCGAAGCCGGGCTGCTCGCCTCCTGCTATATCAGGTCGCTCGAAATCGCCGCCGCCAGGGATTGCCGGACCGTGGCATTTCCGGCGATCTCCACCGGCATCTACCGTTATCCGAAAAATGAGGCGACGCAGATTGCCGTTGGCATCGCAGGTACCTTCGTCGGACAGAACTCAACGCCCGAAACAGTTATTTTCTGCTGCTTCGACGAGCCAACAGCTCAACTATACCGACAAGCCGTTGCTGCCATTGAAGGATGCTAGTCTGCATGGATAAGATGGTTCATCCACCTACGCAAAATAAATTTTCGGTGAGCAGGCTGGCGGCACTGGAGAATAGACGCTATTGTTCATTCCGCATTGGGCAACGGGGATGGGGTAAAGATGAGGCCGAAATATTCGGGAAAAACGACTGCGTCGGTACTTGCAGTCTTGCTTATATTTGCGGTACCCGGCGTTGGCGCCGCGGCATCGCTGGCGGGAAGCAAAGGCGACATCCATTTCTATCCGTATTTGCCGAAAAGCCCGAAAGACCAGTGCACCATGGCTTACAACGCCTATGTGGCCGCCGGCGGCCATTCGGCCTATGCGACCACGCCCTATGCCCGGATCCGTTCGTTGTACATCATCTGCGGCTCGGGCTTGAATGCACCGTCACAGAAGGCTGCCGAAGAACGGGCGATGAAATCCTGCGAGTCCGCCCGCAGCCATTACAAGGTCATTACAGGGGCGGGCTGCGAAGTTGCGGCATCGAAGTAGGCCGACAAGCATCGGCTTGGGCATTTTTCAAATGGGCGGCGCAAGATGAAATCGACACGCATCAAACGAATTACTGTATCGATGCTTGCCGGCCTGCTCGTATTTACGGCACCCGGTATCGGGGCGGCTGGATCGCTGGCGGGCAGCAAGGGAGACACCCGATTCTGGCCTCCGTTGTCACTGAATCCAAAGGAGCCCTGCACGAAGTCGTACAACGCCTATGTCGCGGCGAGTGGCCACTCGGCCTACGCGACCACATTCTACTCGCGCGTCGACGATCTTTACATCATCTGCGGTGCGCGGCTGAACGCGCCATCTCAGAAGGCCGCGGAAGAGTTGGCGTTGCGAAGCTGTCAGGTTGGCCTGAAAAAGTGGAAGGTTCAGATCGCGAGCGGCGGCTGCAAAATCGCGGCTTCGAAATAGGCTCATTCCTGCCAGACCGGCGCCGCCCGAGACAAACCCGGGAGGCTCCATGTTCGCCAAGATCCTGATCGCCAATCGCGGCGAGATCGCCTGCCGTGTGATCCGCACCGCACGCAGGCTCGGTGTGCGCACCGTCGCCGTCTATTCCGACGCCGATGCCAAGGCCCTGCATGTCGAAATGGCCGACGAGGCAGTGCATATCGGTTCCTCGCCGGTCGGCGAAAGCTATCTGCGCGGCGACAGGATTGTTGCGGCGGCGCTGGCGACCGGCGCCGAAGCAATCCACCCCGGCTACGGCTTCCTCTCGGAAAACCCCGATTTCGTCGACCAGATGGTGGCGGCGGGGCTCACATTCATCGGCCCGTCGGCCGCCTCGATCCGCGCCATGGGGCTGAAGGATGCGGCCAAGCGGCTGATGGAAAAGGCCGGCGTGCCGGTGGTGCCGGGCTATCATGGCGAGGCGCAGGAGATCGTGCTGCTGGCGTCCAAGGCGCGTGAGATCGGCTATCCCGTGCTGATCAAGGCGCGCGCAGGCGGCGGCGGCAAGGGCATGCGCCGCGTCGAACATCCCGAAGATTTTTCGGAAGCGCTGTCAGGCGCACGGCGCGAGGCCAAGGCCGCGTTCGGCGACGACCGCGTGCTGGTCGAAAAATATGTCGACAAGCCGCGCCACATCGAGGTCCAGGTATTCGGCGACAATTTTGGCAATGCCGTGCATCTCTACGAGCGCGACTGCTCGGCGCAGCGCCGCCACCAGAAGGTGATCGAGGAAGCGCCGGCGCCCGGCATGACGCCGGCGCTGCGCGAGGCGATGACGGAAGCGGCGGTCAAGGCCGCCAAGGCGATCAGCTATTCCGGCGCCGGCACCATCGAATTCATCGTCGATGCCTCGCAAGGGCTGAAGGCCGACCGTTTCTGGTTCATGGAAATGAACACCCGCCTGCAGGTCGAGCATCCCGTCACCGAAATGGTCACCGGCACCGACCTGGTCGAGTGGCAGTTGCGGGTAGCCGCCGGCGAAAAGCTGCCGAAGACGCAGAGCGAAATCACGCTTTCCGGCCACGCCTTCGAGGCGCGCATCTATGCCGAGGACGCGGCGAAAGGGTTTCTGCCGGCGACCGGCACGCTGCATCACCTGGCGTTTCCCGACAACGCGCCCGAAGGCGCCAGCATGCGCATCGAGACCGGCGTGCGGGCCGGCGATGCGATCTCGCCCTTCTACGATCCGATGATCGCCAAGCTGGTCGTCCACGCCAAGGACAGGCAGGCGGCACTCGATGCGCTCGGGACTGCGTTGTCGCAGACCGAGATTGCCGGCTCGACCGTCAACACCGCGTTTCTCGCGGCACTTGCCGCGGACGCCGATTTTTCGGCCGGTGATGTCGATACCGGCCTGATCGGCAGGCATCAGGAAGCGCTGACCGCGGTCGCCCCGCCGAGCTGCGGGATCGTTGCCGCGGCGGCCCTTGCCGCGGCGGGCGCCGGTGCCTTGCCGCCGTCGAACGATCCGTGGTCGTCGCTTGCCGGCTATGCGCATTTCCACAGCGTTGCGCGCCGCACGCGCCTGCGCCATGGCGAGGACGATATACTGGCGCGTGTTTCAGTGCGGCCGGACGGGCGCTTCGAGGTGGCGCTGGACGCGCCCTATGACAGCGTCAATTCGCATGATCTTCGCGCCGCCCCTCGCCTTGCCCGCTGGCCAGGCCACGTCACCGTGTTCGAAGGCGCGGTCGGCTACAGTTTCCTCGTCCCGGATCCGCTGGCGCGCACCGACGAGGCGGCCGCCGCTTCCGGCAGCCTGCGCGCGCCGATGCCAGGCGTGGTCAAGCTGGTGCGCGCGGCAAAGGGCGAAAGGGTGATCAAGGGCCAGCCGCTGTTGATCCTGGAAGCGATGAAGATGGAGCACACGATCGCGGCCAGCCATGACGGCGTGATCGCGGAAATCGCCACCGAGGGCGCGCAGGTCACCGACGGAACGGTGCTGGTGCGCTTCGTTGACGAGGCTGCATAGCCGAGGCTTGAACGAAAAATGGCCGGGACAAGCCCGGCCATTGCCATGAGTACGCGGACGATTACTGCGCGATTGGCGCGTATTTGCCGTCATGCCACTGGTTGATGTCGTAGCTGGCGTTCTTCAGATCGCCCTTCTCATCAAAGGTCACGTCGCCGACCACGGTGCTGAAAGGCGTGCCGTTCTTCAGCGCTTCGGCTACCTTGACCGGATCGTCCGTTCCGGCGCGCTTGACGCCCTCTGCAAACGCCTGAACGACGGCGTAGGAGAACAGCGTAAAGCCTTCCGGCACGAAGCCGCCCGCCTTGATCTTGGCGATGGCCTCCTTGGCTTCCGGCTTGGCCTGCGGGTCCGACGGGAAGACGAACAGGGTGCCTTCACCGGCGGGGCCGGCGACCTGCCAGAATTCCGGCGAGGCGATCGAGTCCGGCATGATCAGCTGGAACTTGACGCTCTGCTCGGCCGACTGACGCAGGATAAGCCCGGCTTCCGGGTGATAGCCGCCGAAATAGACAACGTCGGCCTTGAGGTCCTTCAGCTTGGTGACGAGAGCCGAATAATCCTTCTCGCCGGCATTGATGCCTTCATAGTCGATCTCCTTGAGGCCACCGGCATTCATCGTCGCCTTCACGGCATCGGCAACGCCCTGACCGTAGGCGCTCTTGTCATGCAGGATAACGACATTCTTGCCGGCATATTTCTTGGCGATCCACGGGCCAATGAAGGCGCCCTGCGCGTCGTCACGCGTATAGAGACGCATGATCGTCGGCCAGCCGGCCTTGGCGGCGGCATCGGTCAGCTCGGGATTTGAAGAGGCCGGGCTCATCATCAGCGCGCCGGCCTCGGCGTAGACGGCGGAAGCCGGGATGCTCGAACCTGAACAGGCATGGCCGTCAATAAACTTGACGCTGTTGGCAACGATCCGGTTGGCCACCGAAACCGCCTGCTTGGGATCGCACTGGTCGTCCTCGATGTCGAGCTTGATCATCGAGCCGTTGACACCGCCGGCGGCGTTGATCGCGTCGGCGGCTGCCGTTGCGCCCTGCTTGAACTGGTCGCCGATCGTGGCGAGCTGTCCGGTCATCGGGCCGACCACCGAAATGGTGATGTCATCGGCAAAGGCAACCGGCGCGCTCATCATCAGGCCAAATACGGCCGCGCTCAAAATACCCATTTTTTTCATGGTGATAGAACTCCTCCCACACTCGCGCAGCCGCTCTGGCCGCGCTTCTTTCCGAAGGCGGGACAATTTCATCCTTCATTGGGCCTGTCTAGGCGCATCGGCGCCGCTCGATTGGGCCTCATCAACGCAAAAAGCCACGCCAGCCTGTTCCGGCCGGTCGTGGCTTTTTGCTCGTAGCAGTCCCCATGCGCCCCCGCGCCACGAAAACCTGCCCGCCGTCCCCATTGTGCACGACTGGACCGTGCCGGCCTGCCGCGTTCTTGTTCTTTCATGGTCGGCCGTCTTGTCGCGGCCTTGTCGTTTCACCGGTTCCGACCGTCTTTGCGGTCTTGATCCCGGGGCTTCCCTGTTTTCGATAATCTGCCTGCGATAATCTGCTCGCGATCTCAGTGCATCGTCATCCATTCGCGGGCTTCGCGCAGCGCCTTGGCGATCTCGACCTTGGACATTGCGGCCGACAGTTCCGAGCGCAGTTCCGCGGCGCGGACCGAGCCCTTGATGGCGGCGATGTTGAACCATTTGTGGGCGGCAACGACATCGGTCTCGCAATCGCGGCCGGTCGCATACATCATGCCCAGTTCGAAAAGAATGTCGGCCTGGGCAGTTGCCCCCATGGCGCCGAAGCCGGCTTCAAGCATTTCAAAACGTGCCATTTTATTCCCCTGTCTGGCTCCCGAGAGCGGGCCTCTTCTGTCCCCCGGTGTTCCCTGGGGAGCCGCTCTTTCGATGTTTCCGAGAATGAGGCCGAGCCTTGAATCCGTCGTTAAATGGCGTGCTTAATTTGGAGAAAACAAAGCTAAAACAAGAGGTAAACGCGGAAATTCGTTAAGGATACAAAGTCAGCAATCCCGCCGTTTCTCGACCGATTTGACGAAAATTTGCAAGGCGCCGATCAACACTCTGCTAACCACGCGAACCAAAGCCAACGCCTCGATCGTTTCATTTCCACGGGCTGCACTCTCCCGACCCCGCATGAAAATTGCGAAACCTTCCGTCGCGGCACGCTTTTGTTTTGCCGGGAGCTGGATTAGCTTACGTTTGCGTAAGGGGCAGAGAGGCGGCTGCCCCATCTAAACCAGGGAGGACAGATATGTTTCGCAAAGTGAGCTTGGCCCTGGCGGCCGCCGTGATGATGGCTGGTGCGGCTTGGGCCGATCCGATCGAAGGCAATTGGAAGACACAAGCCGGCGACACAGCAGTTATCGGCGGCAGCGGTTCATTCTCCATCACCCTGAAGACCGGCAAATATGCCGGGAAGACCATCGGTTCGCTCAAGGCGGCCGGGGCCAACAAATATGCCGGCAACATCACCGATCCGGCAAACGACAAGACCTATTCGGGCAAGGCAACACTGTCGGGCACCTCGCTCAAAATGAGCGGCTGCGTGCTCGGCGGGCTGATCTGCAAGAGCCAGACCTGGCACAAGCTCTGATCTTGCTGCTTTGAGTTGACCAACGGGGCCTTCACAGACCCCGTTTTCTTTTGCAGGACGGTCCGCGCCATAGCGACGACCGTGCCGTTTGCGGCGGCGCAAACCCGAACCGACGCTCTCTCTAAGACCTCGTCAATCACTTTGAACCGCAGATGAACGTCGGCATCAGCGCCGGTTCAGTCGCATCAGGGCATTTTGATGGCGTGTTCAAGGAGACACTACGCAAATGCTCGCTCGCCGCTTCACCATCGTCTGCCTGTTGATGAGCCTGTTCGGGATGCTCTTCGCCATCCTCGTGTCCGAATCCGGCCGCTCTGCCCGTTCCTGGGATGCAGCCAGTTCCTGCCAATTCGATTGCATGAACCATTTTCGCCCCTGAGACGACAAAGACATAGATCCAAACAGAAAAGCAAAAGCCATGAACCGCATCGCCATCAACGCCCTCCAGACCCTTCGGCTCCTGCCGCGGGCGGCGCTCGTTCTGGTCGTGCTGTCGGCGCCGGTCCTGGCCATGCCGATGATGCGGGCCAATGCCGACACGACGATCGACGCGCCGGCGACGAAGAAGCATGGCGTCGGCTTTGTCTTGCTGGTCAGTCTGCAGCGCGGCTAGTGCCGGTATTAAGGTGGTGCCGGCCTGCAAGTGGCGGCCTTGGTGCTCACATGCTTCGAGTACGCTCCGCTCCGGTTCTCGAAGCCAACCAGTTTGGTCGCTTCGCGCCCGTCCTCGACTCCGGCTCAGCCTTACCTGAATCTCAGCACACCTTGGGCGTGGACGAATAAATCGACCACTTGGCGGCCACCCTCCCCTCCCAAGTGCGGCCTCAAGTCTCTATATTGAGCCATGGAAAAGCGAATCTACCCACAAGCTATCGAATCGGTCGTCATGCCGGAGCCTTTCGGCAAGCAGAGCTTTGACGACGCCAAAAAGGCCGTGGCCGCCTTGCAGGTGCTCTACGACCGCAACACCAAGTTTCTGCGCGACTCCTTTGCCACGCTTGCCGCCGGCGGCGACGAAAGCAAGCGCTACCGCGCCTTCTACCCGGAGATCGGCGTCACCACCAATTCGTTCACCCAGATCGACTCGCGCCAGGCCTACGGCCACATGCCGACCCCCGGGCATTTCTCGACCACCATCACCCAGCCGGTGCTGTTCGAACGCTATCTCGTAGAGCAGCTTCGCCTGATCATGCGCAATCACGGCGTGCCGGTAACGGTTTCGGAATCGACCACGCCGATCCCGCTGCATTTCGCGTTCCTTGAAGGAACCCATGTCGATGGCGCCGCCGCCGACCGCATCAAACGGCCGATCCGCGACCTGTTCGACGTGCCGGATCTTGACGGCACCGACGACCAGATCGCCAACGGCACCTTCGAGGTCGCGTTCGGCGAACCAAGGCCGCTGGCGCCGTTCACGGCGCAGCGCATCGACTATTCGCTGCACCGCATGACGCACTACACGGCGACCAGCCCGCAGCATTTCCAGAACTTCGTGCTGTTCACCAACTACCAGTTCTACATCGACGAGTTCGTCGCCCGCGCGCGGGCCCAGATGGCTGAAGGCGGCCACGGCTATACCGAATTCGTCGAACCGGGCAATGTCATCACCAAGGCAGGGCAAAACGCACCCAGCGAAGGCGTGGCGGCGCCGCGCCTGCCTCAGATGCCAGCCTATCATCTGAAGAAGCCGAACCATGGCGGCATCACCATGGTCAACATCGGCGTCGGCCCGTCCAACGCCAAGACGATCACCGACCATGTCGCGGTGCTGCGGCCACATGCATGGCTGATGCTCGGCCATTGCGCCGGCCTGCGCAACACTCAGGCGCTGGGCGACTATGTGCTGGCGCATGCCTATGTCCGGGAAGACCATGTGCTGGACGATGACCTGCCGGTGTGGGTGCCGATACCGCCGCTGGCCGAGATCCAGGTGGCGCTGCAGGAGGCGGTCGCCGAAGTCACCGGACTTTCCGGCTACGATCTCAAGCGCATCATGCGCACCGGCACCGTCGCCACCATCGACAACCGCAACTGGGAACTGCGCGACCAGCGCGGACCGGTGCAGCGGCTGTCGCAGTCGCGCGCCATCGCGCTCGATATGGAATCGGCCACGATCGCCGCCAATGGCTTCCGCTTCCGCGTGCCCTACGGCACGCTGCTTTGCGTCTCCGACAAGCCGCTGCATGGCGAGTTGAAGCTGCCCGGCATGGCGACCGAATTCTACAAGCGGCAAGTGGCGCAGCATCTGACCATCGGCATCAAGGCGATGGAGAAGCTGGCGGAAATGCCGATGGAACGGTTGCATTCGCGCAAGCTGAGAAGCTTTTCGGAGACGGCCTTTCAGTAGACCGGCTTGCCGTAAATGTTTGCCGCGAGGCGTTTCGTCATCTTGATTGGGCCGCATTTCAGCCGATAAAGGCCTGATACCTCGGCAATGTATTACCCGGTCTATGGGCAAAACCCGGTCTGATGGCACGCGTGCGAAAGATGATGGCTTCAATGGCGTTCCTGGCAATGCTCGGCCTCTCGGCCGCGCTTGTAGCCGGGTTCTTTGGCGCACTGCATCCGGCCTTCGATTCCTTCGCCCATTTCCGCATCCATTTTGCCGTGCTGATGGGGCTGATTGCGCTGCCGCTGCTCGCCACCTCGTTTCGCCTGCAGGCGGGCGTGGGCCTGCTGCTGGCCGTGGCCGCCTTCGCCAGCACGTTGAGCACCTTGCCGCGCCTGTGGCCGGTGCAGGCCGCCAATGACGCCGCGCCCGGCAACGAACCGGTCTACCGGCTGCTGCAGATGAACCTGCGTTTCAACAATCCGACACCCAAGAAGGTTCTTTCGCTGATCGCCAGGACCAACCCGGACGTGATCACGCTCGACGAAGTATCGGCCATGTGGGCGACCGAACTCGGCTATATCGAGAACGCCTATCCCTATCGCATCCTGTGCGCCCATCCCGACGGCGTGTGGGGCGTGGCGCTTTTGTCCCGGCGACCCTTTGCGGCCGGCACCGAGCCGCATTGCGAACCGCGCGGCGCGATGGCGGCCGCCACCGTCGATTTCGGCGGCACTCCGGTCGATGTCGCGGCGATCCATTTGAGCTGGCCGTGGCCGAAGGAACAATACTGGCAGATCGGCGAGTTGACCGAGACGCTCACCTCGCTCGGCGAGACGGCGATCATGGCCGGCGACTGCAATGCCGTGCCGTGGAGCGCCGCGGTACGGCGCGTTGCCTCGCTCGGCGGACTGACCGTGATGCCGTCGGCCGGACCGACCTGGATCCACCGGACCCTGCCCGATTTCCTGCGGCGCTATGTGGGCCTGCCGATCGACCAGGTGTTTTCGAAGGGCGGGGTGACCATCCTGTCGTCGACGCAGATGGAAGAGACCGGCTCCGACCATCTGCCGGTGATGGTGGAATTTTCATTGATTCGCGACGAGACCAAGCCGGTCGACGAGGATTCTACCGCGACTGTGTCGCTGACCCAGCCCAGCATGGGCGGCTAGATCGTACGCCACGGGGCTTACGGTTTCACAAGCCTACCAAGGCCTCGATGATGCGCTCGACATGGCCGCCTTCACTGTGCTCGCGCGCGTCGAACGCGATCTGTTTTGCCTCATAGAGCTTGGAAGTGGCTTGCAAGCGCCGCGTGGCTTCGACGCGCGTTTTGTTGCATTGCGGATCGTTGGCAAATTTCAGGCCGCGAACCGACCGCTCGGCAGCCTGCATCATCTGCCCGGCGATACGGCCATGGGTTCCTTCATGAGCGAGAACGCCTGTGAAAAACCGGTTCCAGCGTTTGCGCAGCGCCGGCGTGACGGCCGAGGCGACGCGCGGGTAGGTGTAGGCGATGTTGAGCGTTCCATTGGCCTGGCGCAGGCGGCAGACGCCGTTGACCTGACCCACGTCCAGGCTCCAGTCGGCGGTGTAGCTTGTCTGCGCGATGGCGTGGGTCATGAAACCGTGCTTGGGGCCCCTGCGGTTCATGGCGATAACCAGACCGGCACCTGTCGTGCCGGTGATGTCATAGGTTCGCGTCTTGACGACGGTTTTCACCCCCGCCGACGCCGTCCCGACGACGCCGCAGGCCGCGCTTATGACGGCGACGCAAAACAAGACCAACACGCGCATGCCATTTTCCCCATGGACGCGGCAATGAGACCACAAGCAGACGACGGTTTCAACAATCTTGGCGCCGAGCGCCTTACATGCCTTGGTAAACCCGGCCATCGCCGCCATTTTTGCTGGTTGAGACGGTCCCGGTCGGTGAGGCTCACATGCCCTGATAGACCGGGCCTTCGCCGCCTTGTGGCGGCACCCAGTTGATGTTCTGGTTGGGATCCTTGATGTCGCAGGTCTTGCAGTGCACGCAGTTCTGCGCGTTGATGACGAAGCGCACATCCTTGGCAGACGGATCGGCGGCGGCGTTGCCGTCCTTGTCGACCCATTCGTAAACACCGGCCGGGCAATAGCGGGTCGAAGGCCCGGCAAAGACATCATGCTCGGAACGCTTCTGCAACTCCATGTCGCCGACGATGAGATGCACCGGCTCGTTTTCCTCGTGATTGGTGTTGGACAGGAACACCGAGGACAGGCGGTCGAAGGTCAGCACGCCGTCCGCTTTGGGATAGGCGATCTTCTTGTGCTTGGCCGCGGGCTCAAGCGTGGCATAATCGGCCTTGCCATGTTTCAGCGTGCCGAAGGGCGAGAAGCCGAACAGCGTGTTCAGCCACATGTCGAGACCACCGAGGCCGACGCCGATAATGGTGCCGAAGCGCGACCAGAGCGGCTTGACGTTGCGGACCTTCTTCAAATCCTTGCCGATATCGGTCGCGCGCCAGGCGTCCTCATAAGACGACAGCTCGTCATTGGCGCGGCCGGAGCCGATCGCTTGCGCGACATGCTCGGCCGCCAGCATGCCGGACAGCACCGCATTGTGCGAACCCTTGATGCGCGGCACGTTGACGAAGCCCGCCGCACACCCCATCAGCGCGCCGCCGGGGAAGGAGAGTTTCGGCACCGACTGCCAGCCGCCTTCGGTAATGGCGCGCGCGCCATAGCCGATGCGCTTGGCGCCCTCGAAGGTGCGCGATATCGCCGGATGCGTCTTGAACCGTTGGAATTCCTCGAAGGGCGACAGCCAGGGGTTCTTGTAGTTTAGATGCAGGACGAAGCCGACCGCGACCTGGTTGTCCTCCAGGTGGTAGAGGAAGGAGCCGCCGCCTGTCTTTAGGTCGAGCGGCCAGCCGAAGGAGTGCTGCACCAGGCCCGGCTGGTGGTTCTCGGGCTTGACCTGCCACAGCTCCTTGAGGCCGATGCCGTACTTGCCGGGCTCACGGCCGTCGGACAGTTTGTATTTTGCGATCAGCTGCTTGGACAGCGAACCGCGCGCGCCCTCGCCGATCAGCACGTATTTGCCCATCAGCGCCATGCCCGGCGCAAAGCCCGGGCCATGTGTGCCGTCTTTTTCGACGCCCATGTCGCCGGTGATGACGCCCGTGACCGCGCCGGCATCGTTGTAGACGAGGCTGGCGGCAGCAAAGCCCGGATAGATTTCGACGCCTAGCGCTTCAGCCTTGGTTGCCAGCCAGCGGCAGACATTGCCGAGCGAGACGATGTAGTTGCCGTGATTGTTCATCAGCGGCGGCATCAGGATATTGGGCAGACGGAACGAGCCGGCGGGGCCGAGCACCAGGAAATCGTCGGCCGTAACCGGCGTCTTGAAGGGGTGGCCATCTTCCTCGCGCCAGCCCGGCAACAGGCGGTCGATGCCTATGGGATCGACGACGGCGCCTGACAGAATGTGGGCACCAACCTCGCCGCCCTTTTCCAACACCACGACGGAAAGCTCGGGATTGACCTGCTTGAGACGGATCGCTGCGGCAAGGCCCGCCGGGCCGGCCCCGACGATGACCACGTCGAATTCCATGCTCTCGCGTTCGATCTCGCTCATCAACCCCTCCGCTCTGGCCAACCGTTTCCGGCATTTTGCTGGCTCCTGCGCTGCATAGCGCATCAATCCGCGACAGGAAACCGGCGCTGACGTGACAATGCCGATTTCGACAAAAAGTCGCGGATGACAACTCTGCCGCAAGCGTTTTGCGCGCGGCCGCGCTCAGCGTCCCATATTTTAATTGTTCGACGGCTCTCTTATCGGCCATACTTATTTCCATGCGCACGCCGTCCGGCTATTCATTGACGCGCTTCCCCCTTCCGCCCGGCCGGACCTGCCGAGCGATCCTTCTCGCCCTTTCAATGCTTACGCCGGTTCGCGCTCAGGCCGAGCCGGTGAAGGTGTGGGCGACCGGCGCCTATTCCTTTTCCGACGAGCTTGGCGGTTTCCACATCACCGGCGCCTCGGGCACCGGCACCAAGGAAGATCCGTTGGTCATCTCCGAGGAGCTGAATTCGTCAACGCCGGTGACGCTCACCATCCGCACCACCAAACCGATCCAGCCGTTCAGCACCAACGGCGAATTCGCCAACGGCATCCTGTACATGCGTATCGAGGTGCTCAACAACAGCGGCCAGGCCTGGGTCGAATTCCAGTTCGAACTGCAGGAGATACTCAACCAGCCGAGCGTGTTCGGCGACGGCCTGTCCTTCGACCAGCGCAACAAGACGCCCGACAACATCCTGTCGAGCGCGTACGCCGATTTCGACCGCGATTTCGAACCCTATGACCGGCTCTTGTTCAAGAGTGGACAGATCGACCCGCTGAAGAGGGGACGCTTCGAGTTTCTGATCACCGACTACACGCCGCGCTGGACGTTCTATCTGGTGCAGGATCCGCGGATACCGACGGGGTAAGCGGCAGACGCCGTGAAAATCGCCACGAAATGCCCTTCGTGATTGGCGAAAGCCGACGAGCGCGTAATCTCCCTCCTTGAGGGGGAGATTACTAACCGCCCAACCTTGCAAATCGTCTCTCGGCGGACGAATGTGCCCGGTATGGCTGCCGCCTCCCCCAACAACCGATCCGACCTGGCCGAGTTGCTCGCCTTCTACGCCTCTGCCGGTGTCGACGAAGCGTTGGAGGACGCGCCGGTGAACCGGTTTGCCGGGGCAGCACCGAAGCGCCCCGAGCGCACAACGGCCCCTGCCGCGCCGCCTCGCGAAAACAAGTTTCCGGAACAAGCCGCCGCCAGCCCCGGGCTGGACGCAAGCCGGGTGCCGGACGCGCCGGCGCGTTCCGTTCCGGCCATGGCGACGGTGCCCGACGAGGCACAGGCGGCCCTGGCCCGGCAAATGGCGGCAAGTGCCTCGACGCTCGACGAACTGCGCCAGCACATGGCGTCGTTCGATGGCTGCAACCTCAAATTCACCGCCAAGAACCTGGTCTTTGCCGACGGCAATCCGGAAGGTTCGGTGATGTTGGTCGGCGAGGCGCCCGGCCGCGACGAGGATATTGAGGGCCTGCCCTTCGTCGGCCGCTCGGGCCGGCTGCTCGACCGCATGCTGGCGGCGATCGGGCTTGACCGGACTTCGGTCTATATCGCCAACGTCATTCCCTGGCGGCCACCCGGCAACCGCACGCCGACGCCGCACGAGACCGAAATCTGCCGTCCCTTCATCGAGCGGCAGATAGAGCTGGTCAATCCGAAGGTCCTGGTCAATCTCGGCGGCCCTTCGGCCAAAACCCTGCTCAACACTACCGAGGGCATCCTGCGCCTGCGCGGCAATTGGCGCGTCCACACCACGGCTTCCGGTGTCGCCATTCCGGCGATGCCGACGCTGCATCCGGCCTATCTCTTGCGGACCCCTGCGCACAAGAAGCTGGCCTGGCGGGATTTTCTCGAGGTGAAGGCGAAGTTGCGGGAGGTGGGGTGAAGCGCGCCTCTTCCTTCCACCCTTGTGGGGGAAGGTGGATCGGCGCGCAGCGCCGAGACGGATGAGGGGTGTTCCAGCGGAGTGAGACGTTGGCGTTCCCTGGAACACCCCTCATCCGACCGAGCTTCGCTCGGCCACCTTCTCCCACAGGGGGAGAAGGGAGAACCGCGCCAATGACCTCCCAGGTAATTGAAATACGCCTCTCCCCGGCCTACTCATCCCCCATGACAACAGCCCAAACCTCCGCCGGCAGCCTGATCCGCGAATGGCGCACGCGCCGGCGCATGAGCCAGCTTGATCTCGCAATGGAGGCTGAGATTTCCCAGCGTCATCTCTCCTTCGTCGAAAGCGGCCGCGCCGCGCCCTCGCGCGAGATGGTGCTGCATCTGGCCGAGCAGCTTGAGATTCCGCTGCGGCAGCGTAATCAGCTGTTGCTGGCTGCCGGCTTTGCCCCGAGCTTCAGCGAGCGGCCACTCACAGATGCGACGCTGGCGCCGGCGCTTGCCGCGGTCGAGAGCGTGCTCAAAGGGCATGAGCCGTTCCCCGCCCTGGCCGTCGACCGGCACTGGAACCTGATTTCCGCCAATGCCGCCATCGGCCCGTTTCTGGCCGATGTTGCCGAGCCGTCGCTGCTCCAGCCGCCGGTCAATGTGCTGCGCCTCAGCCTGCACCCGAACGGCATCGCACCGCGCATCGTCAATCTCGCGGAATGGCGGGCGCATCTGCTGGAGCGGCTGAAACACCAGAACGATGCCGCCGGCGATCCCGTCCTGGTCGAGCTGGAGCGCGAATTGCGAACCTATCCGTCCGGGCTCAAGGGTGCGCGGCCGGTGCCGGTCGAGCCCAACGGCATCGTCCATCCGCTGCGGCTGGCGCATGGCGACCAGGTGCTGTCCTTCATCAGCACCATCACCGTCTTCGGCACGCCGCTTGACGTGACGCTGTCGGAACTGGCGATCGAGTCTTTCTTCCCGGCCGACGAGCAGACGCGAGCGGTGCTGGTGCGGCTGGCGAAGGAACGTGCGGAAGCTAACTGAGCCAACCCCGCGGACCTCCTCACCCCTGTGGTGGCGCTGCCTTGCGCGTTCGGGTGCGTTCCAGGCCGAGTTGGCGCTCGCGCCAGATGATGAACATGCCGGCGGCAACGACGATCACACCGCCGACGAGCGTGTTGATGGTGGCGATATCGCCAAAGGCGAAATAGCCGACGACCACGCCGAGGATCATCGAGGTGTATTCGAACGGCGCCACCACCGAAGCTTCGGCACGGCGGTACGCCGCCGTCATCAAAATCTGCGCCAGCCCGCCACAGAACCCTGCTGCGACCAGCAGACCGGCCTGCAGCGGCGTCAGCGCCTGCCAGCCGAAGGGCAGCGTAAGCAGCGCCATGACACTCGCCGTCGCCGAGAACCACAACACGATGGTCGCTGTTCGTTCAGTCTGGACAAGATTGCGCACGAGCAGGATGGCATTGGCGGAGATTGCTGCAGAAACAAGAGCAGCGATGACGCCCAGCACCTCCTGATCGCCGAGCGCGACGCCCGACGTGAGCAGCGTCAGCTCCGGCCAGGAGATGATCAGCACGCCGACCAGACCGACCGCAACCGCGCTCCAGCGATAGACGCGAATGGCTTCGCCGAGGAATAGCGAGGAGAACACCACCACCAGCAAAGGCTGGGCATAGTTCAGCGTGATCGCCTCAGGCAGCGGCAGCCGGGTCAGCGCAAAGAAGCCGAGCCCCATGGCGCAAACGCCGACGACACCGCGCGCAATGTGGTTCAGCGGGCGTTTGGTGGCGAACGCCGTACCGAGTTTTCTCTTGAAGGCCAGGAAGGCGATGATCGGGAAGATGGCGAAGAAGGAGCGGAAGAAGACGATCTGGCCGGCCGGCAAAGTGCCGGCGGCCTTGATGCAGGTTTGCATGCCGACAAAGACCGCCACCGACATGACCTTGAGCATGATCCCGGTGAGAACATTAGAGCGCCGCGCGTCGTCTTCGACGCGCAAAGGACGCTCTGACACTTTAAATCTGCGCATCGTGCTTTCCAAAAATCGACATCGATTATTGGGCCGATGCGCGCCGGGATGATCGGACAGTTTCCCGCCCGCTTCGTCTCCAGGCCCGGCTTTCACTGTTTTGTTGCTTCCCGGATCTCCGCTGAGATGCGCGTCGAACGACGCGGTACACAGGCGCCCATGCCGAACTTCGATCTGACGACGGTCATCAAGGCCTCACGATGATGGCGGAAGGGGAACGCCCCGAAATAGGCATTGGCGCAGTTTTGTCGAGTGACCGTTTCGTGTAAAGAGCGCGCAACTTTAGATTAATGGGCCAGGACACGTCAGCGGCTCCGATAGCGACAGGGAAACCCAAGGGAATGCGAACCGATACCGGCCAGGTCTTCAAGCTCGAAGACTACCGCCCCAACGACTTTTCCATCCCGCAAACCGGCCTCACCTTCCGCCTTTCGCCAGACGCAACGCGTATCACCGCAGTGCTGACGATCGAACGCCGCGATGGCGCCGCCGCCTCGACGTCGCTGGTGCTGGACGGCGACGGGCTGGTGCTCAAGCGCATTGCCATCGGCGGTCGCGAGCTTGCCCCGGCCGAGTATCTCGCCACGCCGGACCAGCTGACCATTTTGAGGCCGCCGGCCCGTTTCCAGCTGCTGCTCGAGACCGAGATCGCGCCGGCCAGCAATGAGGCGCTGATGGGCCTCTACCGCTCCAGCAATGTCTATTGCACGCAATGCGAGGCCGAGGGCTTTCGCCGCATCACCTATTTCCTCGACCGCCCCGACATCCTGTCGGTCTATACCGTGCGTATCGAGGCAAGGTTGGACGAAGCGCCGCTGTTGCTTTCAAACGGCAATCCGGTCGAAAGCGGCGCGCTTGCCGACGGCTGGCACTTTGCAGTCTGGCACGACCCCTTCCCCAAGCCGTCCTATCTGTTTGCGCTGGTGGCCGGCAATCTCGGCAAGGTTGCGGACAATTTCGTCACCATGTCCGGGCGCGAGGTCGAACTCGGCATCTATGTCGAGCCAGGCAAGGAGGGGCTTGCCGGCCACGCCATGGATGCGCTGAAGCGCTCGATGCAATGGGACGAGCAGGCCTTCGGCCGCGAATACGACCTCGACGTCTTCAACATCGTCGCCGTTTCCGACTTCAACATGGGGGCCATGGAGAACAAGGGCCTCAATATTTTCAACGACAAGTATGTGCTGGCCGACCGGGAAACCGCCACCGATGCCGATTTCGCCAATATCGAGGCGATCATCGCGCATGAGTATTTCCACAACTGGACCGGCAACAGGATCACCTGCCGCGACTGGTTCCAGCTCTGCCTCAAGGAAGGGCTGACGGTCTTTCGCGACCATGAATTCTCCGCCGACCAGCGCTCGCGCGCGGTCAAGCGCATCGCCGAAGTGCGCACGCTGAGGGCACACCAGTTCCCCGAGGACCAGGGACCGCTGGCGCATCCGGTGCGGCCGCGCCGCTACCGCGAGATCAACAATTTCTACACGGCGACCGTCTACGAAAAAGGCTCGGAAGTCGTGCGCATGATCCGCACGATTCTCGGGGCCGAGGCTTTCCGCGCCGGCATGGATCTCTATTTCGAGCGCCATGACGGCGAGGCCGCGACGATCGAGGACTTCCTGAAGGTGTTCGAGGACGTCTCCGGGCGCGACCTGTCGCAGTTCGCGCTCTGGTATCACCAGGCGGGCACGCCGAACCTGACCGTCAGTTCGACGCACAATCCGGCGACGCGCGAGTTTACGCTCGAGATCGAGCAGTCGGTGCCGCCGACACCGTCGGAGAGCCGCAAGCGCCTGATGCACATTCCGCTCGCCTTCGGGCTGGTCGGCGCGGGCGGTGAGCCGGTCGCCTATGATGGCGTCGAGGGAGCCACCGTCGAGGACGGCGTTATCCACATCCGCAAGCGCCGACATATGGTGCGCTTCTCAGGCGTTGCGGAGCGGCCGGCGGTGTCGCTCAATCGCGGCTTTTCGGCGCCGATCACACTTTCGGTCGAGCAGAAGGCCGACGACCAGTTCTTCCTCGCCGGCCATGACAGCGATGCCTTCGCGCGCTGGCAGGCGTTCAACACGCTGCTCACCGATGCGCTGATAGCGGCCTTCCGCCAGATCCTCGGCGGCGCGAAGCCGGCTTTCACCGCCAGGCTGACCGGACTTGCCGGCAAGATCGCCGGCGACGAGACCCTGGAACCTGCCTACCGGGCGCTGGCGCTGTCACTTCCGGGCGAGGCCGACATTGCCCGCGACATCGGCACGAACATCGATCCCGACGCCATCTTTGCCGCTCGCGAGGCGTTGGCGCTGGCAATCGCGCGCGCCAATCAGCAAACGTTCACCGACCTATACGGCCGCCTCGCCGGCGACGGGCCGTTCAGCCCCGACGCGGCAAGTGCGGGACGCCGCGCGCTGCGCAACATCCTGCTCGACTACCTCTCGCTGCTGCCGAAAGGTGCTGCGCTCGCCGCCCGGCATTTCGAAACCGCGACCAACATGACCGACCGCGCCGCAGCGCTGACCGTCCTTGCGCACCGCCATGACGGTTCGCCGGAGGCGATCAAGGCGCTGGCCGATTTCGAGGCGCGTTATGGCGCCGATCCGCTGGTCATGGACAAATGGTTCCAGATCCAGGCCAGCGTGCCGGGACGCCGGACAGTCGACACGGTACGCGAGCTGACTGGTCACGCAGCTTTCTCGATGGCCAATCCGAACCGGGTGCGCTCGCTGGTCGGCACATTCGCCAGCGCCAACCAGACCGGCTTCCACCGCGCCGATGGCGAAGGCTACCGGTTTTTTACCCAGACCGTACTCGAGGTTGAAAAACGCAATCCGCAAGTGGCGGCCAGGCTGGCGACAGCGCTGCGCTCGTGGCGCTCGCTGGAGCCGGGCAGGCAAGCCAAGGCCAGGGAAGCGCTGCTGGCCATCGCCGGTGCCGAGAACCTGTCGGCGGATTTGCGGGACATTGTGGAGCGAACGCTGGCCTGATCCCTCCCCCTTGAGGGGACGGTGGACAGCCGCCGAAGGCGGATGGACGGGTGGGGTCGTTGCGGCAGTGCGCGACCTCGACCAACTTCGACCGTGATTGAGAGAGTCGAGCGCTTCGCCGAGGACCCCACCCGGCCCTTCGGGCCACCCTCCCCTCAAGGGGAGGGATTTCAGCGTTATTTCAATCAATTTTTAATGTTTTTCGGCCGCGCCTCTGGACAAGGCGAATCACCTTTGATTCTTTACAGACGATTCGGATGTGCGGTGTTGCCGGATCGTCAAGCGTACGGAAATTCGGGGAGTGCCATTTATGGCCAAGGCGGACGCGTGGGGCGCGCCCGAAGGGACGGCTTTTGAGCGGCGCAAGGCGCGAGGCGACGGCCTCGCCGGCAATACGCGGCTCATCGCTGAACCAGCCTACCGGCGGCTCCTGGCTGCCGAACCCCTTCTGCGCCGTTCGATACCGGCTCTCATCATCATCTTCCTGATCGTCATCGCCGCACTGCGCGTGCTGTCGCTGATGAACGAGCGCGACGAGGCCGAGCGCGACGGCAAGGCGGTGCTAGGTCTCGCCGCCGGCCAGATGGCGAACGCAATCTCGGCCGACCCGACCGCGGCATCCAGCGGTGCAATTGATCTTCTGGAAAGCACGAGCCGCCAGGGCGCCATGGGCAGAAGCCATGTGCTTGTGATCACCGACAGCGCCTTCAAGATCATTGCCGTGTCGCCGCTGTCGACCGGCTGGCAAGGGCGATCGCTGGACAGCCTGGTGCTGGACGGCCAGCCGCTGTTCATGTTCGGCGACCGCGCCGGGGTCATGGATGTCAGCATCGGCGGCCAGGACTGGTACGCGGCGGTGAGCCTGACCCGGGACCGCAAGAACGCCGCGGCCGTGCTGGTGCCGCAGGAAGCGGCGTTCGACAACTGGCGCAAGACCGTCTCGCTCAACGTCACGCTGTTTGTGCTGACAGCCGGCGTGCTGATCATCATCCTCTACGCCTATTTCGGCCAGGCATCGCGCGCCCAGACAGCCGACCGCATCTATCTCGAAGCCCATCAGCGCATCGACATGGCGCTGGTTCGCGGTCGCTGCGGCCTGTGGGACTGGGACATGGTGCGCGGCAAGATGTACTGGTCGCGCTCGATGTACGACATGCTGGGCTACGAGCCCTGCAACTCGATGCTGTCGTTCGGCGAGGTCGACGACATCATCCACCCCGAGGACGGCGACCTGTTCGAGCTCGCCAACAAAATCGTCGAGCGCGAGATCGACCATATCGACCAGGTGTTCCGGATGCGTCACGCCGACGGCCAGTGGGTGTGGATGCGCGCCAGGGCCCAGGTGATCGACCCGGAAGCGCCTGAGATCCAGCTGATCGGCATTGCCGTCGACGTCACCGAGCAGCGGCATCTGGCGCTGCGCTCGGAGGCGGCCGACCTGCGCCTGCGGACCGCGATCGAAAACATCAACGAATCCTTCGTGCTGTGGGATGCCGCCCAGCGCCTGATCATGTGCAATTCCAAATACCAGAAGGACAACGGCCTGTCGGACCGCGACGTCATGCCGGGCGCTGCGCGCGCCGTGCTTGAAGAGCGCATGCTGGCCTTCGCCTCTGAACGGCGGCTGGCCAACACCAACGGGCCGCAAGGGGGCGCAACCTTCGAGCGGCAGCTCTCCGACGGCCGCTGGCTGCAGGTCAACGAACTGAGGACCCGGGACGGCGGCACGGTCTCCGTCGGCTCCGACATCACCCAGATCAAGCTGCACCAGGAAAAGCTGGTCGACAGCGAGCGCCGGCTGATGGCGACCATCCACGACCTCAGCCTCGCCCGCCGGGCCGAGGAAGAGCGCGCCAAGGAACTGGTCGAGCTCAACCGCGAATATATGAAGGAAACCGAGCGCGCCGAGGCCGCCAATCGGGCCAAATCCGAATTCCTAGCCAACATGTCGCACGAGCTGCGCACGCCGCTCAACGCCATCATCGGGTTCTCCGAACTGATGGAACAAGGCCTGTTCGGGCCGCTCGGTTCGCCGCGCTACGAGGAATATGCCAACGACATCAACGGCAGCGGCAAATATCTGCTCGGCGTCATCAACGACATACTCGATATGTCGAAGATCGAAGCCGGCCAATTCTCGGTGGACCGCGAGGAAATCGATCTCTGCCCGCTGATCCGCGAGACGGTGCGGGTGATCTCGCTGCAGGCGGCGGAGAAATCGATCACGGTCGAAACCCGCATCGCCGATACGATGACGCTGTTCGCCGACCGCCGGGCGATCAAGCAGATCGCCATCAATCTGCTGTCGAATGCGGTGAAGTTCACCGGCCAGGGCGGCCATATCTCGGTGCGCGCCCGCAACACGTCAGGCGCGCTGGTGCTGACCATCGAGGACAATGGCTGCGGCATTCCGAAGGAGGCACTGAGCAAGCTTGGCCGCCCCTTCGAACAGGTGCAGAACCAGTTTTCGAAGAACCACGCCGGTTCCGGCCTCGGCCTTGCCATCTCGCGCTCGCTGGCCGAGTTGCAAGGAGGAGCGCTGAAAATCCGCTCGACCGAAGGCGTCGGCACCATCGTGTCGGTGCGCATCCCGGTGAAGAAGGCGCAGCCGGCGGTGAAGGCGGCGGCCTGACGGCCCGCCAATGCCAGCGGTGCTCTCCGCCGCGTTCAAGGACTGAGTAGCCGCGGTCATGTAAGGGCTCCGGCGGCTTTCGCCGCCGGAGACATATCGCCACTCACTCCATGCTGTCGTCGCCGCCGTCCCATTGGTGGTGGCGGCCCATGCGGCCGTTCTTCGGTAGTTCGTTGCGCTCGATCTTGCCGTCATTGTTGCGGTCGAGCATCGCGAACACCTTTTTCTCGCGCCCGGTGATGTCGTCCGTGGTCAGCGTGCCGTCGCCCTTGCTGTCGTAGCGGGCAACGATGCGCTTGGCCATTTCCTCGAACCGCGCCTTCTCCAGCGCGTCAGCGAGCTGGGCGACTGTCAGCTTGCCGCCATTATCGGCGACCAGCTTCTTCAGCCGCGCGTTCATGGCGTCGGAAAACTGGTCGAAGCTGATGGTGCCGTTGGAATCCTTCATCGCCTTGTCGAGGCGCATCATGGTGCCCTCGCGCATTCTGGCGCTGGCATTGTTCTCGGCATAGGCGGTGGTGCCGACGGCGCCGGCAAGCGCGATGAAGGCAAGGGCAAGTCCGGTTGTCTTTCTCATGGGTATCTCCTGTTGCATCGTCACCCCCGATGCGATCCGAAACAGCCGCCAGCGCTTCACGCCCTCACAACCGTTTCGTACGAAGCAAAAGGTCGAAATCCTTTCTGACCTTTTGCGACGTTTCCTTGAGATGTGCTTCCAGCACACCGAAATCCGGCAGGTCAGTCACCGCCAGAAGCAGATCCGACAATCCCGGCGGAACGTCATCGCGTTCGAATGCACCGGTGAGGCAAAGCCGCGTCATCTGGGTCAGCGCCAGATAGAGTTGGTAGGCTTCGCAAAGCTGCTGCCTGACGTCAGCCTCGGCGAAATCCGGCGACAGATGCGCCAGGATTTCGCCGGTCGCGGTCACCCTGCGGCCGGCTTCGACCTGCCCGGTTATAACCGCCACCTGCGCGATGAATTCGAGGTCGATGAGGCCGCCGGAGATGAGCTTGATGTCCCAGAGATCGCGCGGCGATTTTTCCTTCTCGATCAGCGCGCGCATCTCGGATGCCTCCGCCCTCACCTTGGCGGCGTCGCGCGGCAAGGCCAGAAGTGCCGCCACCTCGGCCTCGACCTCGGCGCAAAGGGCCGCGTCGCCGCCGATGGCGCGCCCCCGGGCCAGCGCCATGTGCTCCCAGGTCCAGGCCTCCTGGCGCTGGTATTTCTTGAAGGCATCGATGTGGGTGGCCACCGGCCCCTTGTTGCCGGATGGCCGCAAGCGCAGGTCGAGCTCGTAGAGAACGCCTTCGGCGGTCGGCGCCGAGACAGCCGCGATCAGCCGCTGCGTCATCCTGGTATAGTAGTGCGATGGTGCGAGCGGCTTGTCGCCGTCGGACTCGTCGGCATTCGCGTCGTGGTCGTAGAGCAGAATGAGGTCGACATCGGAGCCGGCGGTGAGCTCGCGGCTGCCGAGTTTGCCCATGCCGAGCAGCGACACGGTGCCGCCGGCGATGCGGCCGTGGCGCAGCGCGAATTCGGTGGTCACCGCCTGCAATGCGGCGTCGATGGTGAGGTCGGCGAGATCGGAAAAGGCGCGGCCGGCGCGCGCCGGGTCGATCGAGCCGGCGAGCAGCCTGACACCGATCAGGAATTTCTGCTCGGAGGCAAAGATGCGCAGCCGGTCAAGCACATCCTCGTAGGGCCTGTCGCCATCGATGAAAGCGGCCAACCGCGCTGAGAGATAGGCGCGGTTGGGCAGTTCGGTGAGCAGCGCCGGGTCGAGCAGACCGTCGAAGACATGCGGGCGCCTTGTGATGATTGCCGCCAGCCGAGGCGCGGCGCCCATGATCGTCGCCATAAGCTTCAGCAGAGCGGGATTCGACTGCAGCAGCGAAAACAGCTGGATGCCGGCGGGCAGGCCGGCGAGGAGTTCATCGAAGCGAACCAGCGCCTCGTCGGCCCGGCGCGTCTGGCCGAAGGCTTTGAGCAGCGCCGGCGTCAGTTCGGTCAGCCGCTCGCGCGCTTCCGCCGACTGGGTGGCGCGATAGCGGCCGAAATGCCAGCCCCGAATGACGCGGCAGATGTCGCTTGGCCGCTGGAAGCCAAGGCCATGCAAGGTCTGCAGCGTGTCGGGATCGTCGACATCGCCGGTGAAGACCAGATTGCCGACGCCGGCCGACAATTCAGGCGCAGTCTCGAACAGCGCGGCGTAATGGCGCTCGACCTCATGCAAAGCCGCGCGAAAGGTTTCGGCAAATCTGGCGGCATCGGCAAAGCCCAGCATATGGGCGATGCGTTCCAGCCCTTCATCATCGTCGGGCAGAATATGCGTCTGCTCGTCGGCGACCATCTGGATGGCGTGTTCCACGCCGCGCAGAAACCAATATTGCTGCGTGAGCGCGTTGCGTGCATCGGCGGTGATCCAGTTGCGCGCCGCCAGCGCACCCAGCATCGGCACCGTCTCGCGGCCGCGCAGCTCCGGAAAACGGCCGCCGGCGATCAGTTGCTGGGTCTGGACGAAGAACTCGATTTCGCGAATGCCGCCGCGGCCGAGCTTGACGTTGTGTCCTTTGACCGCGATCTCGCCATGACCCTTGTGGGCATGGATCTGGCGCTTGATCGAATGAACGTCGGCGATCGCCGCATAGTCCATGTATTTGCGCCAGACATAGGGCTGCAATTCCCGCAGGAACGCATCCCCGGCATCGAGATCGCCGGCCACGGGACGCGCCTTGATCATGGCGGCGCGCTCCCAGTTCTGGCCGCGCGCCTCATAGTAGCGAAGTGCTGCCTCGACCGGGATCGCCAGCGGCGTCGAGCCTGGATCGGGACGAAGCCTCAAATCGGTGCGGAAGACATAGCCGTGCCCGGTGCGGTCCTGCAGGATGCGGACCAGCCTGCGGGTCAGGCGCGCAAACAGCTCTGTGGCGTCGAGCGGATCGACGATTGCCGGCGCATCCGGATCGAAGAAGACGACGAGGTCGATGTCGGAGGAGAAATTCAGTTCATGCGCGCCAAGCTTGCCCATGCCGAGCACGATCCAGCCGGATTGCCGTGACGGATTTTCGGGATCGGGCAATTTGAGCTTGCCTTGGCTGTGCGCCTCGCGCAGCAGGAAGTCGACCGCCGCACAGGTGCAGGCATCGGCGAGATTGCTGAGGCGCCTTACCGTCAGCGCGGTATCGGCCTCGCCGGAGAGGTCTGCAAGTGCGATCAGGAAGTGAGCTTCACCCTTCCACTGCCTGAGTTCCATCATCAGGCTGGATTCGGAAACGGTCTCGGCAAAGGCGGCCTTGCCGATCGCTTCGGCAATGCTGGTCAGCCTGGCCTCGACACCGTCATCGAACAGCGCGTCGAGGATTTGCGGCCGGCGGCGCGCGACATCGCGGAGGAAGGGCGAGAGATCGAAGACGGCAGCGAGAAACTCCTGTGCGGCGCCCTTGCCCCCTAGGAATTTCGCCAGACGCGGCAGGTTCTCGTCCTTGGCATCGCCAGCGATCTCCGACAGTTCACGCCGGGCGCGGGTCTCATCCAGCGGCGCGAGCTGCGCCGCCAGTTGCAGGCGCCATTCGGTCTCGATCCGTTTCGCAGCCATCCTCACCGCCATCAATGGTCCTCCCGCGCCGGGAAGCTCATGATAACGGACAATCCGGGATTGGCAGGCAGAAGTTCAAGCCGGCCATTGTGAAAAGTCATGATCGCCTTGGCGAGGCTGAGACCAAGGCCTGATCCCGGCTGGGAGCGGCTCTTTTCCAGCCGCACGAAGCGCTCGGTCGCCCTGGCGCGGTCGGCGGCATCGGGGATGCCATGGCCATTGTCGGAAACGGAAAGGCGGATTTCGTGACCGACGCGCTGCAGGGCTACGCGCACGGCAGGCTTTTCCGTCGCATCGGTCGAGTATTTGATGGCGTTGTCGACGATGTTCGACAGTGCCTGGCCGATCAGCTCGCGGTTGCCATCGACGGAAAAAATCCCGTCCGCGGCAGTTTCAAGCACCACGCCAGCCTCCTCCGCCACCGGCTCATAAAGCTCGACAACGTCATGCACCGCGGCGGCGAGATCGACCTTGCTGGTGCTCTCCGAGGAATAGCCGGCCTCCAGCCTGGAGATCATCAGGATGGCGTTGAAGGTTTTTATCAGCTGGTCGGATTCGGCGATGGTGCCTTCCAGCGCCTGCCGGTAGTCGGTGGTCTTGTGCTTGCCCGAAAGTGTCGCCTCAGCGCGGTTGCGCAGTCTGGTCAGCGGCGTCTTCAAATCATGGGCGATGTTGTCGGAGACCTGCTTCAGCCCTTCGTTGAGCGTCGCTATCCTGGCCAGCATGGTGTTGAGGTTTTCCGACAGGCGGTCGAACTCATCGCCGGCGCCGGTCACCGGCAGCCGTCCCGTGAGATCGCCGCCCATGATGCGGCGGCTTGCCTCCGAGACGCTGTCGATGCGCTTCAGCGCGGCGCGGCCGACAAGGAACCAGATCAGCAGCCCGCCCAGGCCCATCATGCCCAGCGCCAGCATCAGGGCGCGGCGGACGACGGCGCGGAAGCGCTCGGGCTCGCCGAGATCGCGGCCGACCAGCATGATCATCTGGTTGGGCAGCCGCAGCACCAGCGCGATGGCGTTGTGGCCCTTCTCGCCCTCGGACTGAATTTCGGTCTCGCCGGGCTGCGCGCCGTTCGGGTCAGAAGCCTGGTTGCGCTGCCGTTCGAGCTCACCTTCGCCGAAACGGCGATAGGAGAAGGGTTCGGTCGTCCAGCCATCGGTCTCGAGCACCCCCGGCGCCAGGCTCTGCACGTTTCCGGTGAGGATCTGGCCGTTGACGTCGGCAATGAGATAGAGGTTGGCGCCGGGCTGGCGCGAGCGCTGCTCGACGACGCGCACCAGCCGCGGCAGGCCGCCGCTCTGATAGGCACGGGCGAGGCCGAGCACCTCGTCATTGATGGTCTGCTGGGTCTGGCCGGTCAGCATGCGGGCCGACAACGACGTCATGTAGAAGACCAGCAACACGGCACATAGCGCGAAAAGCAGGAAATAAAGCGCTGAAAGCCGCGCCGCCGTCGTCCTCATGATGGCCGGCAGGGAAAGGGCCATCGAGTTCTAGCTCATGATGAGATTTGGCTGAAATCTCATCATGACCTACCCCTTTGTTGGAGCATGATCTTCTCCAAAAACCGGTACCTACTTTTTGGGATCATGCTCTAGCCGCTCTTCAGCATATAGCCGGCGCCGCGAACCGTATGCAGGATCGGCTTGTCGAAACCCTTCTCGATCTTGCCACGCAGGCGCGAGACGTGAACGTCGATGACGTTGGTCTGCGGATCGAAATGATAGTCCCAGACATTTTCGAGCAGCATGGTGCGCGTCACCACCTGGCCGGCATGGCGCATCAGATATTCGAGCAGGCGGAATTCGCGCGGCTGCAGCGTGATCTCGCGCGCCGCGCGCTTGACCGAATGGGACAGCCGGTCAAGCTCGAGATCGCCGACCCGGTAGACGGTTTCGGCCTCCCTGGCGCTGGCGCGGCGGTTCAGCACCTCGACGCGGGCGAGCAATTCGGAAAAGGCATAGGGCTTGGTCAGATAGTCGTCCCCGCCGGCGCGCAGACCGGTGACGCGGTCATCGACTTCGCCCAGCGCCGACAGGATCAGCACCGGCGTGGTGTTGCCGCGCGAGCGCAGGCCGGCAATGACGGAGAGCCCGTCGCGGCGTGGCATCATGCGATCGACGACCATCACGTCATAGTCGCCGGCATCGGCCAGCGCAAAGCCGGTTTCGCCGTCGCCGGCGACATGGGCGGTGTGCCCAGCCTCGGCAAAGGCCTTCTGCATATAGTCGGCCGCCTCGCGATCGTCTTCTATGACGAGAATCTTCATAGAGCCGTTATACGCGATTTCGCCGGAAGATTGAGGGGCCGCCATGAGCGCAAAAGCTTTCGTTCAAGCATGTCGTTTTGCCAAAACCGCAGTGCACTTTTGGGCGACATGCTTCGCTGTTAGAGCGGCAGCGGGCGATGGGGGCCCGCTGCCGCCGGGGGCAGAACACGATGACTGACTAACGCGATCGGCCCCTTGCTTCCCGTGCGGCGGCTCGGGGGTGTTGAAACCGCCGCACTGGAAACTGTGTGATGTCAGCCTTTGGCGACTGGCAGCGCGACGAAGCGGTTTGAATCGTCGCGGGTGATCTGCATCAGCACCGCCTTGCGGCCGGACTTGACCGCATCGGCCATCGCCTTGGCGACGTCGTCGGTGCCGTTCACCTCCGTCGAGTTGACCGAGGTGATGACATCGCCGGGCTGGATGCCGCGGTCGGCGGCATCGCTGTCGGGATCGACATCGGTCACCACCAGGCCCTTGCCGTTTTCCGACTTGGTGACGGTGAGGCCGAGATCGGCCAGCGCGGCGGGCTTTGCCGGTGCCGCGGGCTGCTGCGGGTCGGCCGAGGCCTGCTTGTCAGTGGATGGCAACGTGCCGAGATCGACCTTGATGGTCTGGCTCTTGCCGTCGCGCCACACCGTGACGTCGACCGACTTGCCGGGTGGGTAGGCGCCGATCAGACGAGCCAGTTCCTTCGGCGATGCGACGTCCTTGCCTTCGACCTGGGTGATCACGTCACCGGCGGTGATGCCGGCCTTCTTGCCGGGGCCACCGTCCTGGGCGCCCGAAACCAGAGCCCCGTTCTGCGACTTCAGGCCCAGCGATTCGGCGATGTCCGATGTAACCGGCTGGATTTCGACGCCGAGCCAGCCACGCTGCACCGAGCCGCTCTTCATCAGATCCTGCACCACCTGCTTGGCGGTCGAGGCCGGAATGTCGAAGGCGATGCCGACGCTTCCGCCCGACGGCGAGAAGATCGCGGTGTTGATGCCGACGACCTGGCCGTTAAGGTTGAAGGTCGGGCCGCCCGAATTGCCGCGGTTGACCGAAGCGTCTATCTGGATGAAGTCATCATAGGGACCGGCGCCGATATCACGGCCACGGGCCGAGACGATGCCGGCGGTGACGGTGCCGCCGAGGCCGAACGGATTGCCGACGGCCACCACCCAGTCGCCGACGCGAACCTTGGAATCGTCGGCGAAATCGACATAGGTGAACTTGCCGACGCCATCGACCTTGAGCACCGCCAGATCGGTGCGCGGATCGGTGCCGATCAGCTTGGCGTCAAGCTCCTTGCCGTCATTCATCACCACTGTGAAGGCGGAGCCTTCCTCGACGACATGGTTGTTGGTGACGAGATAGCCGTCATCGGAGATGAAGAAGCCAGAACCCTGCGCCACCGGACGCGGCTGGTCGTTGTTATGGTCGCGGTGGCTGAAGCGACGATTGCCGCCGTCATGGCCGTTCTGATCACCAAAGCCGCGGAATTGCTTGAAGAACTGGCGCAGCTGCGGATTGTCGGGCAGGTTGTTCATGCCGTCCGGATCGTCGGACTGGTCGGAGCCGTCATCGGCGGCAGGCTCGATCTTGGCCTTGACCTTGACGCTGACCACGGCCGGCGAAACGCGCTCGACGACATCGGCAAAGCCCGGCACCTGGGGCGCTTCGACCCGCACGGCGTCGGCCAGAACGGGAGCTGTACCAGTGGCAACGGCGCCGAAACCGATGCCGCCGGCAATGGCCAGCGAAGCGGCGGCGGCCAACAGGCGTTTGCGGGTGCGGGAATATGGGTTGGGGGCGATAGTCATGGGTCTCGTATCCTCTTTTCACTGGATGCGGCTCAGGCAGAGCATCCTCGGACAAGAGAAATAGAGAGGCGCACATTACGGCGCCATTTCCGGTGCATGAAAGTTTTGTAATGTTGGGCGGTCGCACAAATCGCTTGGTTGCGCTCGCCTGCTGCCCTATGGTGTACACAACTCAGCACAAGGCTTTCACAATGACAGCAAGCACCACCATGACCATTCGAGTCTCGTCCGAGACCAAGCTGAAGCTGGAGCAGATCGCTACCGATACCAGGCGTAGTAAATCGTTCCTCGCCGCCGAGGCGGTCTCAGCCTATGTCGATCGCGAGCTGGATATCATCGAAGGCATAAAACGTGGCATGGCCGACGCAGAGGCTGGCCGTGTCGTGCCCCACGACGACGCCATGGCGGAGCTCGACGCGGTGATCGAAGCAGCGAAAGCCAGGCGCGCAGGCAAGGCGTGAAGCGGTTCGTCACCTGGTCGCGAGAAGCGCTGGACGATCTCACGCAGCAAGTTGCCTTTATCGCTCAGGACAATCCTGCCGCCGCCCGACGCCTCGCGGACCGTATCCGTGAAATGGGCCGGGGCCTTGGTGATATGGCGACGGGCCGACCTGGCCGGGTAACAGGCACTTATGAGAAGCCCATCGGCCGCCTGCCCTACATCATTGCCTATGAATTGCGCCTGATCGCCGGCCGTCAGAGCATTGTTATCCTGCGCGCCATCCACACGTCGCGGGACTGGCCTTTGGAGGAATGGCCGAGCTAGTCGCTCAGCATCTTGTCCAGCGCCGCCTGTTCCTCGGCGCTCAGCGCCTTGGTTGCCAACGAGCGGCGGGAGCGTGTGGTCAGCACAATGAAAATGCCGCCGACTAGAAGCAGAAGCACCGGCGTGCCCCAAAGCAAGGCGTTGCGCGGGCTGAAGCGCGGCTTCAACAGCACGAACTCGCCGTAGCGCGACACGATATAGTCCATCACCTGCTGGTCGGTATCGCCGGCAACCAGGCGCTGGCGCACCAGGATGCGCAGGTCGCGGGCGAGGTCTGCATCGGATTCGTCGATGGACTGGTTCTGGCAGACCATGCAGCGCAGGCCTTCCGACAGGAGCCGCGCCCTCGCCTCGAGCGCCGGATCGGTGAGAACCTCGTCCGGTTTCACCGCTTGCGCGGCGACGGCAAACAGCAGCGCCAGAAGCAGGGTGAGCGAGGCCAACGAGAACCTGGTGCTCACGGCGCGCCTGCCGACGGCATGGAGGCTGCCTGCTTGCGGCGGCGCGAGGGTGCGCCAACCCGCAGGCGACGGTCGAGCAGCGACATTGCGGCTCCCGCCATCATCACCAGAGCTCCGCCCCAGATCAGCGTCACCAGCGGCTTCCACCACAGGCGCACCACGACGGATCCATCGGTGCCTTCATCGCCCAGCGACAGATAGAGCTGGTTGAAGCCGATCGTCTCGATGCCGGATTCGGTCGTCGTCGTCTGCCGCACCGGAAAGAAGCGCTTGGCCGAGGTGATTTCGGCTGAAACGCCGCCATCGGCGCCGATCAGGGAAAAGCGGCCGCGCTGCTCGCTGTAGTTCGGACCCTGCGCCGGGAAGAGGCCGTCGAAACGCAGCGTGTGGCCGGAGAGTTCGACGCTCTCGCCGGCATGCATCGACAGTATCCTTTCGGTGCCGAAGCACAGCGTGCCGACAATGCCGAGCGTCGTCAGCCCGAGGCCGAGATGGGCAAGTGCAGTGCCGAACACCGAACGCGGCAGGCCGGCGAAACGGCGCAGCATGATGGCGTGCGACACATTGCCAAAGCCGGACTTGACGGCGAGGTCGGTGAGCGCGCCGCAGACCAGCCAGCAGGCGAGGCCGACACCAAGGGCGGCGAACACCGACGCGCCGTCGATGAACAGCCCGGTGACCAGCATCGCCAGGAGAGCGGCGCCGAAAGCCGCCATCAAGCGCTGGGCGACGGCATAGAGGTCACCGCGCTTCCAGGCGAGCAATGGTCCGAAAGGAACCACGACCAGCAGCGGCACCATCAGCGGGCCGAATGTCAGGTTGAAGAAGGGGGCGCCGACTGAGATCTTGCCGGCCGAAAGCGCTTCGACCGCCAGCGGATAGAGCGTGCCGACCAGCACGGTGGCCGTGGCCGTGGTCAGGAACAGATTGTTGAGGACGAGTGCGCCTTCGCGCGAGATCGGGTGGAACAGGCCGCCGGCCGTCAGCCGCGAGGCGCGCAGCGCAAACAGGGCCAGCGAGCCGCCGATGAACAGCGTCAAAATGCACAGGATGAAGATGCCGCGGGTCGGATCGGTGGCGAAAGCATGCACCGAGGTCAGCACGCCGGAGCGCACCAGGAAGGTGCCGAGCAGCGACAGCGAGAAGGTGAGGATGGCAAGCAGCAGCGTCCAGATCTTGAGCGCCGAACGCTTCTCCATGACGATCGCCGAATGCAGAAGAGCCGTGCCGGCCAGCCACGGCATAAAGGAGGCGTTTTCGACCGGATCCCAGAACCAGAAGCCGCCCCAGCCGAGCTCGTAGTAGGCCCAGTAGGAGCCCATCGCGATGCCGCCGGTGAGGAACATCCAGGCGACCAGCGTCCACGGCCGCACCCAGCGCGCCCAGGAGGCATCGATGCGGCCTTCGATGAGGGCGGCGACCGAGAAGGAAAAGCAGATAGAGAACCCGACATAGCCGAGATAGAGCAGCGGCGGATGGATGGCGAGGCCAAGATCCTGCAGGACCGGGTTGAGATCGCGGCCCTCGATCGGCGCCGGATTGAGCCGGGTGAACGGATTGGATGTCGCCAGGATGAACAGGAAGAAGGTGGCGCCGATCGCCCCCTGCACGGCCAGCACATTGGCGCGCAGCGTCGCCGGAAGGTTGGAGCCGAAGACAGCGACCAGCGCACCGAAGAAGGTCAGGATCAGCACCCAGAGCAGCATCGAGCCTTCGTGATTGCCCCAGGTTCCGGTGATCTTGTAGATCAGCGGCTGCAGCGAATGCGAGTTTTCCCACACGCTCGCCACCGAGAAATCGGAACTTGCATAGGCGCCGGCGAGTGCTGCGAACGATAGCGCCGTGAGCGCGAAGCCTGTGACCGTGACGGGACCGCCGACAGCCATCAGCCTCTGGTTGCCGGTACGGGCGCCGATCAGCGGCACCAGCGTCTGCACCAGCGACAGCACAAAGGCGAGGACGAGCGCGAAGTGTCCGGTCTCAACCATTACTGGCTCTTGCTCTCTTGCCACACGCCCTTGGCCTTCAGCCCGTCAGCGACTTCCTTGGGCATGTAGCGCTCGTCATGCTTGGCCAGCACGCTGTCGGCGACGAAAACGCCGTCGGCGCCAAAGCTGCCTTCGGTGATGACGCCCTGCTCCTCGCGGAACAGATCGGGCAGGATGCCGGTATAGCTGACCTTGACCGATTTGTGCGTGTCGGTGACCGAGAACGCAACCGTCGCGCCCTGCCCGCGCACGACCGTGCCCTTTTCGACGAGGCCGCCGAGCCTGATGCGCTGTCCCGGCTGCAAGCTGGCGGTGGTCAGATCGGCGGGCATATAGAAATAGGAGGCCTTCTGGCCCAACGCATAGAAGGTCAGCCCGGTGGCGGCGCCGAGGAAGGCAAGACCTCCGACAATCACCGACAATCGCTTCTGCTTGCGCGTCATGTCCTACTCCGTCGCCGTCAGGCCGAGCGAGGCGGCAAAGGCGGTGAATTTCTTCGCTTCCTCACTGTCGGCGCCAAACACGGCAATACCGCGATGCAGCGCGTCCCGCGCCTGGTCGGCCTTGCCCAGCACAACATAGGAACGAATGAGCCGCATCCATCCTTCCGTGTCGCGCGGATTTTGCCGCAATTTTTCGTCGAGGCCGGCGACCATGGTTTCGATCATGGCCTGCCTGTCCCGCGGCGCCATCGACGAGGCGGCATCGACGGCTGCGGCGTCGGGGCCTTTGGCGGGCTCTCCTGACGCGACGCTGCGGTTGGCGGCCTCGGCCAGTGCCTGTTGGACAGCTCCGCGCCATGGCGAATCCTGCGGCAGGGAATCGAGCATTTTCTGCCAAGCCGTGGTTGCCTCGGGTATGCGGCCTTCCTGGGCCAGCGCCATCGCCAAATAGAACGAGGCTTTCGCGTTTGCCGGGTCGAGTTTTAGCGCCTGTTCGAAAGCGGATTGCGCATCGGCCGAAACGATGCCGCCGGCCGCATTGGCAATCGCTTCGCCGAGACCGGCCTCGCGGGCAGCCGTGTCGCCATCGAGGCGGATGGCATTGCGATAGGCGGTCACGGCATCGGGAAAGCGCTGCAGGCGCAGATAGATCGGGGCGAGCACGTCCCAGCCGCGTCCATCGCCAGGGTTGGCGGCAAGATGGGCCTCGGCGCGCGCCACCAACTCATCGACCGAACTATCGGCCGGATTCTTGGCCAGCCGTTCGGCAAGCGGCTGCGACGGCAGATCGGGCGAGCCGAGCTGGCTGTACATGCCCCAGCTGAGCAGCGGGACCATCAGCACCGCTGATGTCGCCACCAGCCTGGCCGCCTTTGACGGCTGCTGAAGCGTCGCGGCATCGGCCTGGCCGGCATTTCCCAGCCGAAGGATGCGGCGGGCGATTTCGGCGCGCGCCTCCTCGGCTTCCGCCGGCTGGATCAGGCCGCGCGCGGCGTCACGCTCGAGCTCGGCCAATTGATCGCGATAGACTTCGAGGTCATGGTCGCTGCTGGTCGGAGCGTCCGTGCCGCCGCCGGTCAGCGGCAGCAGCACCGCCAGGCTTGCGCCCAGCGTGAGGAGTGCGGCTATGACCCAGAACAGCATGGTTCTTCCAATAGAGCGAGAGCCCTGCTCTCACAACATGAGGTCGCTGCGACGCTTTGACGGGATTCCGACCCCGGCCCAATGTTCAGGTCAGCGGCGTCCAGCTGCCGTCGGCGTTGCGGCATGCGGTGCCCCGCGCGGTCTGGCCGCCCGTGCCGGTAAACACTGTATGGGTGTACTGGCGGCAATCCTGCGAGCCGACGCGGTAGGGCTGGGCCGCGACGACTTCGCCGGAATGGGCCGAACTGTCGCCCTTCCAGGTCACCTTCTGGCCGCTCGCGGTATATTCGAGCGCCTTGTACTCCGCCTCGAGCGCCTTGCGCTTCTCGGTGCTGGTCAGGCCGCTGCCGATCGACCCGCCGACGAGCCCGCCAGCCATGGCCGAGATGATCGTCGTCGCGACCTTGGCACCCGAGGGAGGTGACGCGGGCGGATTGGTGATGGAGATATCCGGGCCACTGCCCTTGCCCAGCGTTCCGCAGCCGGAAAGAGCGAGCAGTGCGGAAACGAGCGCAACGCGAATCTTCATGCCAACAACCGGTTTTCTTGAACGGGATGCGCTGGGGGCCGCGTCATCGGGGGCGTCAGGACGTCATACTATTGACATTTGTCGGAAATTTGGCCGTTTTTAACGGCTTTTGTGCAATCGAGGGGCCGCCATAACACAGGCATTCGGCCGTGTCGATTGGCCCTGGGCAGTACATCATTGCAAGCTCCGCAAGCGCACAACCGCCTTCAGCCCGCCCATCGTGGAGCGTTCCAGCGCCAGCGCCCCGCCATACTCGTTGACGAGGTCGGCAACGATGGCAAGTCCGAGCCCGGTTCCCGGCTTTGTCTCGTCGAGGCGCCGGCCGCGTTTCAAGACATCGCGGGCCTTGTCCTCGGGGATGCCGGGACCGTCATCCTCGATCGATAGCTCGAACAGGCCGGCTGCGGCCGGCGTGACGGATACGGCAACAGTGCTCTTCGCCCATTTCATCGCATTGTCGAGAAGGTTGCCGAGCAGTTCCTCCAAATCCTCGCGCTCGCCAGCAAAGACGATGTCGGCCGCCAGCAGCGTAAGCGACAGGCTGACATCAGGCTTGAGTTTTTGCAGCACGCGCACCATGCGCTGCACCAGCGGCGTCACCGGCGTGCGGTAGACGACGCTGTCGCGCTGCGCCGCGACCCGTGCCCGCTGCAGGTAGTGGTCGACCTGTTTCTGCATCGACGCCGCCTGGTCGGCGATGAGCTGGCCCTTGGCGCCGCCGAGAGCCCGGCCCTCATTGATCAGCACGGCGAGCGGCGTCTTCAGCGAATGGGCAAGGTTGCCGACCTGCGTACGCGAGCGCTCGACGATGCGCTTGTTGTTTTCGATCAGCGCATTGGTCTCGTTGGCGAGCGGCTCGATCTCGGCGGGAAACCGGCCATCGAGCCGCTGCGCCGTGCCTTCGCGCACCTGGGCAAGCGCGTTGCGAACCCGACGCAAGGGCTGGAGGCCGAGCAGGATAGCAATCGCATTGATGGCGATCATGCCGACGCCGAACAGGCTGAGATAGGTCAGCAATCGGCCCTGGAAGGTGGCGATCTCCTGTTCGAGCTCGGTCTTGTTGCCCATCACGCGGAAGCGCGCGGCGCGGTTCTTGGCATCGAGCACGAATTCGCTCTCGAACACTTCGAGCTGCTCGTCGCCGATACCGTCGGTGGAGTAGCTGCGCTGGAAGCTCGAATTGAACGGCACCTCGGCGACGGTCGGCGACGGGATCGTCGTGGTCATCGAGGACGAATGAAGGTTGCCGTGCACACCTTCGGAAGCCGGCTCCACCGACCAGTACCAGCCCGAATTCGGCTCCGAGAAGCGCAGGTCGCCAAGGTCGGGAGCACCGGTGAGCTGGCCGGATTCGGAAACGCCGACCGAGCCGATCAGATTGAACAGATGCGCCGACAGCAGGCTGTCGAAGCCGCGCTCGCTGGCCTGGCGGTAGAGCGTGGTGATCAGAGTGAAGATGACGATCAGGGTGAGGATCGCCCAGATCGTGGAAAAGCCGATGACGCGGAAGGCCAGCGAGCGCGGCCAGAGCCGCGCCGAAAAAGGCTTCCTTGCTGGTATGGGGAGCGGTTCCGCCTTACGCCTCCGGCTCACGCATGCGATAGCCCATGCCGCGCACGGTTTCGATCATGTCGATGCCCATCTTCTTGCGCAGCCGGCCGACAAAGACCTCGATGGTGTTGGAATCGCGGTCGAAATCCTGGTCGTAAAGATGCTCGACCAGCTCGGTGCGCGACACCACCTCGCCCATATGGTGCATCAGATAGGCCAGCAGGCGGAACTCATGCGAGGTCAGCTTCAGCGGCACGCCGTTGACATCGGCCTTGGAGGCCTTGGTGTCGAGGCGCAGCGGCCCGCAAGTGAGCTCGGACGAGGCATGGCCGGCGGCGCGGCGGATCAGCGCCCTCACCCTGGCCAGCACCTCCTCGATGTGGAACGGCTTGGTGACATAGTCGTCGGCGCCGGCATCGATGCCCGACACCTTGTCGCTCCAGCGGTCGCGCGCTGTCAGGATCAGCACCGGCATCTTGCGGCCGTTGCGGCGCCAGCGCTCGACGACGCTGATGCCGTCCATCTGCGGCAGGCCGATGTCGAGCACGACGGCATCGTAGGGCTCCGTGTCGCCGAGGAAATGCCCCTCCTCGCCGTCATAGGAGCGGTCGACGACATAGCCGGCATCGACCAGCGCGTCGGCCAGCTGCCGGTTGAGATCCTTGTCATCTTCTACGACGAGTACGCGCATGATCGGTCAGGCCTGTTGATGGGTCAGATATAGGCCGATTCCGGTGGTCTGGGAAACGAGCCCTGCAAGAGGGAAGATTGGATCAGTTCGCCGGGACGACGATCTCGGAACGGCGCGGACGCTGGCCGTCCTTGCCCGGCACAAGCACGACGATGACGCAGACCTCCTGGCCGCCACGCGTCGTCTGCGAAGCCTTGGCCAGCGTGCCGCCATTCTGCTCGGCAACCTGCTGGCCGATCGCGTAGCAATCCGCCGCGGCTGCCGGCGTCGCTTGCGACGCCAACAGGCCGGCCGCTGTGAGCGCCAGTATCGCGGTTCTGACATGAGAGCGAAGCGTTTTCATGGTCGGCGTTGTAACGCAACTGTGCTGAACGTGAAATGAACGGTGAACGGGTGAAAATCCATCCCCGCAATACCCCCTGCGCGCGCAACGAATGAATGCGATCCTACCGCCCAGTCCCTCAGACCGGGCAATGGATTCATAACCGGAAAACCGGCTGCGCGGCTATGGTGTTTGCGCGCAGGTTCTCAATTCGCAGCCAGATTGGGAACAGGTCAAGGCGAGACCATTCTGAAGGGCCGCCCTAAATAGCGCGGGAAACGCCAAATCATCGGAGTGCGCCATGACGGATAAAGACCTTGCCGACCTTTACCGGGGCTATATCGCTTGCCTGAATGCCCAGGACTGGGCGAAACTTGGAGACTTTGTCGGCGACGAGGTGCAGCACAATGGCGAAATGCTCGGCCTGTCGGGTTATCGCCGTATGCTCGAAGGCGATTTCGAGGCGATTCCCGACCTCCGCTTCAACATCGAACTGCTGGTCTGCCAGCCGCCGCGCGTGGCGGCGCGCCTGCATTTCGACTGTCATCCCAAGGGCGTGCTGTTCGGCCTGCCGGTGAACGGCAAGCGCGTGTCGTTCGCTGAGAATGTTTTCTACGAATTCGGAGAGGGTCGCATCCGCGAGGTGTGGTCAGTCATCGACAAGGCCGAGATCCAGGCGCAGATCTAGGTTGCTTCAATCACTTTGTTCGGTGAGAGCGCGTATCCGCAGCACCCCGTGGTAGAGCGCCAGGTCCTCGTCGTAGCGGGCCTCGGCGAACTCCAGCGACAGGCGGGTCTGGTCGCGCGAGCCGGTGGCGAAAGCGGCGCCGTCAAGGCGCGCCCGGATGCTGTCCATAATCAGACGCGTCTCGGCCTCGCCTTGCGCCTTCGACCAGACATGCAGCGTGATGAGCTGGTCGTCATCATTGTCGGCGCCGGTGTCCAGATCGAATGCGCTGGTCCTGCCATAGGTCACATAAGGGAAGGCGGCACTGTCGGCCGCCTGCTCGCGCAACCCGGCGCCGCCGAGCAGCGCCGTCAGCGAGGCATCGCTCTTCAATCTCATGAACAAGGCTTGCAGCAAATCGCCGGGCGCCGTCATCGTCGTCTCCGTTCGCCTGTCACGCTTTGAACAACCTCAGTTTCGCGCGCAACCTAACCGCGTTGCACGGATTTCGCCAGATGACGATCCGCCTGATGGAAGGCGGCGAATCGGGCGGCATGGCCCTTTCACGGACCGGGTTCTATTTGGCATGCGGGGAGTTTCAAGAAGGGTGTTATGAGGAGCCCTGTTTTCTCCGGCAATTCGAGGTCATTTCATGCGAACGCCACCGCTGCTGCCGGCTTTTGGAAAGCTTGGCGTCAAGCCCCCGGTCGCGATTGCGGCAGCACCCGCCCTGTCGAAGAGGACCGTGGCCCTGCGCATGCGCGAGATACTTTCAATGCATGGCGGCCTGGCCTTGAAGCTGTCGGTGGTGGCCTGGACAATCCTGATCCTGGCGGCGGCATTTTTCATGTCAAGGGCCTGATGCCGATATGGCAAACCGCTACGCGTTGTCGCATGGACGAGCCCGAGAGCTGGACTATCTTCGACATCTTCACCGGCCAGCCTGTCGAGCTTAAGCAACAGGTAATGGTGGCCATGAATTTGCGGGATGCGGAAGCGATGGCCGACCGCCTGAACAGCCGGGACGTCAAGCGGCGGGCAAAAGCCGACCGCAAGTCCTGAGGCACGCTGATCTCAGCCGCTCTGATTGCAAGACGAACGCGCGCTAGCCGAAATCCGCGGCTGTGAGCACATATATGCTCTTGCGGGTGCGAGCGTAGGCCTTGCTGGCAATGTCATGGATGGAGCTGGACGCGGTGTCGAAGGCCGCCAGATAGGTGGCTTCGGCGGTCGCCGTCCCTGATGGCGCCTTCGAGAGGGCATCGGCGGCGACAGAGAAGGAAATCTGGAACATGCCGTCATGGCCGACAAAGCGGATGCGCTTGCCGGCCTCGTCATAGAAGCGGCTTGGATTGGGGAATGTCAGGCTCATGACGTGCCCCCCTTCGGCGCGGCGGCGGCTTTCTTGACTGTCGCCCGCTTCTTCTTCGGTGTCGGGTTCAAGGCTTCCGCGACGCGGTCGGCCTCTTCCTTGGCCAGGCGCAATTCCCTGAGCCTTGCCGTCTTGATCTCCCTGGCCCTCGCTTCGGACATGTAGTCGGAGGTTGCCTTGTTGCGCTCGGCCGTCTTCTTCTGCTTGTCCATGAAGCGGGCTTCAGCTTTTTCCATGATGCTCTGATTGCCTTCGGCCATCGCATAAATCTCCTCGTGCCTGAAATTGTGAAATCGAACTTACGATATAAATAGTCGCTTTGGCCTCGAAATTCAATTTTTCGAAAATATCTAGGCGCCTCGCGACGTTTCGAACCCGGCAGACATCATAATACTTTTTAACATTTAATTTTGGCCACGAATAATTTTTGGCACTCCTATCTATCGAGTGCCAACACGCCTATAAGAACGGCGCGGTCGCCTATGCCGGCCCCAGAAAGAAGTTCTCATGAAGTTTCGGCCACTCCACGACCGCGTCGTCATCCGGCGCGCCGAAGGCGATACCAAATCCAAGGGCGGCATCATCATTCCCGACAATGCCAAGGAAAAGCCGCAGGAAGGCGAAGTCATCGCCGTTGGGCCGGGCGCACGCGACGAAAACGGCGCGCTTGTTCCGCTCGACGTCAAGGCCGGCGACTTCATCCTGTTCGGCAAATGGTCGGGCACCGAGGTCAAGATCGACGGCGAGGACCTGCTGATCATGAAGGAAGCCGACATTATGGGCGTGATCGACAAGAGCGAGACGGCCGCTATCGGAAAGAGCGGGACGGTCGTCACCGAGAAGAGCGTCAAAGCCAAGAAGGCCGCTTGACCGGTCTGGCTTTGCCAGGCTCCGGCGAGCCGCTTGCTTCACCACACCAACGGGATTGAAAAAAATGTCTGCCAAGGAAATCAAATTCGCCACTGACGCGCGCGACCGCATGTTGCGCGGCGTCGAGATCCTCACCAATGCGGTGAAGGTCACGCTCGGCCCCAAGGGTCGCAACGTCATCATCGACAAGGCCTATGGCGCGCCGCGCATCACCAAGGACGGTGTGACGGTGGCCAAGGAAATCGAGCTTGCCGACAAGTTCGAGAACATGGGCGCGCAGATGGTGCGCGAAGTGGCTTCGAAGACCAACGACCTCGCCGGTGACGGCACCACCACCGCCACGGTGCTGGCCGCAGCGATCCTGCGCGAAGGCGCCAAGCTGGTTGCCGCGGGCATGAACCCCATGGACCTCAAGCGTGGCATCGACCAGGCTGTCGCCGCCGTGGTCAAGGACATCAAGGCGAAGGCCAAGAAGGTCAAGTCGTCGGCCGAGATCGCGCAGGTCGGCACCATCGCCGCCAATGGCGATGCCAGCGTCGGCGCCATGATCGCCAAGGCGATGGACAAGGTCGGCAATGACGGCGTCATCACCGTCGAGGAGGCCAAGACCGCCGACACCGAACTCGACGTCGTCGAAGGCATGCAGTTCGACCGCGGCTATCTCTCACCCTATTTCGTCACCAATGCCGACAAGATGCGCGTCGAACTGGAAGAGCCTTACGTGCTCATCCACGAGAAGAAGCTCGGCAATCTACAGGCGATGCTGCCGATCCTCGAAGCAGTGGTGCAGAGCGGCAGGCCGCTGCTGATCATCTCGGAAGACGTCGAAGGCGAAGCGCTGGCGACGCTGGTCGTCAACAAGCTGCGCGGCGGCCTCAAGGTCGCGGCCGTCAAGGCGCCGGGCTTCGGCGATCGCCGCAAGGCGATGCTGGAAGACATCGCCGTGCTGACATCGGGCCAGATGATTTCAGAGGATCTCGGCATCAAGCTCGAAAACGTCACCATCGAGATGCTTGGCCGCGCCAAGCGCGTACTGATCGAGAAGGACACCACCACGATCATCGACGGCGCCGGCACCAAGGCGACCATCCAGGCGCGCATCGCGCAGATCAAGGGCCAGATCGAGGAGACCACGTCCGACTATGACAAGGAGAAGCTGCAGGAGCGGCTGGCCAAGCTCGCCGGCGGCGTCGCCGTGATCCGCGTCGGCGGCGTCACCGAGTCTGAAGTGAAGGAAAAGAAGGACCGCATCGACGACGCGCTGAATGCGACGCGCGCGGCGGTGGAAGAAGGCATCGTGCCCGGCGGTGGCGTGGCGCTTCTGCGCGCAAGATCGGCTCTGGCCGGCCTGACCGGCGCCAATGACGATGTGACCGCCGGCATTTCGATCGTGCTCAGGGCGCTTGAAGCGCCGATCCGCCAGATCGCCGAGAATTCCGGTGTCGAAGGCTCGATCGTCGTCGGCAGGCTGTCCGACAGCAAGGACCACAATCAGGGCTTTGATGCCCAGAACGAGGTCTATGTCGACATGATCAAGGCGGGCATCGTCGATCCGGCGAAAGTGGTGCGCACCGCACTGCAGGATGCCGGCTCGATTGCAGCGCTTCTGATCACCGCCGAAGCGATGATCACCGACGTTCCGGCCAAGGATGCGGCGCCTGCGGGCGGCGGTGGCGGCATGGGCGGCTACTGACCATCGCCCGAAAATTGCCCGCCTGGGAATCTGGGCGGGCATAAATCAGAACAGGCTGCCGGGGACATTTCCCCGGCGAGCCAGGAATTTCCGTCAGTCAGTCAAGACCAGTCAGCAACGACAGGGAGATCGACAGATGATCACATTTGCCCCGAAGCCAAACGCTGTATCCGCGACCAAGCCGGCGGAGGAGAGCCGCTTCGATCGCATCCGCCGGATTGCCGCGGACAAGCACAGGCAGGCCGATGCCGGGCCGATTCGCCGCGAGCCGTCGAAGACCGGCGACAAGCGGCCGATGTGACGGCTGCCAACCTCACGACATCGGCAACGCTCCGCCCTCTTCGGTGCGGCGGGCAATGAACTCGTGTCGAGCACATCGGATGTGGCAACGGCCGACGCCGGCGGCTGGAAGTCGGCCAGCGTCCGCTTCCAGATGCCGGTGGCGCGCTCGGTGGCCGACTTCGAACCGGACTGCGTCCAGCTGCCGAAATTCGACCAATCGGCGACCAGCGGCTCGTAGAAGGCGGTGCGGTAGCGCGTCATGGTGTGGCCGGCGGAGAAGAAATGCCCGCCCGGCTGGACTTCAGCGATCGCCTCGAAGCCGATCGAATCCTCGTCGCCGGGGGTCGTAGCGCAGAGTTCGGCAACCGTCTGCAATGCCTCGATATCGGTGATCAGCTTCTCGTAGGAGACGCTGAGGCCACCCTCCAGCCAGCCCGCGGCATGGATGCAGACGGTGGCGCCGGCAAGCACCGAGCCCCACAGCGCGAACTGCGTCTCGTGCGCCGCCTGCACATCGGGAATGTTGGCCGCACTGCCGCCGCCGGACCGCCAAGGCAGGCCGGTGAAGCGGGCCAGCTGACCGGCGCCCAGCGTCGCCTTGACGTGCTCGGGCGTGCCGAAGGCCGGTGCGCCGGACTTCATGTCCACATTGGAGGAGAAGGATCCGTAAACCACCGGTGCGCCCGGCCGCACCATCTGCGCCAGCGCGAGACCAGCCAGCGCCTCGGCATGCTGCAGCGTCAATGCGCCGGCGACGGTGATCGGCGCCATGGCGCCGGCCAGGCAGAAGGGCGTGATGATGGACACCTGGCCGGCCTTGGCGAAGTCGATGATGCCCTGCGCCATCGGGATATCGAGCTGGCGCGGCGAATTGGTGTTAATGACGGTATAGCAATGGACGCCGGCAAGGAACTCGTCCTGCGAGAGGCCGCGCGCCAACCGGATCATCTCGAACCCGTCCTCGACCTGCGGCGTGCCACGGGCGAAGACGAAGGGAAACTTGTCCGACAGGGTCAGCTGCGCACGGTTGACGGCATAGTGGCGCAAACGGTTGTCGACATCCTGAGGCTCGATCCAGGGGCCGAGCATATGCAGCACGTCGAAATTCTGAACAAGCTTGGTCAGTTCTTCGAAAGCGGCGAGCGTGCCCGGACGCCGTCCGCGTTCGAGATCGGTGACGTTGGGCGCCCCGGCTCCGGCGAGGAACGTCATCGAGCCGAGTTCGAGGGTGAGGTCGCGGCTGCGATTGCCCGCCAGCGCCCGGATGGATTTCGGCGCCGAGGCCAGTGCGGCGGTGACGATATCGCGGCCGATGCGCACCATCTGGCTGTCCTCATCGACCAGCGCACCGGCTTTGGCGTAGATCGCCCGTGCCTCCGGCGGCAGCACCTTGATGCCGAGCTCTTCCAGCACGCGCAACGCCGTGCCGTGGATGGCCGCGACCCGGTCGTCCGAAAACACCGGCTGCGGCAGGAACGGGTTCTTGAGCGAGCGATAGTTCGGGTGGCGGCTTGACCCGCTGCCGGCCTCACCGGTGTGCCCGCGCCGGCGCTCGCGCCTGGTCTCCCTTATAATGTCATCGACCATGGCCAAAACTCCTCATTGCCGCATCGCCTGCCCTCGGGGTCGTATGGCGAGGCCGGAATAATTCGCGCCGGCCGCTCGACGCCGACAATGTGCACCCAAAGCGCGGTCCCCTCCCCGGCGAATTCGTCCCCCAGCAACGTCAGCGCGACGCTTTTGCCTATTGTGTAGCCATAGCCGGCTGAGGCGACGAAGCCGACGCGCCGGCCCTTGTGCCAGACTGGCTCGAAGCCACTGGCGTCGGCATCGACGGCGTCGACCTCCAGCGTCACGATCCGGGCGGCGCTCAACAAACCGTGCGGTGTGGCCTGGCTGCCCTTGTGAGCCGGGCTGAAATGGAAGAATAGTCTTCGCCGGGTATGCCCGCCCTGAAATTGCCCGCTTGCGGTTCTCAGGTGGGTTGGGTGAGTTTCGGGAATGGCCAGTCCTTTAGAACGACGTCCAAGACGAAGAGGTCCGATCGCCGCCGCACTGCTGGCGGTGGACGCGTGGATCGATTCCTCGCTCTACGAAATCGGCTTCAAGGCCGGCCAGTTCTGGGAATCGGCGACCATTTTTTCGCGGCGCTTCCGAGTCACCGGCTGGCGACGCGGCATCATCGAGGTGCTGAGCGAAGGTTTTACGATGGGCGCCGGCGGCGTCGTCGTGCTGCTCGCACTCGCGATGCCGGCCTTCCAGATCACCACTGGCGACTGGCGCAGTCAGGGCGATTTCGCCGTCACCTTCCTCGATCGCTACGGCAACGAGATTGGCCAGCGCGGCATCATCCAGCGCGATTCCGTGCCTGTCGACGAGATGCCGGACCATGTCATCAAAGCAGTGCTGGCGACCGAGGACCGGCGCTTCTTCGAGCACTACGGCATCGACGTGCTCGGCCTGTCGCGCGCCATCTTCGAGAATGTGCGGGCCAATTCCGTCGTCCAGGGCGGCTCCAGCATCACCCAGCAGCTGGCCAAGAACCTGTTCCTGTCGAATGAGCGGACCTTCCAACGCAAGATCAAGGAAGCCTTTCTGTCGCTGTGGCTGGAGGCCAATCTGTCGAAGAAGGAGATCCTGCAGCTCTATCTCGACCGCGCCTATATGGGCGGCGGCACGTTCGGCATCGAGGCGGCGGCGGATTTCTATTTCGGCAAGAGCGTCAAGGATCTGAACCTCGCCGAGGCGGCGATGCTGGCCGGCCTGTTCAAGGCGCCGACCAAATACGCCCCGCACATCAACCTGCCCGCCGCCCGTGCTCGCGCCAATGTGGTGCTGTCGAACCTCGTCGATTCCGGTTTCATGACCGAAGGCCAGGTGCTGCAGGCAAGGCTGCATCCGGCCGAGATCGTCGACCGCGGCGAGCAGAAGAGCCCGGACTATTACCTCGACTGGGCCTTCGATGAGGTCAAGAAGATCGCCAAGCCCGGCCAGCATTCGCTGGTCGCCCACACCACTTTCGACGCCAACATCCAGAAAGCGGCGGAGGAATCCGTCGAATTCCATCTCCGCCAGTTCGGCAAGGAATACAACGTCACCGAGGGCGCCGTTGTAGTGATCGAGACCAATGGCGCGGTGCGGGCCATTGTCGGCGGCCGCGACTATGGCGCAAGCCAGTTCAACCGCGCCACCAAGGCGCTGCGCCAGACCGGCTCCTCGTTCAAACCTTACGTCTACGCCACCGCCATGGAGCACGGGTTCACCCCGGACTCCGTCGTCTCAGGCGGGCCGATCAGCTGGGGCGGCTGGTCACCGCACAATTACAATGGCGGCTCGGCCGGCAATGTGACGCTGATCACGGCGATCGCCAAATCGATCAACACCGTGCCGGTACGGCTGGCCAAGGACTATCTCGGCATCGAACCGATCAAGGCGATGGCCGAATCATTCGGCGTGGAATCGCCGCTGGAGTCGCACAAGACCATGGTGCTCGGCACATCGGGCATGACGGTCATGGACCAGGCGACGGGCTACAGTGTGTTCGCGCAGAACGGCTTCGCCGGCTCGCGGCACGGCATCACCCAGCTCGTCACCCGCACCGGCGATGTCGTCTACGACTTTGCCAAGGATGCGCCGGCGCCGCATCGGGTTCTGTCGGAACAGGCTCTGAAATACATGAACACCATGCTGGCTGCGGTGCCGGCGATCGGCACCGCGCGGCGCGCGCAGCTGCCCAACATCGTCGTCGCCGGCAAGACGGGGACGACGCAATCCTACCGCGACGCCTGGTTCGTCGGCTTCACCGGCAATTACACCGCTGCCGTCTGGCTCGGCAATGACGACTTCACCCCGACCCGCAACATGACCGGAGGCACGCTGCCGGCGATGGTGTGGCAGCGGCTGATGGTCTACGCGCACCAGAATATCGACCTGAAGCCGATCCCCGGCCTCGACAAGCCCTTCGTCGACGAAGAGATCGCGGCCAAAGCCGAGGAAGCGGAGAAGAAAAACGCCGATCAGGCAGCCGCCGATGCCGCGGCCGAGCGCCCGGCGGTGCTGTCCAGCCGCACGACACAGACGCTGCGCGAGATGACCAAGGTGTTCCAGGCCGCGCCCGTGCTCGGCTCGCCGCAGACACCGGAGACCCTGTCGGCGCTTTGATTCCACAGCGCTGCTTGCTCTGTGGCCTGCCCCGCTATATCCCCGAACGATAATTCTCTCGTCCCGGTTCTTCATGCTCAAGACCGCCTTTTTCACGCTGCTTTCGCTTGCCATAGCCATCGGCCTCGGCGGCGGCAGCGTCTGGTATGCGCTGCAGGCGCAGAGCGGCGTCGGCGCGATCAGCATCGGCCAATGGACCGCCTTCCCCGAGATCGGCACGCAAGATGCCGACCCCTATTCGAAGGCGCGCGTGGCGCGCGAGGGCGTGCTGGCGCTCGGCAAGGCGGAAGGCTTGTCCTTCATCGCCGAACGCGATGCGGCCGGCGATGAGCTTCAGCGGCAATGCGACTACAGGATCGAAGGCAGTTTCCCGACCGCCCGGTTCTGGACGCTCTATGCCGCGGATCAATCGCTCGGCGTGGTCGACACCGGCAAGCCGAGGCTGGCGGCGCTGCAATCCTACCAGGTGCTGCGTCAGCCCGACAATTCGGTGATCATCGCCGTCGGCAACCGTCCGGCCCCCGGCAACTGGCTTCTGACCGAAGGTTTTGGCCGGATGTATTTCGTGCTCACCTTCTACGACACGCCGATTGCCTCAAGCACCGGCCTTTCCGACGTGTCGCTGCCCCGGATCGTCAAGGCTGGCTGCAATGCGTAGGTTGCTGCACGCCATCCTGCTCGGCCTGCTCGGCGCCGGCATCGTCCACATCGTGGTGCTTTTGCTGGTGCCGGAATTTACCGAGCGCGATGCCTGGTCACGGCTGGCGATGGCGTCCGACCTCTACAAGATGACCAGGCTGGATGCCGAGGCGGGCGGCGCGCCGGTGGTGAAGTCGGTGGATCCGCTGTTTTACGCCGCCGCCTGCCGCTTCGACCTTGCCGAAGGCGTGGTGCGGATCAAGGCGCCGGGCAGCGTGCCGTTCTGGTCGGTGTCGGTCTATGACCGCAACGGCCACAATTTCTATTCATTCAACGACCGCACGGCGACCGGCAACAAGCTGGACACCGTGGTGCTGACGCCGGCACAGATGATCGACGTGCGCAGGGAGCTTCCCGAAGACCTGCAAGGGGCGATCTTCGTCGAGGCGCCGATCGAGGAAGGCATCTTCGTCATCCGCGCCTTGGTGCCTGACGACAGCTGGAAGCCGGTTGTGTCGCAGTTCCTGGACCAGAGCTCCTGCGAACTGCAGGACTACTGACCTCACCCCGACGACCAGCAAATTCAGTGGTGCGGAACAGGCGTCCGTGGTGTGCCCGGCTGGTCCGCCGGTCGCGCCTGGCCCGCCAATGGCGGATGCTCGTAGCGGACGCCGGGAAAAATGATCACCGCCGCCGGCGTACCGGTGTCCTGAACTGCTCGATTGACTGGTGCCGATCGCGGCACGAAAGACAGTACCATGCCCATGGTTCGCGTATTCCTCTCGGTTGCCCCGGAGCACAACGCAACGCCTCCAAATGTGATTAAGGCAGGCAGAGGGTTAACGGAGCGCTAACGGATCGCGGCTAATTTGATGTTTGTTCCGGGCCTTGCGCGAAACCGACACAGTTGCGGTTGAGCATGGTCCGGGTTGTGTCGAGTGTCGGGCGTATCTTCCGTGTCAGCTTCGGATTTCAGGCAAATCGCCATACGGACGGAATCGGGAAAAGCCGAAAGGCTGTTTCGCGCCGCCGTGTCGGCGTTCTGCTCGCTGACCCGCCCATCGCGCCGCGAGATCGCCCAGCTCGAGGATCTGACGCTGCCGCTGTTCGACAGCGTGCCGGTCGAATCGCGCCGCTATGTCGCCGCCGCCCTGTCCGAATGCGAATATGCGCCGGCCGCCCTGGTGCGGCGGCTTTGCGAGGAGCCGGTCGATGTCTGCGCGCCCTTGCTGGTCCGTTCGCGGGCGCTGGGCGACATCGACCTGATCGCGTTGATCGGCCGCCACGGCCTGCCGCATGCGCGCGCCATTGCCCGCCGCAAGGATTTGAACCCGACCATCGCGCAGTTGATCAAGGCGCTGGAAAAGCCGACCCTGGTGCGCGTGCGGCAGCCCGAGCCGATCGCCGACGTGGCGGGCGACGGTGCCGAAGCCGCTGCCGCCGCTCCCAGCGCACCAAAACTGCCCGGCAGCGCCGCCGAAACCGCCAGGCGCCGCCTGCGCTCGATGATGCTCGCCGAGGGCGAGGCGACATCGGTCAATCCCTTCGTCGGCTCAGCAACTTACAGCAAGCTGCGCGAGACGGCGCTGACCGGCAAAGCCGCCTTCTTTCAGACCGCGCTTGCCGACGCGCTCGACATCGACTTCTCCACGGCGCGGTCGCTGACCGAGCATTCGAGCTATGTCTCGTTGCTCGCCGCGCTGCGGGCGCTCGACCTCAGCGAGGACAGGGCATTCCTGATCGTGGTCGCGGTTTACCCCCGGGAGTTTCCGCACCCGCAGGCGATCCGCATCTTCCTCGACCGATACCGGCTGCTGCACCACGAGGCGGCGCTCGACAAGGTGCGCGGCTGGAAGGCCGAAACATTGTCGCGAGCGGTGCGCGGCAACACCCCTGTCGCCGCGAATGGCGACCAAGCGCCGGACGTCGACAAAGCCAGCCTAGGGGCCAGCCTCAAGGCGTCTTGACGGAGAGAAGCTCCTCGACGGAAACCGTTGCGGCCTCGATCTCGACCACCCAGATGTCGGGATCGAATTTTTTCTCCCGCTCAAGCCTGGCGTCAAGCGCGGCGGCATCGTCGCCGGCGCCGAGCAGCGTGAAAAAGCGATCATCCGGTTTGTCCGAATCGTAGCTCGTCTGCGGCGCCGGGCCGAACAGGGAGACGTCGCCCAGCCTGCCGCGGGAGAGCACGAAGACAGCGCCGGCCTCGGTCGCGCCGCGCTTGACGACGGCCGCAAAGCCGCCGGCGCCGAAAACACGGCGCAGCAGGGCCGACACCCAAAACTCGGTGGTTACGCGCATGACGAGGCTCCGGAGGACATGCGCGGCGTCTTAGCCGGATTTTCGTCTATCCGCGAGCGGTCGTCTTGACCACTCAATTGGTCAGGCCGATCTCGCGCATCTTGACGTAGACGACCTCGTCGGGCTCGCCCGTTTCCGGCAGGCCGAACAGCGACTGGAATTCCTTGATCGCCGCCTTGGTGCGGGCGCCGACGACGCCGTCGAGCTGCATGTCGTCATTGCCGAATGCCTTCAGGCCGGCCTGGATCTTGACGATGCGGGCATCGGGCGCCTGGGCGGATGCCGGCGCGGAAACCGGGATGGGCGCAGGCGCGGCCTCGGGCGCGGCAACTCGAGCGGCGGCCATATCCACGGGCCGTGGCAGCGGATGCGGGATGCCAGCTGTGGTCTGCTTGGCGCCGAGCTGGTCGAGCAGCACGGCGTCGATCTCACCGGAGGCCGGCAGGCCAACTTTCTGCTGGTAGGCCTGGATCGCCTTTTGGGTATTCGGCCCGGAAATGCCGTCGACCGTTCCCGTGTAGAAATCGAGATCCTTCAGGATGCCCTGGACCTGCTCGACGGTCGGGTCGCTTTTGACCGGTGCCGGGCCGGGCCGCAGGATGTTGATGGTGGTTTCGGGTTCGTCCCCGCCGGGGTGCGGAAAACCCTCGATGCTGCGGGTGGCGAAGAAGGCGCCGGCATGCGGAAACGGCTGGTACCACAGCGCGTTGGCGGAAACGTAGAACAGCGTCACCAGGAAGGCGGTCGACCCGCCGACCAGGACCGGATTGCGCGAGATCGCGCCGCCGAGCGCAATCGCGCCGGCCTCGAACGCGCCGCTGCGGCGCTTGACCGCCTTAGGCTGTTTTGCGGAGCGAGCCATTCCTGTCCCCTTTCGCGTCGCCTTTCGTCCTGGTCGCGGGCATCGGCAGCACGCCGTTCCTGTCGGTCGCGCTCCTCTTCGGCCCGTTCACCGGCAGGCTGATCGTGACCGTCGTCCCCTCGCCCGGCATGCTTTCGATCGACATCGTGCCGTCGTGCAGCGCCACCAGGCCCTTGACCAGCGACAGGCCGAGCCCGGTGCCCTCGAAGCGGCGCGTATAGTCGTTCTGGATCTGCATGAACGGCTTGCCGAGATTGACAAAATCTTCCTCGGCGATGCCGATGCCGGTGTCCCTGACCCAGAAATGCAGCCGCGAGCCGATCCGCTTGGCGCCGACGACGACATTGCCGCCATCGGGCGTGAACTTGACCGCATTGGAGACGAGGTTGATCAGGATCTGCTGCACGGCACGACGGTCGGCATTGATCTCCCCGGCGTCCGGCGCAATCTGCGCCTGGAGATCGATGTTCTTGGCATTGGCCTGCAGCTGCATCATCGACTGGCACATCTCGACCGCTTCGATAAAGCGGAACGGCTCGGGCTCGGTCGCGTAGGCGCCGGCCTCGATCCTCGAGACATCAAGGATGGAGGTGACGACGGCAAGCAGATGCTGGCCCGACTCCTTCACCAGGCCGACATACTCCTTCTGGCGCGGGTCCTTGAAGCCGCCGAACATCTCATGCAGCAGCATGTCGGAAAAACCGATGATGGCGTTGAGCGGCGTCCGAAGCTCATGGCTGACGACCGCCAGGAAGCGGCCCTTCGCCACCTCGGCCGACGCTGCGGCCTCAGTGGCGGCAGCAAGCTCGTCGCGCAATTCGGCAGTCTCGTCGTTCTCGCGCAGCAGCAGAGTGAAGGTCTCCTGCTGCTCTTCGGCGCGCATCAGTTCGAGCTGAAATGGCCGGTAATTGTCGGCCGTCGAGGCGCTGCCGTCCTGCGGGAGCCTAACCCGAAGATCGAGCCGGCGCGCCAGGGCGCCATCGCGCATGTCGGCAAGCGCGCTGAGATAAGCGACGCGATCGGACAGGTGGATGCGGTCGAACAGCCCGGCGCCGAAAAGCAGTTCCGGGGGCAGCTTCAGGATGGTGCGCGCCTTGGCCGAGGCATCCAGGACCTCGCCATGCCGGGCGACATGCAGGACAACGGCGTCGATCATGTCTTCAAGGCGGTCGTTTGGAAGCAGCGCGGGCTGCGCGCGTGCGGCATCGCCTAGGGCTGCGAGCCGGGGAACCAGCGTCAGGCCCCAGGCGAGCGGCAGCAGCCAGTGCCACGCCGCGACTTGCGCCCCTCCGAGCGGGACGACAGAGCCGACAAAGGGCTGCAGCAGCATTGCGGCCAAGGTTGAGAGGCCGCCCCAAAGTGCCGCGCGCTTTGAACCGCCGATCCACCAGGCCTCGAATGGCAGTGCCAGGGCCAGCAGCGCAACCGGCGACGCCAGGCCGCCTGCTGCCGCGACGGCGCCGGCAAGGGCAAGACCGCCGGCGGCAAGGGCAACCTGGGCTGCCAGCGTCATCTTACCCGACGCCGCCACCAGCAAGGCGGCGAACCAGCAAAGACCGAAGGCGGCGAAAATGGTTGCGACGGTGACGGCGGCGCCCATGCCCGAGGTGACCAGTGTCACCGCCGCACCGGCGGCGAAGAACGGAGCGGCAAGCATGATGCCGATGAACCGGCGCTGGCGCAGGCGATCGCCCTGGCCGATGATGGCCGGATGGACCATGCGTTCGCAACCGGCCGCCAGCGCGCCAGGCAGTTCAATATATCTGGCAGTTGTCAAACTCAACGCACTCGCACCCGGTCGTGACTGCCCCTGCTTTGCAGGTCGCTTTTGCTTGTTTGAAACTCGCATCCAGCGTTTAAGGAATGAATAAGGCTGACCGGAACAACGAGCGCGCTGCGGCAAAAATTGGAGCGCCGGCACCGGAATGCACCGCCATTTGTGGCCATAGTAAACGGAGCGTTATGTGCAAGGGCGTGCCCGTGGCTGCGAAACCCTGAGCCGGCATGCCTGCTCTTCTGAAGATATCCATGCGCAACAATCGCTTAGATGGTTACTGCAAGGTTAAGAAAATTGTCGGCATTTGAGGCTAATGCACTGCAAAACGCCTCGCTTCGAATTTGCCTAAAATTTGAGGAAAATTTTCGCTGAGCAGGAAAGCCGTCCTTTGCGCCTCATGTGCCATTGTGGCTGATATAAAGAGGTCATTGCGCATGGACGCATGATCCGGTCATTGGACGAGAGGGCAGATCGATGGGCTTTTTGATAAGAATGGCGTTCTGGTTTTCGCTGGTGTTGCTGGCGCTGCCGCTGACCGTCGGCCCCGACGAGGATGGCCGCGAGAGCGTCGGGCCGTTCCAGGCGCTTTTTGCGGCGCGCGAAGCGGTCGGCGACATCGCCGGCATTTGCGAGCGTAAGCCGGACGTCTGCGAAACCGGCAAGTCGGCGATGCATACGATCAGCGCCCGGGCCAAGGAAACCGCCAAGATCGCCGCCGCCATGCTGGACGACAAGAGCGCCGAGACCTCGCCCGATACATCGCTGGCCACCGGCAGCGTCGCCAAGGACATCGTGCTGCCGGCGACAGTCAACATACCTGCCAAGCTGGTGGCGAAGAACTAAACACCGTTTCAGCTGTATCTACAGCGACACCGCAGGCCGGTCGGACCTCTCGATGCCTGCGGTGCTTTTCTTCTTTTTCCGTGACGCCGCAGCCGCGGATGACTATATCCCGAGCAATGGCCACGACGATCCAGACGATCCGCGACGACTTCTCCCTGCTCGACGAGTGGGAAGACCGCTATCGCTATGTCATCGAGCTCGGCGAAGCGCTGCCGCCATTTCCCGACGCCGAACGCAACGCCGCCAACAAGGTGCCGGGCTGCGTCAGCCAGGTCTGGCTGACCACGAGCCGAGCGCCGGGCGCCGATCCGGTCATCACCTTCACAGGCGATTCAGACGCTCATATCGTGCGCGGTCTGGTCGCCATCATGCTCGCGCTGTTTTCGGGACGGACTGCCAGCCAGATCCTTGAAACGGACGCCGAGGCGACGCTGAGGTCGCTTGGCCTCGACGAACATCTGTCGCCGCAGCGGGCCAATGGCCTGCGCTCGATGGTCAAGCGCATCAAGCGCGACGCCGAGATGGCTCTCAAGCAGACTGCTTGATTGCTCTATCTTCTCTTCTTTCGACGCAATTCCAAGGGAAAGCGCTCGGCAGTTTTCCTGGAATTGTTCTAGAAACAAAAACGGCGCCGTAAGGGGCGCCGTTGATCTTGTCCATTGGAGCCGGTGTTACCGCCCCTTGCGCTTGCGGCCGAGGCCCATCTTCTTGGCCAGCTGCGAACGGGCAGCGGCATAGTTGGGGGCAACCATCGGATAGCTGGCGTCGAGATTCCACTTCTCGCGGTATTCATCGGGCGTCAGACCGTAATGGGTCATCAGGTGGCGCTTCAGCGACTTGAACTTCTTGCCATCTTCAAGGCAGACGATGTAATCGTCATGAACAGAGCGCTTCGGGTTTACCGCAGGCTTCTGCTTGTCGGCCGGAGGCTGTTCGCTTGCTCCGCCCACGCGCCCGAGAGCGGCATGGACATCAGCGATAAGGTTCGGCAATTCGCCGACCGGCACGGGATTGTTGCTGACATAGGCTGCCACCACATCGGCGGTCAGCTCGATCAGCGCATCGCTATTTCTGGAAGGTGTTTCGACGATATCCATGGTTTAGGCCCCAACGAAGGATGTTTCTGTTTGCGCCCTTTTTGGAAGATCGGGCATGGCGCGAATTTCACGCGGGAAGAGCTTCATGGATTCGCGTCCGGGTATCTTAATGAGCCCACAGACAAAGTAAGTCAATTCGCATCTTGTGCTATATTCAACGATATTCATCGAATAGTCGCTCTTCAGCTTCAATCTTTCGTGCACTCTGTAACTTCGCGATATTTTCTGGTCGGACCAGGACTAGCATGACGTAAGGTCACGCCATCGCTAAATCAGCAAGGACTCATAAAGTGGGCAGCGATGCTTGGTCTATGCTTCAAGATTTGGGCAGCTGATTGTCGGATTCGTACCAAACCGCAAGTTGCAAAGCGTTGGCGAAACCCGCCGAAGAAGATCTTCGGTCTGACCGGATTCAATACGGCGTGAGGTATTTTCCATAGACCCAGCCACTAACAAAAGCACCATTTTGCGCCGGGTCGTGCCAAACTTGACACCATTGATAGCGAATTGCCTGTTTCTGTTTCCAGGGCGGCTGGCCGGCGATCTCCAGAAGATTCAAGCCGCCGGTGCACTTGCCGGTCATCTGCAGGATCGTCCCGTTGGGATAGGCGGCCTGCTTCTGCGAGGTGCCGGACGGATATTTGCGAACGTTGAGCGTGTCGCCGAACGGCACGCCAGCCACTTGCCAAGCGGCGAACGCGGTTGCATGAGACTGGCCGGTGAAAGCCAGAACGGTCGAAGCGACGACGGCGAGAGCCGCAGCGGTGTTGATATGGAAATTCATCATCCTCTCCTTTTGGCTCATCTCCCGAGCCCGCCGCAACCAATACATCCCGGCCCTTGAACCCGCGCTGATCGGCGTGTTCATTTGCCATTCAAGTAATTTCTTCAGTGAGACGCAATGACCAAGACCTCAGCTTTTCCGACCGCCAGCCCGCCGAGCCCCGAGAAACACCCCGTCTTCGACACGCATCACGGCATTACCCGCACAGATGACTATGCCTGGCTGAGGGCCGAGAACTGGCAGGCGATGTTCAGGGACCCTTCCCTGCTTGAGGGCCGCATCCGCGCCCATCTCGAAGCCGAAAACGCCTATCAAGCAGTGCTTATGGCCGATACGCTAGAGCTTCGGAAGCAGCTGTTCGGCGAGATGAAGGGGCGCATCAAGGAAGATGATTCGACGGTGCCGATGAAGGATGGCCCCTATGCTTACGGCGCATCCTTCAAGCTTGGCGGCGAACAGCCCCGCTATTTCCGCATGCCGCGCGATGGCGGCGATGAGCAGATCCTGCTCGATGGCGACGCGGAAGCCGAGGGCAAGCCCTATTTCCGCCTCGGCGGCGTCGACCATTCGGCGGATCACCGCAAGCTGTTGTGGGCGTTCGACGACAAGGGCTCTGAATTCTTCACACTTCGCGTGCGCGATCTCACCAGCGGCAAGGAACTGAGCGACCAGATCGAGGCCACCAGTGGTGGCGGCGTCTGGAATGCCGCCGATGACGGTTTCTTCTACACAAGGCTCGACGACAATCATCGTCCGTCCAAGGTGCTGTTCCACGCGCTCGGCGGCAGCCCCCTTAATGACCGGCTGACCTATGAGGAAACCGATCCCGGCTTCTTCATGGATGTCGGCGGCACGCGCTCCAACGAATGGATCATGATCGGGATCAACGATCACGAAACCTCGGAATATCACCTGATGCGCGCCGATGAGCCTTTCGCCGAGCCAAAGCTGGTGGCAAAGCGCGAGACCGGCCTGCAATATGATCTGGAAGAAGGCGGCGACATCTTCTTCATCCTCACCAATGCCGACGGCGCCAAGGACTTCAAGATCATGACGGCGCCGGCTGATGACCCGGTTCGCGCCAACTGGGAAGAGCTGGTGGCGCACGAGCCAGGCCGGCTGATCCTGTCGGTGGTCGGCTTCAGGGATCATATGGTCAGGCTCGAACGCAAGGAAGGGCTGCCGCGCATCGTCGTGCGCGATCGCCGCAGCGGCGAGGAGCATCTGATCTCGTTCGACGAAGAGGCGTTCTCGCTCGGCCTGTCGGGGTCCTATGAATACGACACCGAGATCATGCGCTTCACCTATTCGTCGATGACGACCCCGGCGCAGGTCTTCGACTACAATATGCGCAGCCGCGAGCGTGTGCTGCTGAAGACCCAGGAAGTGCCGTCCGGTCACAATCCGGATCATTATGTCACGCGCCGGTTGATGGCGCCGGCCGCCGATGGCGAACTGGTGCCGGTCTCGCTGCTGCACCACCGCGACACGCCGCTCGATGGCTCCGCACCGTGCCTGCTTTACGGCTACGGCTCTTACGGCATTGCCATCCCGGCGGCGTTCAACACCAACTGGTTCTCGCTGGTCGACCGTGGCTTTGTCTTTGCCATCGCCCATGTCCGCGGCGGCAAGGACAAGGGCTATGGCTGGTATGACGACGGCAAGCGGGCGCACAAGATGAACACGTTCACCGATTTCATCGCCGTCGCGCAGCATCTCGTCGCCGAGCGTTACACCCAACACGACCGCATCGTCGCGCAAGGCGGCTCGGCCGGCGGCATGCTGATGGGTGCGATCGCCAACATGGCACCGCATAGTTTCGGCGCCATCGTTGCCGAGGTTCCCTTTGTCGACGTGCTGACCACGATGCTCGACGCAAGCTTGCCGCTGACGCCGCCGGAGTGGCCGGAATGGGGCAACCCGATCGCGTCGGCGGAAGATTATCAAACGATCGCCGCCTACTCGCCTTATGACAATGTCGCTGATCACGACTACCCGCCGATCCTGGCGCTGGCCGGCCTCACCGATCCGCGCGTCACCTATTGGGAGCCGGCCAAATGGGTGGCGCGGCTGCGCGAGCGCAAGAGCGGCGACAATCCGGTGCTGTTCAAGATCAACATGGATTCCGGCCATGCCGGCGCGTCGGGCCGGTTCTCCAGGCTGGAGGAGATCGCCTACACCTATTCCTTTGCGCTCAAGGTGACTGGCAAGGCCGAACCCGAGGTTACGGGCAAGCCCGAACCTGAGGTGACGGGCAAGGCTGAGAATGCAACGGAGGCGTCGCAATGATCGATCTATCCACCTTGACGGCTTACATAGCGGTTGTGCTTGGCTTTGTGTTTATTCCTGGCCCAGCCACGCTTTTGACGGTCGCGCGCGCGACGAGTTCCGGAACCAGGGTTGGCGTCGCGACGGGCGCGGGCGTCGCGGCTGGCGATGTGTTCCATACCATCATGGCGATGGTCGGCATTTCGGCGATCATCGCCACTTCGGCAACGCTGTTCAGCGTCGTAAAATATATCGGCGCGGCGTATCTGGTTTACCTCGGCATTCGCGCGATCATCGAGAGAATACCGGCCGACCCTACTGCCGGCGCACTCGCGATCTCCGCCAGCAAGGCGTTTCGTCAAGCTGTCCTGACCGAAGTGCTAAACCCAAAGACGGCGCTTTTCTTCCTCGCCTTCCTGCCCCAGTTCGTGCGGCCTGAAAACGGATCGGTGATGCTCCAGCTGATGACGCTGGGCATAATCTTTGTTCTGCTCGGCTTTTTCAGCACAATCGTCTTTGCCGTGAGTGCGGGCCGGCTCGGCACGTTCCTGCGCCGCAATCCGTCGGTGGTGAAATGGCAAGGCAAGGTGGTTGGCGGCATCTACTGCGCGTTAGGCGTTCGTCTGGCCTTGCAGCAGCGCTGATGTCGAAGCCAAAAGCGCGCCCGTCGAGGCGCGCCGGTCGTCACTTTTTGAATTCCGGGCTGCTCATTTTCACTCGCATTTGCAATGGCTGCGCGCTACCCATGCGCGCCACCTTCCAGACCATGACATACGCAAAGGGGCCACTATGTTGCTCGTCGACACCTATCTCGAGAAATCACCGATCCAGGGCATCGGGGTTTTCGCCAGGAACCACATTGCCAAGGGCACGCTGGTCTGGAAGCTCGACCCCAGATTCGACCGGATCATCGACGTCGAGACCTATGAAGGCGAGAGCGGCCCGGTGAAGAACTATCTCGACCGTTATTCCTATCCAGACCGCCGGGATCCGAACTACATCGTCTTCGAAGCCGACGACGCCCGCTACATGAACCATGACGACGAACCGAATTGCGATGTCTCCTCGCCCGAGGAAACCTATGCCTTGCGCGACATCGCACCCGGCGAGGAACTGACCTGCAATTACAGCCATTTCTTCGAGACGGGCTTCGACTTCCTCGGCGATCGCCACCTGTAGATGGCCACCTGTAGCCGGGATCACTTGGCCGGCTTGCTGCGCACCGGGTAGCCGTTGGGATGTGGCGGCACCGCCTTGAGATAGGCGGCTATCGCCGCGCGATCTGCCGGCGGCAGTTCGGCCATGTTGCGCTGCACGTCGACCATGGCGCCGCCTACCGAATCGAAATCAGGGGTAAAACCGGTTTCGAGATAGTTGGCGATGTCGGCTTCCGACCAGTCACCGAGCCCGCCTTCGCCCGATGTGATGTTCGGCACGATGCCGCTGCCTTCGGCGGCCGCCGCGCCAGCCAGCCACTGGCTCTTCCTGGTGGCGCCGGTGACGTCGCGCGGCGTGTGGCATTCGCCGCAATGGCCGGGCCCCTCGACCAGATAGCGGCCGGCGAGTACCGGATCAGGCGTGCCATCGGCAAAGGCAATCACCGGCTCTTTGCTGAGATAGAGCCGCTTCCACAGGCCGAGGCCGCGGCGGATGTTGAAGGGGAAAGTCAGGGAATTGTCGGGCGCCTTGCCGGCGACCGCCGGCAGCGTCTTCAGGAACGCATAGAGATCGGCAATATCAGCCGGCTTCATGCGGGCGTAGGACGCGTAGGGAAAGGCCGGATAGAAATGCTCGCCCGACGGCGACACGCCCTTCAGCATGGCGTTGGCAAGGTCCTCGACCGTCCAGGCGCCGATGCCGTCCTTGGGATCCTGCGAGATGTTGGGCGGCACGAAGGTGCCGAACGGCGTCTTGAGCTCGAGGCCGCCGACCAGTTGCAAACGGGCGTCGCCTTGCGAGCCCGACTTGGCGTGACAGGAGGTGCAGCCGCCGGCATTGAAAATGCGCTTGCCCCTGGCGGCGTCGCCGGGGCCGAGCTGCGCCAGGGTGCCAGTGTCGAGCTTGACCGGCGCCGACAACAGCCAGCCGGCGCCCGCACCGACGACGCCCAGGACAAGGGCGACGCCGACAAATTTTTTCCACAAGGGCATTGCCCGGGATCAGCTCTTCTTCACCCGATAGGTCTTGTGGCAGGTGCCGCAATCACTGCCGAGCGTATCGATCTGCGCCTTCAGCGCATCGACATCGGCGGGTGCGGCGGCGACTGCGGCCTTGACGTCGGCGAGGTACTTGTCTTCGGTCGATTTGAAGCCCGCCATGTCTTTCCAGATTTTGGGCGAGGCGGTGGTATCACCGCTGTCGCTGCCGGCCGGGAACAGCGTGTCGACATCGAACTTCTCGGCATTGACTTGCAGCGCCTGCAGCGCCGTCAGCACGGCGGCGGCATCGAAGTCTGCCTCGCCCTTGGCGATTTTTGACAGGCCGCCGACGATCTTGCCTCGTTCCTTCATCAGTCCCTGTCGGTCGAGGATCGGGTCGGCAAAAGCCGCCGAGGCGGCGAGGCTGAGCATAGAGATGGCGATAACAAGCTTTCTCATTCAATTGGCTCCAGGATGATGAGGGGTCGCGACCTAACGTTAACGGAGGGCGGGCCGGGATTATTCCCTGTCCGCCGGCCGGATTCTGCCGAATTTTGTGTGCCTGCTGCTTCAGCTGAGAAAGAAAAGCCCCGGAGTACCGGGGCTTCTCTGGGTCGATCAGGCTCTTACAGCGCCGCGCGCCATTCCTGGCGCGCAAAGGACGCTGTAACGCTTTGATTTTGCGCATGATCCTTTCCGAAGATCGAAGACGATTTTCGGGGTCATGCGCGAGCCTCTTCGTACATTTCAAGGACATGGTCCCAGTTGATGAGGCTGTCGACGAAGGCCTCGAGATATTTCGGCCGCGCGTTGCGGTAGTCGATGTAATAGGAATGTTCCCAGACATCGACGCCGAGGATCGGCGATGCGCCATGGACGAGCGGGTTCTCGCCGTTCGGCGTCTTGGATATCGCCAGCTTGCCGTCCTTGACCGAGACCCAGGCCCAGCCCGAACCGAACTGCGTGGTGCCGGCGGCGATGAAGTCCGCCTTGAACTTGTCGTAGCCGCCGAGGTCGGCGTCGAAAGCCTTCTGCAGGGCGCCCGGAAGCTTGTTGCCGCCGCCGCCCTTCTTCATCCACTTCCAGAAATGGATGTGGTTGTAGTGCTGGGCTGCGTTGTTGAAGAGGCCGGCATTCTTGCCGAACGACTGTTTGACCACCTCTTCGACCGACAGATCGCCAAGGCCCGCTTCGGCGGCCAGCTTGTTGCCGTTGTCGACATAGGCCTTGTGGTGCTTGTCGTGGTGATACTCCAGCGTCTCCTTCGACATGTAAGGCTGCAAGGCCTCGTAGTCGTAGGGCAAGGCGGGCAATTCAAAAGCCATCGGTCATACTCCTCATGGAAAAATCCGGTGCGGATACCGGATTAAGATAGGGCTGCATTGATCTGGAACAACTCCGGAATGAAGCGCCAATTGCCTTTTAGCGGCTCAACCGGCGGAAGTCGAATGCGCCCATTCCCAATAAAGGTCGCGCGCTTTCTTGGCCACCGGCCCGGGCTGCAGATCGCGGTCCTCGATGCGGGTGATCGGCACGACCTTGGAATGATTTCCGGTCGAAAAGATCTCATCGGCTTCGAGAAAGTCGCGCACCGACAGCATCTTCTCCGTGGTCTTGAAGCCGTAATCGCCAAGCAGCGTCATGGTGCGCGAGCGGGTGATGCCGGACAGGAAGGTGCCGTTGGGCGCCGGCGTCAACACGTGGCTGTCCTTGACCAGGAAGATGTTCGAGGTTCCGGTCTCGGCGACATTGCCCAGCATGTCCAGCACCAGCGCATTCTCGAAGCCGCGTCCCTTGGCTTCGAGAATGGCGCGGCCATTGTTGGGATAGAGGCAGCCGGCCTTGGCATTGGTCGGCATGGTCTCGATGGTCGGCCGCCGGAACGGCGACACGGTGATCGAAAAGCCGGTCGGCGAGATCATCGGCGATTCGTAAAGGCAGAGGCAGAAACGGGTCGAGGCCGGATCGGCCGGCACGCCCATATAGCCGCCATGCTCGGCCCAGTACATCGGCCTGATGTAGACCGCTGTCTTGCCGTCGAACTTCTTCAGCCCGTCCCAGGTCAGGCCGACGATCTGGTCGACGTTCATCGATGGCGTGAGGCCGAGCGCGATCGCCGAGGCGTTCACTCTGGCGGCATGCAGTTCGAGATCGGGGGCGACGCCTTCGAACCAGCGGGCGCCGTCGAAGACGCTGGTGCCGAGCCACATGGCGTGGCTGCGCGGCCCAAGGATGGCGACGTTGCCTTCGTACCAGTCGCCGTCGACGAAGGTCCATGTCGCCGATAGCGCCGCAGTCGCCAGTGTCATTGTTCGGTTCCGCTTCAAAGCTGCCTGTGCCAAGCATTGGAAGATGCTTTGACCGGCGCCGTCAACCGGCATGGAGCGGTTTTTGTTGAGGCCAGAGCGCCCCAAGAAAGCGATCAAGACTACAATCGATGCTTGCACCTTGCGCCGCCTGCCCTCAAAACTGTCGCCATGCATTACGCGGCTTACGTTTTCGACGCCTATGGCACGTTGTTCGACGTGCACGCCGCCGTGCGCCGTCACGACGGCGAGATCGGCCCCGACGGCCCGCTGCTTTCGGAAATCTGGCGCGCCAAGCAGCTGGAATATTCCTGGGTGCGCACGCTGATGGGCGGCTATGCCGATTTCTGGCAGCTCACCGAACAGGCGCTCGATTTCGCCCTGCTCAAGGTTCCCTCCGCCGACAAGGGACTGAAGGCCAAGCTGCTCGAAGCCTATTGGCGGCTCGACTGCTATCCGGAAGTGCCGGCCGTGCTCAAGGCGCTGAAAGCATCCGGCGCCAAGCTCGCAATCCTGTCCAACGGCTCGCCCGAGATGCTGGAAGCGGCGGTCAAGTCGGCCGCCCTCGACCAGGTGCTGGACGATATCTTTTCGGTTGACGCCGTCAGGCGCTTCAAGACCGACCCGTCGACCTACGACATGGTGGCGACGGGCTGGCGACTCTATCCGGGCGCCGTCTCGTTCCAGTCGTCCAACCGCTGGGACGTCGCCGGCGCCACCAAATTCGGCTTTCGCACCGTATGGATCAACCGCGCCAACCAGCCCGAGGAATACCGGGATTTCCCGCCGGCGCTGATCCTGCCGTCGCTTGAAGGCCTGCTGACCGGCGGCTGATCACTCTGTTGCCTTCGAGCAACAGTGGCAGGGCGGTCACAGCTTCGCCTTTGTTTGTCCACCCTCAGGCCAGAATCGGAACCGCCTATCGCGTCAGGCATTGGGGGAGGCCGACCACTGCGCCGCTTGAAGGCATTCACGCTTTCTTGCGATTCGAGACTTAAAAAAGGCAACCATGTTGAAGACCGAAATCGCCCCCTATCGCCTGAGCCGTCGCGGCTTTCTGAATGCTGCAGCCCTTGGCGCCGCTTCGATTGCGGTCTCCGCCTGCACCACCACCGGACCGGCGCCGGCGCCGGTCGAACCGCCACCGCCGACCTATGACGAGCCGCCGCTCGGCGACTATGCGACGATGTACGGCCCGATTTCCGACAGCGGGTTCGAGCTCCCGGCCATCCCGATCAAGAAGATGGACCCGCAGTTCCTGCGCCAGATCGTTCCCGATCCGACCGGCCAGCGGCCAGGCACCATCATCGTCGATACGACCAACCATTTCCTCTATCTGGTGCGCGAAGGCGGCCAGGCGATCCGTTACGGCGTCGGCCTCGGCCGCGCCGGCTTCGAATGGTCGGGAGACGCCGTCGTCCAGTGGAAGCAGAAATGGCCGAAATGGACGCCGCCCGATGAGATGGTTGCCCGCCAGCCTGAACTGGAAGAATACAGCGCCAAGAACGGCGGCATGCCCGGCGGCCTCAAGAACCCGCTCGGCGCCCGCGCGCTCTACCTGTTCCACGACAACGTCGACACGCTCTACCGCCTGCATGGCTCGCCGGAATGGAACTCGATCGGCAAATCCGTCTCGTCAGGCTGCGTGCGCCTGATAAATCAGGACATCATCGACCTCTACGACCGCGTGCCGTCGAAGAGCCCGGTCATCGTGACGTCCGACATCGGCCAGCCGATGGCGGCGAGCGCAAACCGCAGAGCCATCCCGATCGATGGCGGGGTGCCGGATGGCTCGGTCCTGCTCGGCCCGGTGACCTGATCGACTTCATCGATGCCATGAAGCGCAGGTTCCGCTCCATGCGGCAAAGCTCGCCAGGATCCCGATAGCTTTACGCGAATGCCTGGGGTTCGCATCCAAGATGTGCAATGCCGGCAACAGGAGGCCAAAAAAGACGTCCAGACGAACCATGGAGCCGCTGCAATCGGGGCGGCCATGCCCTGTCAATCTCGACGCTGCTGTGTTTCGTTACCGATTGATGTATATTAGACGGGAGTATGATTGCAGAGACATACATTTCATTAGATCATTGATGGCGGGGGAACGCCGATGGTGGGATTTGATTTCGATAGTCCGCCTGCCGACGGCGCCGAGGCCAACCTGTCGGCCGAATGCGAGCGCCAATTGCTGCCGCTCGTCCGCGGAATTGTCGAGGCGGCGGTTGCCGCCGGGTGGAGCCAGGAAGACGTTCTTCTGGCCATGGTCGAGCTGTCCTGGGATCTGTACGAGAAACGCCGAGGCGATCTTTAGCAGGCCTGCGTGAGCCGGATAATTCCGTAGCGCCGGCCAAGCCTGGCCATGTTTTTCTCGCGCGAACTTTTTTCTTCACTTACAATGTTTTTTCTATCCGCGGGATGCGCTACGCTGCCTTTGGGCAGGACTATGGGGGATACAAATTACCGTCCGGATTTCCGGGTTGGCTGTTTGCACGGCACGGAATTTCGATGGGCTGGCAAAGCGGCTGAGGCAAGGCTGAATGAAAAATGCGGGCGAGGTTCAGGAACGCAGCGCAGGCGCCGATCGGGTCGATCGGCACGCCCTCGGACATAATCCCCGAAAATGCCAATCCCAGAAGAGCAACCATGCGGGGGAGCGGGATATGCTCTGTCCGCAGCCCTGGATCGCTCCCGGAGGGTCGCCATCGCCGAAGTCGCCTACCTCGCGGGATTTTCGGATCAAGGCCATTTGGCCACCGCCATGAAGAAGCACAAGGGAAAGAAGCCATGATTCGGGCGATAACTGCTGCCGGATCGTCCGTGACAATGACAGATAGTCGACCAGCTCTGTCAATGGCCGCGCGATCTATATTTGGAATACAACGCTGGATTGCGACGGCACACTATGCACAATAACTAGGCAAAATGGTAAGATAAGATCGGAAAATAGTCAGGTAGCCTTGGCTAAAAATTCAAAACTGTAAATTTATAGTCAAAATCCTGGCAAAATTTTCATTTGAGCTCAAATTCTTCTTTGCAATATAAAGCAGCATCTGTAGGATTCGAAGGAACGCCCAGGAGCAAACGTGAATTCTGGGCGCCTCGATACAGCACAGGATTGGATTGATCGGCGCAGCAGTGGCAGAGACGAAGATGCAACATAGAGGCAACGTCCAGGAAAGCGCCGGGACAGAGCGGCGGCGCGCGGATCGTCGCATCTTCGACGGAATTCCGGAAAGCGCGGGGCGCTACCTGGTCACGTTTCGAGGCGGCGCGGCACATGTCGTTCATGGGCCGGGATCACACACATTCAAAGCGGCGGAACATTTCGCTTCGGTTCTGCTTACACCCTCACCAGGGATTGCGGCATCGCTGGGCAGCGACAAAGTCCACGAATACGACGGCGACGTCGGCATGATCATGATCGTCCCAGCCGACCTCGGCGGCAAGGTGACCCGGTCATCCACCACGGAAAGCGTAATCGCGGCGCTCACCCCCGAGAGTCTCTTCGAGCTGGCAACGCGTGAATTCGACACCGGCCATGCCGAGCTTCAGCCGCCGCCGTACGGGACCGTCGACTTCCAAGCGCTGCAACTCGCGCAGTTGCTGAAGGCGGAACTGACGGATCGGGAAACTCCAAACGAGTTCTATATCGATTCGTTGGTCACCATGTTCGGCGTCCATTTGCTTCGGAACTACGCAGGAGCGCGAAAGTTGCCACAAGCCCCAAAGGGCGGTCTGTCGAACCGCAGCGCCCGGCGGGTGCGCGAATTCCTGGAGGTAAATTTTTCCAGCAAAATCGCGGTGGCCGAGCTGGCCGCACTCTGTGGCCTTTCGCCGAGCCATTTCATCCTGGCATTCACCAAGACCTTTGGCGAGCCGCCGCACAAATACCTGCTGCGGCTGCGTCTCGATTTCGCCGAAAAACTTCTCATCGAGAGCGACCTGTCGATTGCGGAAGTCGCTCATCTCAGTGGATTCTCGGACCAGAGCCACTTGACAGTCACCATGTCCAGATACCGGAACAGAACCCCCAGGCAGGTGAAGCTGCAACGTTAACGACTGTTGCGGCGCGCATGATTGTCCGCGGCGATACCTCGATTGATCTTCAGTATAGTCGAAGGTTGTGTGGCAGAGCAGTCACAGTTGTCGCGCAGGGACCAAATACCGGATTTTCCTACAAAGATTCCGGATTATTCCAAAATACCTGCACCGCGAATGTGCTCATGGTCGCGATTGAAGTCATTTGGGGCGGGGGAGCAACCAGATGATACAGCATGTCGGATTGTCCCATGGACATTCAATTCGCGGAAATCGAGGTCTTCGCGCCTAAGGCCGAAGCGGCCTGGGCTGCACTGCAACGCCAATACGCCAGCCGGATCAGCGCTGCGGAACTCGACCATCTCCTGGCCTGTTTCGTGCTTGGACTGACCTCTCCGGCTTGTGGTGAAGGCGATCCGGGATTTCATTTCGATCTCTGCCGCGCGCTGGTGGCGGTAAACCTGCCGCCGGAACGGACGGAGGCTGCACTGCATGCGGTTCCAGAACCGACGCAGCCATGGGTCGCGAGCGCCTATCAGCTGATTGAAAAACAAGGCGCGAAGGTCGGTCTCTCGTTGCGGGAGAAGACGCGCAATTTCGAAGATTTTTTGGCCACCGAGGCGAATGGTGCGGCACATCAGAGCGCCTCGGCAATTGCGAGGAAAAACTAGCATGACCAAACGCGTCGAGGGGCGGAGAAGGATCGAACTTTCTTCAAGCTTTGTCGGAAACTGGATCGCGGGCGCGGCCGACAGCCGCTCGGTGCGGCGCCGCCTGATGGCGGTGCTGCGCAACGCGTGCCGCGTGCTCGGCATGCGACGCAAATGTCTGGGGCTTGGCACGCTGGGCAGCGGCAGAATTGCGGCAGCGGCGCTGGGTGCAATCGCATTCGGGAGCATCGCCACCCCGGCGTCCGCGCAGTATGCCGCCGGCGGCGGCACCGCGACGGCCAGTGGCTCAGTCGCTATCGGCCCGGCCGCGACGGCCTCTCAGCTCAATGCTGTTGCGATCGGGACCCGGTCTGTCGGGTCAACGCAATACGCAGTGGCAATCGGCCAGGATGCGCAGGCCACAGGCACCGGCGGCGCGGTGGCGATCGGCGGCGGCGCGATTTCAAACAACATCAATACGGTAGCCATTGGCGTTCAGTCCGACGCCACTGCGGCCGGGGCCAGCGCACTGGGCACAAACTCCCACGCTTCGGGATCGAACTCCACCGCGGTCGGTGTCGGCGCCACGGCCAGCAACAATTATGCGTTCGCCACTGGCTACGGGTCGGTAGCCAGCGCCCAATACGCATACGCCATGGGCTATCAGTCCAGTGCTAGTGGCCTGCGCGGTATGGCGCTTGGATATCAAGCAACCCAGAGCGGAATCGATTCCCTTGCCCAAGGCACCAACGCCAATGCAGGCAGTCAAAACGCCATCGCGATAGGCTTCCAGTCGGTCGCGTCCGATATCAACTCTATCAATATCGGCGCGCGCACCGTTGCGGGGTCAGGGGCCTTGGCCCAAGGCGCCATCGCCCTTGGCACGGATGTCACAGCAAATCAGCAAAACGCCCTTGCCATTGGCGTCCTGACCAAAGCAACGGGAACGAACGCCGCAGCGGTGGGTAGAGGAGCCAGTGCATGGGGCAACCAGTCCATCGCATTCGGCACGGGCGCGCAGGCGGGCGTTCAGGCCAACACGGCTGTGCCCAACAGCATCGCGATCGGTACCAATTCGCTCTCTTCGGGCGCTTTCGCCACGGCGATGGGTGCTACCTCGGTTGCGAGTGGCTCCGCCAGCACAGCGATCGGCAACACGGCTGTCGCCAGCGGCGCGAACGCCTCCTCATTCGGGTCCGGCGCGAATGCGACGGGAGACAATTCTCTTGCCGCCGGTGTCAGCGCCGCCGCTAGCGGGATTGCCAGCACCGCGCTCGGCATCGGCTCCAAGGCCAGTGCCACCAACGCCGTGGCGATCGGTAATGCTGCGGTCGCCAATTCCGCCGACGCGGTTGCCATCGGCACGGCCGCGACGGCCACGGGCGGCAAGGCTGTCGCCATTGGCGCCGGCAACACGGCTTACGGCAACGGCGCGGTCTCCATCGGCGATCCGAGCTATGCCAGCGGCACCGGCGCCTTCACCGGCGGCGCCAACAACATCGCCAACAGCGACGGCACGGCAACCGCCACAGCCGCAAACCAGGCCGCAGGCGCGGTTGCCATCGGCAACAACAACAAGGCCGTCGGGCAAGGCTCCGTGGCGCTGGGCAATGGCTCGACGGCGGGTGCAGCCGGCCTTGCCGGCAATGTCGCGCTGGGCAACGGCGCGACGGCGACGGCAAGCTCCGGCGACGTAGCGCTCGGTTCGGGCTCGGTGACCGCGACGGCGGTCGGCACCAGCGGCGCGACGATCGGCGGCACGGCCTACAGCTTCGCCGGCACGACGCCGACGAGCACTGTCAGCGTCGGCGCGCTCGGCGCGGAGCGGACCATCACCAATGTCGCGGCGGGCCGGCTCAGCAACTCGTCGACCGACGCGATCAACGGCTCGCAGCTGTTTGCGACCAACCAGCAGGTGACGCAGAACACGGCGGCGATCGCCGCCAACACCGCCGACATCACCAATCTCGGCAACACGATCAACAGCATCAGCGCCGGCGGCGGCATCAAGTATTTCCATGCCAATTCGACGGCGGCGGACTCGTCCGCAACGGGCACGGACTCCGTCGCCATCGGACCGGTCTCCACCGCGACGGGGACGAACGCCATCGCGGCGGGTGTCAATTCGAGCGCCTCCAATGCCAACGCCTCGGCCATTGGCAGCGGCGCCGTCGCATCGGCGCTTGACGCAACGGCTATGGGATACATATCCAAGGCTTCGGGCCAATACAGCACCGCGGTCGGCGCCAACGCCAATGCTACTGCCACGTCCAGCACCGCGATCGGACAGAACGCGTTTGCGACCGGCTTTCAGGCAACCGCTCTCGGCGTAGGCGCGAATGCCGCCGCCCAGAACGCGATCGCGCTGGGCGCCGGCTCTGCTGCCAGCAACGTAGGTGACGTGGCGCTGGGTTCGGGCTCGGTGACCGCAGCGGCGGTCGGCACCGCCGGCACGACGATCGGCGGCGTCGCCTACAACTTCGCCGGCACGACGCCGGCGAGCACCGTCAGCATCGGCACGGTCGGCGCGGAGCGGACCATCACCAATGTCGCGGCGGGGCGGCTCAGCAATTCGTCGACCGACGCGATCAACGGCTCGCAGCTCTTCGCCACCAACCAGCAGGTGACGCAGAACACGACGGCGATCGCCGCCAACACCGCCGACATCACCAATCTCGGCAACACGATCAACAGCATCAGCACCGGCGGCGGCATCAAGTATTTCCACGCCAATTCGACGGCGGCGGATTCCCAGGCTCTGGGGGTGGATTCCGTTGCCGTCGGCCCGAACGCGGTCGCCAACAATGCCGGCGACGTGGCGATCGGCGCGAATGCGGTGTCGACCGCGACCACGGCGGTCGGCGGCACCACGATCGGCGGCGTTGCCTACACTTTTGCCGGCGCGACGCCCGCGGGTGCATTCTCGGTCGGCTCGGTGGGCGCCGAACGCCAGATCCAGAATGTCGCGGCCGGGCAGTTGAGCAACTCCTCGACCGATGCGGTCAACGGCTCGCAGCTGTTTGCGACCAACCAGCAGGTGACGCAGAACACCACCGACATTGCCGCCAACACGGCTGACATCACCAATCTCGGCAATTCGATCAGCAACATTACCGGCGACACCTCGCTGGCCTACACCGACGCCAATGGCGACGGCATCCGCTATGTGCGCACCAACGACAGGACGCTTGCCGTCGCGGACTCCTTCGCGCAAGGGATCGGCTCTTCCGCCCTGGGCTACCAGGCGACCGCGAGCGCCGACAATGCGCTGGCGCTCGGCCGCGACACCCAGGCCAGCGTCATCGGCGGCGTGGCGCTCGGCGCCGGCTCGGTTTCGGATCGGGCGGTCGCACCCGTATCGGGATCGATCCTCTCGGGCACCGGCCTCATTCCCTACAACACCGCGGACATGAGCCTGCTCGGCGCCGTCTCGGTCGGCACCTCCACCTCCTATCGCCAGATCATCAACGTGGCCGACGGCACGCAGGACCAGGACGCGGTCACGCTTCGCCAGTTGAAGGGCGCGCTGAGCTCGTTCGCGGTGACGGGGAGCCTGTACTTCCACGCCAATTCGACGGCCGCGGATTCGCTTGCGGTCGGCGTCGATTCGGTTGCGGTCGGTCCGCGCACCACCGTCAATGGCGACAACGGCATCGGCATCGGCAATGGCGCCATCGTGCAGCAGACGGCGCCGGGAGGCATCGCGATCGGCCAGAATTCGACGGTCAACCAGGCCGACAGCATCGCCCTCGGCACCAACGCGACCACCAACGGAGCGCAGGCGGTGGCGCTCGGCGCCGGCGCAAAGGCCAACGAGCCGGGCAGCGTCGCGCTCGGCGCGGGCTCGACGACGGCGGCGGCGGTCGCCACCACCGGCACCACGATCAACGGCGTTGCCTATACCTTCGCCGGAACAGCTCCGACGAGCACGGTCAGCGTCGGCACCGTCGGCAACGAGCGCACCGTCACCAATGTCGCGGCGGGCCGGATCAGCGGCACCTCCACCGACGCCATCAACGGCAGCCAGCTCTTCGCCACCAACCAGGCGGTCGAAGCCATGCAGGGTAGCGTCGGCGACCTGAATCAGTTCGCCGTCCAGTACGACAAGGACGGGAACGGCAACAAGTCCAACTCGATTACCCTTGCCGGCGGCGACCCGAACACGCCGGTGGTCATCCACAATGTCGGGCCGGGCGTTGCCAACACCGATGCGGTCAATGTTCAGCAGTTCAACAGCGGGTTAGCACTCAACCTGGACAATTCGAAGAACTACACCAACCAGGTGGCGGCCACCACGCTGCAGCAAGCCAATGCGTATGCGGACTCCAAACTCAGCCAGCTCAACATGGACATGGGAGAGGTCAGGGGCGAGGCGCGCCAGGCTGCGGCAATCGGCTTGGCGGCCGGCTCGCTGCGCTACGACGATCGTCCCGGCAAGCTGAGCGTGGCCGCCGGCGGAGGCTATTGGCGCGGTGAAGGCGCCCTGGCCTTCGGCGCCGGCTACACCAGCGAGGAAGGACGTGTTCGAGCGAACCTGTCCGGTACGACGGCAGGCGGACACTGGGGTGTCGGCGCGGGCGTCAGCCTTACGCTGAACTAGAGCCCGGCCATGATCAGGCAGGCAGTCCTTGCTGTCGCGATATCCATGACGTCAATGCTCCTGTCCGGCCCGTTAGCGGCCGGGCAGGAAGCGATCCCTTCCGGCTACAGGGTAAAACCTTCCGACGTAGCGATCCCTGCGGATGCGAAGCTTGGCGAATATCAACGGACCACCCGTCCGTTCGAGAACTGGACGCTGATCTGCGACGAGAACCTGAAGGCGCGCCAAAAGGTCTGCAATGTCACCCAGATCATCGAGGACCAGGCAGGACAGGTTGCGTTCAGCTGGTCGCTTGCCGCCACCAAGGAAGGCAACCCCTACATGATCTTGCGCGCCCCGCCGATCGCCAAGAGCGACGCTCCTGTCTCGCTGACATTCGAGGGGCGCAAGGAGCCGATAAAAATTCAACTCGACGGATGCAATCAGGCCGTCTGCGTCGGCATGCTGCCGGTTGGTCCGATCATGCGCGAACAGATTTCGAAGGCCGCGGCATCCGTCATCTCCTTCCCGACCACGGATGGCAGGACGATCAGCGTAACCGCGACCCTCAAGGGCTTGGCCGCGGCCGTTGCGGCGATCAATTGACGAGGCAATCGCGATGAACCAGCAATCGATCCATGACCGGATAATGTCCCGCAACCAGGGAAAGGATGCTGTCCGGGTCGGCATCGAAGACCGGAGCAGACCGCAACGAAGCCGGGCGAAGACCGCTGTCTTCTCGTTGCTCGCCATTGCCGTCGTCGCCACGGCCGGCTTCGCGGCCATGCGCTACGACCTGGTCCGCAATCTATTGCCGCAGCCGGCGGTCGCGGAGACCAACCAGCCCAATCCGGCCCTGGCCGAAACGCCATTTCTGCAACACGCCAAAGAGGCAGGATTGCAGTCTTGTTCCAACATTTTCCCAGCCCTTGGGCAGATGCTGACGACCGGCACGACGTACAGCGTCCAGTCGATCTGGAACAACGAGGCCCCCGACAAACACCTCGTGGAAGCCCTGGTCGGCATGAACTACGCCACACAGGGCTACAGCGGCCCGGCGGCAGGCCTGGTGTTCGCAGCACCCACCGCATCCGTTTGCGAAGGTACGATGGTCAGGGTGGCGCCATTCGCGGCCAATTGCGCCGATGTTCCGGCCCTGCTTCCGAAAGACAGCAAGCTCGCCAACAATCTTGGACAAATCAGCGTCTATGAACTGGCCAATGGAGGGGGCAACGCGATGCTGCTGCCAACCGGCAACAGCTGCGTCGTCATTTCCGTGGCCTCGGCAGCAGGTAAACAAGGAGGCGTACAATGAGGGTGAATTTCGCCATTGCGGCGATCGGCATGCTGTTGCTTTGCGCCGGGCGGCTGGGCGCGGCGGACCTAGCCTCGGCGGCGGACGTGCCCGAGCCGCCGGCCCAGGAGGAGAGAGGCATCTGGGCGGCGATCGCCTATTCGAGCCCCGACGAGAAGCACGGCTTCTTTTGGGGCGCCGACAAGCGGCAGGAGGCGATGGACATCGCGCTGAAGCATTGCCAGAACGCCGGCGGCGGCAGCTGCGCCGTGGTCAGCGTATTCCGCAATCATCGCCATTGGGATGACGACGACAATACCGGCTTTCCCTACAAGCATTGCGGCGCCCTCGCCGTAGGCGAGAAGCCGGAAGGGCGGCTGACCAGCTGGGGCGCCGAGACGGCGCAAACACGCCGGGATGCCGAAGACCTGACACTGCAGGCCTGCGAGCGGAGCGGACAGAAATGCAAGATCCGCGAGTGGGTGTGCACATGACGCATCAGAGCGAAGTGGTGGAATGCCAATCAAGGCGCATGTTTGCACTCAGCGTAGCGCCGTGCTCAAGCGGGGTCAGCCCTTCGCCGTGATGCGCGTCGACGGTATGCGACACCGGCTCGAAGCAGAAGAAATCCGCATCAATCGACGGCGAATAGAGGATAACGACGTCGAGCGGCGGCGAGGCCGTGAGCGAGATGGCGATCCTGTCCTCGGGCCGGGTGATCCTGGCGCGGCGGTCCCAGCCGTCGAAGGCGTTGTTGACCCAGCTTCGCGGCAGCAGGGAGGCGTTCGAGAAATTCCACGCGGGGTAATCGGCCACCGGCGCCACGCCGACCGGCAGATGATGCTTGTCCTCCAGCCAGACCCGCGCCGCCTTCGCCTCGAGCGTCGTTCCGGCGCTGCGCGGGAACCAGGGATGAAAACCGAGCCCGTAAGGCAGGCGAATGCCGGTGCGATTCTCCACCGTGAGCGTGGCATCCAAGGCCCCGTCATGCAGCGCATAGGCGACCCGCGCCGTATATCGGTAGGGGCCGATTTCACCGGCGTCGAGGACCAGTTCCGCCTCGGTGGCGCTGTGGCTGGCAATCCGCCACTCCCTCTGGAAGCCGTCGCCATGGATTGGAAAGGCCTCCCCCGGCACGTTCGGCTCGATCGCATGGAAGCGGCCGTCGAAGGCGAAACCGCCGCCTGAGATGCGGTTCGACCAGGGAACCAGAAGCTGGCAGCCGGAGGCGCCGGTGCCATCGTCGGGGCGGAGCAGCGGCACCGTTGCGCCGCAGACCAGTGCATCGAAGCGGGCGATCGCCGCGCCCTTTTGCGGCGCCAGGACCAGACGGGCGCGGTCGTCGCGCAGTTCCAGGAGGCCGGCCATCCCTTACCAACCGCCGTCGATGGCGATGTTCTGGCCGCTGATCATGTCCGAGGCGGGCTGGCCGACACTTTTACCGCCCCCTGGACAGGCTGCCCAGAATCCCGCGCACGATCGCGCGGCCGACCGACGAGCCGACCGAACGCACGACAGCTTTGATCGCGGCTTCGGCCACCGTCTGGCGGTTGGACGGCCTTGGCGCAGGGGCCTGGCGACCGCCTGATTGCTGCGGCGGCGGATCGTCATTGCCGAAGCCCGGAATGGTCCAGCGCGAGCGCCCGCTGTCGGCCTGCTGCGCCTGCTCGTCCTGCGCATCCTTGGCTTTCTTCTGCAGCATCTCGAAGGCCGATTCGCGGTCGATGGTCTGGTCGTACTGGCCGGCGACCGGGCTCTGGTCGATCAGCTTGCGGCGCTCGTCCGCTGTGATCGGGCCAAGCCTGGACGATGGCGGCCGGATCAATGTCCGCTGCACCATGGACGGCACGCCCTTGACCTCCAGCGTCGAGACCAGCGCCTCGCCGGTGCCGAGCTGGGTGATGGCGGTGGCGCAGTCGAAATCCGGGTTGGGCCGGAAGGTGTCGGCGGCGGTCTTGACCGCCTGCTGCTCACGCGGCGTATAGGCGCGCAGCGCGTGCTGCACGCGGTTGCCGAGCTGGGCGAGAACCTTTTCAGGGATGTCCAAAGGGTTCTGCGTGACGAAATAGACGCCGACGCCCTTGGAGCGGATCAAGCGAACCACCTGTTCGACGCGGTCGATCAGCACCTTCGGCGCCTCGTCGAAAAGCAGATGCGCCTCGTCGAAGAAGAACACCAGCTTCGGCCTGTCGGGATCGCCGACCTCGGGCAATTCCTCGAACAGTTCCGACATCAGCCAGAGCAGGAAGGTGGCGTAGAGCCTGGGGTTCATCATCAGCCTGTCGGCAGCGAGCACGCTGATGGCGCCGCGGCCGTCGCGGGTGGTGCGCATGATGTCGGCGATGCGCAAAGCCGGTTCGCCGAAGAAATGCGCCGCGCCCTGCTGTTCCAGCACCAGAAGCGTGCGCTGGATTGCGCCGACCGACGGCTTGGTGACATTGCCGTAGCGCGAGCTGATCTCGTCGGCGCGCGCTGCGATGTTGGCCAGCAGCGCTTGCAGATCCTTCATGTCGAGCAGCAGCAGGCCATCCTCATCGGCGATGCGGAAGGCGATGTTCATGATGCCTTCCTGCGCTTCGGAGAGGTTCATCAGCCGCGACAGAAGCAGCGGCCCCATTTCCGAGACGGTGGCGCGGATCGGATGGCCCTGCTCGCCGAACAGGTCCCAGAAGATGACCGGGAATTCCTGGAAGTCGTAAGGGTCGAGCTTGACCTGCTCGGCCCGCTTGACCAGGAAATCCTGCGCCTTGCCCATCATGGCAATGCCGGACAGGTCGCCCTTGATATCGGCGCAGAACACAGGCACGCCGGCATTGGAAAACCCCTCGGCCAGGATCTGCAGGCTGACTGTCTTGCCGGTGCCGGTGGCGCCGGTGATCAGGCCATGGCGGTTCCCATATCGCAGCAAGAGCTGTTCGGCGCGCTGATAGCTGTCGTCGGGCTTGCGGCTGGCGCCGAGGAAAATGCTGGTGTCGTCAGCCATATGACCATGTCTCCGCAAACTGATGTGTTAAAAGCCTGTGGCCGTGCCGCAGGGTATAGTCAGGCCATTGCGCAGCGACAATGCTATTCTCCAATTGGGCTATCCATCCAGTTGGCTATTCATCCAGATTGGGCCAATCGTCTAAATTGAACCAATCCTCCAAATCGGTTTTTGGAACTTGCGGATTTTGCCGCTGTTTGGCAATCGTTCCATGGTTCGTCCACGCAGGCTGCCCTATGTCAGGGAAGCGAATCCCAACCGCGCAAGCGCATTGCATTGCGATATCTGGCAGGGAACCGTAGACTGGACGGCTGACGCTGGTGCGGCCGCATAAAAACGAGGAACATGGATGGGCGCCGGAGCCTTGACCAGGAGCATCGAAGCCGCTGACGTCGAGCGCCAGCGTTGGCTGGCCTTGGCCGAAAAGGCGCTCGCCGGCGCCTCCTTCGAGGAAAAACTGGTCTCGCATACCGACGATCAGATTCGCATCGAACCGCTCTACGATCGCGCCGGCGGCGCCGAGCCGCTTGTGCGCGCCAACCCCAAATTTCCCTGGATTGTCAGCCAGCGCATTGACGATCCCGATATCGGCCGCGCCAAGGCGCAGGCCCTGGACGATGTGGCACAAGGCGCGACGGGATTGTCGCTTGTCTTCGAAGGTGCTCCGAATGCGTTCGGCTATGGCTTGCCGAGGACGGCGCAGGCGCTGGAAACGGTGCTGGACGGCGTACCGCTCAACCGCACGCAGATCCGCATCGACGCCCATCCCTGGAGCCGTGCCGTTGCCGACTGGCTGGTGGCGTTCCTGAGCAAGCGCCGCTCCGACCCGGCAAAGCTGAACCTCTCCTTCGGCATCGACCCGGCGGCAATCTTTGCCGGAACCGGCCGGCTGCGCATGTCGATCGAGGCGTTGCAGGCATCGATGCCGCAATCGCTGGCGCATTTCTTCTCGCTGGGCGTGCCGGGTGTGCTGCTGGAGGCGGATGGGCGAGTGTTCCACAATGCCGGCGCCACGGAGGCGCAGGAACTCGGCACCATGCTCGCTTCCGCCGTCTCCTACCTCAGGATGTTCGAGGATGCGCGCCAGCCGCTTGTCTATGCCGCTCCCCATATCGGCTTTGCGCTGAGCGTCGACCAGGACCAGTTCCTGTCGATGGCCAAGGTCCGGGCCTTGCGCAGGCTGTGGGCGCGCATCCAGGAAACCTGTTCCATCCCGGCATCGACAGCCAACATCCATGCCGAGACGTCGTTCCGCATGATGACGGCGGCGGATCCCGAAACCAACATCCTGCGCACCACCATCGCCAGCTTTGCAGCGGCAGCAGGCGGCGCGGACTCGATCTCCATCCTGCCACACACCATCGCCCTCGGGCTGCCGGCCGGCTTTGCCCGCCGCATCGCCCGCAATGCGCAGTTGATCATGGCCAATGAAAGCCATATCGACCATGTCGCCGACCCAGCATTTGGGTCGGGCGCAGTCGAGGCGCTGACCCTGGGCCTGTGCGAAGCGGCGTGGGAAGAGTTCCAGCGGATCGAAGCGGAAGGCGGCGTTCTGGCAAGCCTGCAGCAAGGGCATATCCAGAAGCGCGTGAAGGCAGCATCCGAGCGCCGCGCCGAGGCCTACCGGTCGGGTGAACGGGCAATCATCGGCACCACGCTTTACCCGCTGAAAAACGATGCCCCGGTCGAGACGCTGGCGGCTGAGCGGCGGCCGCCTTTCACAGAGGGCGTGGCGGTGTGCGAGGCGCTGTTTCCCGTCCGCATCGACCAGGCAATCGGAGCCGCACAGTGATCCCGGATTTCAGCCACATTGGCTGGTCGGCGCCACGGCGCGCGCCGGTCGAGGTCAAGGGCCAGCGGCTGACGCCGGAAGGTATTGCCGTCAAGCATCTCTACGGCCAGGGCGATCTCAAGGGGCTGCCGCATCTCGACACCTATCCGGGAATGCCGCCCTTCGTACGCGGTCCCTATCCGACCATGTATGTCCAGCAGCCGTGGACGATCCGGCAATATGCCGGCTTCTCGACGGCCGAGGAATCCAACGCCTTCTACCGGCGCAATCTCGCCGCCGGCCAAAAGGGCCTTTCGGTCGCTTTCGATCTGCCCACCCATCGCGGCTATGACAGCGACCATCCGCGCGTTGCCGGCGATGTCGGCATGGCGGGCGTGGCCATCGATTCCATCCTCGACATGCGGCAATTGTTCGACGGCATTCCGCTGGGCGAGATGACGGTGTCGATGACCATGAACGGCGCGGTGCTGCCGATCATGGCGCTCTATATCGTTGCGGCCGAAGAACAAGGAGTTGCGCAGAAGGATCTCGCCGGCACCATTCAGAACGACATTCTGAAGGAGTTCATGGTCCGCAACACCTACATCTATCCGCCGAAGCCCTCGATGCGGATCGTGTCTGACATCTTCTCCTATACCTCCCAGCACATGCCGAAGTTCAATTCGATCTCGATCTCCGGCTATCACATGCAGGAGGCCGGCGCGACCGCGGACCTGGAGCTCGCCTACACCATCGCCGACGGCATCGAATATGCCCGCGCCGGCGTCGCCGCCGGGCTCGATATCGACCGTTTCGCCCCGCGGCTTTCCTTCTTCTGGGCGGTCGGCATGAACTTCTTCATGGAGATCGCCAAGCTCCGCGCGGCGCGCCTGTTGTGGGCGACCTTGATGCAGAAGAATTTTGCACCGAAGGATGAACGCTCGCTGTCGCTGCGCACCCATTGCCAGACCTCCGGCTGGTCGCTGACGGCGCAGGACCCCTACAACAACATCACCCGCACCATGATCGAGGCGATGGCGGCGACGCAGGGACATACCCAGTCGCTGCACACCAACTCGTTCGACGAGGCGATGGCGCTGCCGACCGACCACTCGGCCCGCATCGCCCGCAACACGCAGTTGATCCTGCAGAAGGAATCCGGCACCACCCGCATCATCGATCCATGGGGCGGCTCGGCGTATGTCGAACGGCTGACGCATGATCTGGCGGCGCGTGCGCTCGCCCATATCGAAGAGGTCGAGGCGCTTGGCGGCATGGCGGCGGCAACCGAACAGGGCATTCCAAAACTGCGCATCGAGGAAGCGGCGGCGCGCACGCAGGCGCGTATCGATTCCGGCGAGCAGATACTGGTTGGCGTAAACGCGCATCGCCCCGAGAACAACATCGAAGTCGACGTGCTGAAGATCGACAATGCCGAGGTCAGGGCCCGACAGTTGTCGAAGCTGCAGAACCTCAAAGGCACGCGCAATGTCGGCGCGGTCGAGAGCGCGCTCGATGCGCTGACCCGCGCTGCGCAGGGTAACGGAAACCTGCTGGAATTTGCCATCCGCGCCGCGCGCGCCTATGCCACGGTCGGCGAGATCTCGCTGGCGCTGGAAAAGGTCTTTGGCCGTCACGTCGCCTCGGTGCAAACGATCTCCGGCGTTTATCGCAATGCGCTTGGCGACAATCTGACGGTCGGCCGATTGCTGGAGAAGCTCGAAGCTTTCGAGAAGAAGTCCGGCGGCAAGCCGCGCATCCTGGTCGCAAAGATGGGACAGGACGGCCACGACCGTGGCCAGAAGGTGATCGCCACGGCCTTCGCCGATCTCGGCTTCGACGTGACGGTCGGCGCGATGTTCCAGACACCCGACGAGATCGCCAGGCTGGCGGTGGCGCAGGACGTCCATGTCATCGGCGCCTCGTCGCTGGCGGCGGGGCACCTGACACTGATCCCCGAATTGCGCGATGCGCTGAAGAAACTCGGCCACCCCGACATGCTGATCGTCGTCGGCGGCGTCATCCCGCCGCAGGATTACGGCGCAGTGCTGGAAGCGGGTGCCGCGGAAATCTTCCCGCCAGGGACGGTTATCCCGGAGGCTGCGGATCGGTTGCTGGACCGGCTGCTGGCGAGCTGATTGAAACAGTTGCACTGCTTATCAAAGTTGCGTTACAATATCGGGCGCAACCTATGGTATAGCTATGAACACCATCATTCACGGACTTGAGGACGGATCGGGCGTTGTAATCCTGCCGCGGGAAACGCTCGACAGCTTGAGCCTGCAAGTGGGCGATGAACTCCAGATCATCGAAACCACGACGGCATCATCCTAAGGCCGGTGCCGTGTGACGACGTCGAACGGCAAATACGTGCTGCTCGCGATGTCATGGACAAGTATGAGCCCGCGTTGCGAAAGCTGGCTGTGCAAATAGGGTGAGCTGGCGTCAGGCGTCCGACAGCTTGACAATTTCCCATTCCTTGCCGTTGACGCTTGCGACGTCGCCGACCTTCTTGCCGAACAGCGCCACGGCCATTGGCGAGACGTGTGAGATGCTGCCCTTTGAGGGGTCGGCCTCGTCCTCGCCGACGATCTTCCAGTGCACTTTCTTGCCGTCATCGCTTTCCAGCGTGACACCCATGCCGAAGCGCACCTGGTCGCTGCCCGGTTCCGGCACGGAAAGCTCGGCGCTTTCGCGGCGCGCTGTCCAGTAGCGCAGGTCGCGCGAGACGACGGCAATGCGCTCGCGATCGGCTTTTCGCTCGGCTTTCGCCAAAATGTCGCGCAGATCGGCCAGATTGTCCTCGATCATCGCCAGGCCGCGCTCCGTCACCAGATTGCGGTGTTGGCTGATCGGCCGCTCGCCGATGCCGGCAATGGCGTTTTCGCTGTCTTCCTCGCGGGTGAAAGCCCTGCTCATCGGATAAACTTAGGCCCGCTTCGGCGACTGTACAAGCCACTTGGCGGACCCGGTCATTGGTCGGACTATCGCCGAGCGGAGACCTATGCGGCTGGCCCAATTCCTGCGAAGAACCATTTCATCGCAGGGATCTGTGCCGATGTTGAACAGACGAACGCTTCTCAAGGGGACTGTCGGCTTTGCGGTGCTCGGCGTTTCGCTGGACAACGCCTTGGCGAAGACGGCAGCGCTTGGCTCGATCAATGCCGCCGAGCTTGGCGTGGAGCCGGACGCACCGGACGACCAGAGCAAGGCCTTCGCCACGATGCTAGCCGAGGCAAGCCAGCGCAATGCGCCGGTGTTCCTGCCGCCGGGCACCTATGTCGTGTCCAACCTGACCCTGCCCGCCCGCGTCAGGCTTTCGGGCGTGCCGGGCGCCTCGCGCATCCTCTATGGCGGCAATGGCCATTTGCTGACGGCCGAACAGGCCGAGCATATAGAGTTCACCGCATTGGTCTTCGACGGCGCCAACGGCGGGTTGGCCGACGATGCGCAAGGCCTGCTCGACCTGCGCCGCGTCGCCCATCTCGTCATCGACAATTGCACGATCACCGGCAGCTGCAAGCATGGGCTGGCGCTGGAGCATGCGTCGGGCCGCGTCGAGCGCTCCGAGATTTCGGGGGCTGCGGACGCCGGCATCTACTCCGTCGAGGCCGCTGGCCTGGCGATATCCGATAATGCCGTATCCGACTGCGGCAATGGCGGCATTCTTGTCCATCGCTGGCAGCAGGCCGAGGACGGCACGATCGTCAGCGGCAACCGCGTGCAGCGGATCGGCGCGCGCAGCGGCGGCACCGGGCAGAACGGCAATGGCATCAACGCATTCCGTGCCGGCAATGTCTCCGTCACCGGCAACATCGTCTCGGACTGCGCCTTCTCGGCGATCCGCGCCAACAGTTCAAGCAATCTGCAGATGACCGGGAACACCTACTCGCGGTCGGGCGAAACCGCGCTCTATTCCGAATTCTCCTTCGAAGGCGCCATCATCGGCAACAACATCGTCGATGGTGCCGCTAACGGCATCTCGATCGTCAATTTCAACGAGGGCGGCCGTATGGGTGTCTGCTCGAACAACATCGTGCGCAACCTCTCGACCACCGGCCCCTACCCCGCCGACGCGCCGGGCTTCGGCGTCGGTATCAGCGTCGAGGCCGACACCACCGTCTCGGGCAATGTCATCGAGAACGCGCCGCTCTACGGCATGCAGATCGGCTGGGGCGCCTATATGCGCAATGTTGTGGCGACGGGAAACATCATTCGTCAGGCCGGAACCGGCATCGCCGTCACTGTGGTCGAGGGCGCTGGGAACGCCATCATCTCCGACAACGTCATCGACGGCGCCGAGAACGGCGCCATCATCGGCCAGCGCTGGGCCGAACGGGCGACCGGCGACCTCGCGCGGTCGAGCGATAGCGGCTATGCGCACCTGACGGTCGAGCGAAACAGGGTCAGCTGAGCGTCGTCGTCGGCCGCAGCGAGCCGACCTTGGCGCCGATGCGGCTTTCGATCGGCGGATTGGCCCGCTCCAGAAGGTTCGCCGCCAGTGCGCCGTCGGCGCTGAGAAGTTTTGCCAGCACAGCAGCAATCATCACCTCGGCGGCGCGGCCGGCGCCGTCATCACATTTCAGCGCGATGCCGAGGCCAAGCTCCGGAACGGCAGCGCAATAGACGCCTTCGGCGCCCGTCTTGACGAAGATGCGGCCGGGCGCGGCCTGCATCAGCGCCACATCGGCCTTGCCGGTGCCGGCGACCAGGAAAGGCTCGGCCATGCAGGCAGACAGCAGGCGTTTGGCCGCCTTGGCACGCTCAGGGCCAAAGCTCCTGCCCGTAGCCATGCGGGCAAAGCCAAGGGCAAAACTTTTCAGCGGCACGGCATAGGTGGGGATCGAGCAGCCATCGGTTGCCCGGTGATCCGCATCGTGGGCAGCGCCGGTCACCGCCTGCATGGCGTCGCGCACCATCTCCTGCAAACCATGGCCTGCCTTGACGTAGCCTTGGTGGGCAATCCCTGAGTGCACGCAGGTGCAGAGAAATCCGGAATGCTTGCCCGAGCAATTGTTGTGCAGTGCGTTCGGCGAGACGCCTGTGCGGGCCAGTGCGATCGTCGCGTCGTGGCTCGACGGCCAATGCGCGCCGCATTCCAGCGCCGACTTGTCGAGGTCGGCCTTGGCCAGCATCGCCTGCGCCAGTTCGACATGCGCGGGTTCGCCTGAATGTGAAGCGCAGGCCAGCGCCAGTTCGCGGTCGCCGAAGCCATAGGCATCGGCGGCACCCGTTTCGACCAGCGGCAGCGCCTGGATCGCCTTGACCGCCGAGCGCGGAAACACCGGCCGCGCCGTATCGCCGATCTCCAGGACAGGCTTGCCGTCACCGTCAAAGATTGCGACAGCGCCGCGATGGGCGCTCTCGACGATCGCGCCGCGCAAGACTTCGACCAGAACCGGATTTGTCATCACCACCCCGAAAAATACGGGCCGCTTCTACCTGATCCGGTCGAGGATGGAAACGTAGTTGGCGACGGCAGCGCCACCCATGTTGAAGATGCCGCCAAGCTTTGCGTCCGGCACCTGGATGCCGCCTGCTTCGCCGGTCAACTGCATGGCGGTCAGCACATGCATCGACACACCGGTGGCGCCGATCGGATGGCCCTTGGCCTTCAGCCCGCCCGAAGGATTGACCGGCAGCCTGCCGTCTTTTGCCGTCGTGCCGTCCAGCCCCAGCCTGGCGCCCTCGCCCGGCTTGGCTAGGCCCATCGCCTCATATTCGATGAGTTCGGCAATAGTGAAGCAGTCATGCGTCTCGACGAAGGAGAGGTCGTCGAGCGTCACGCCGGCCTTCTTCAAAGCCTGGTTCCAGGCCTGCTCGCAGCCTTCGAAAGACAGGATGTCGCGCTTCGACATCGGCAGGAAATCCTGGACATGCTCGTTGGCGCGGAAGGCGACGGCGCGGCGCATCTTCAACGCCGTCGAGGTGTCGGTCAGCACAAGGGCGGCAGCACCGTCGGAGACCAGCGAACAGTCCGTGCGCTTCAGCGGACCGGCCACGAACGGGTTTTTCTCGCTTTCCTGGCGGCAGAACTCGTAGCCGAAATCCTTGCGCATCTGCGCGTACGGATTGTCGACGCCGTTCTTGTGGTTCTTGGCCGCGATCATCGCCAGCGCGTCCGACTGGTCGCCATAACGCTGGAAATAGGCCTGCGCGATTTTGCCGAAGACGCCGGCGAAACCAGCCGGCGTGTCGCCCTCCTCCGGCAGATAGGAAGCCTTGAGCAGGTTCTTGCCGATCTCGGGGCCGGGTGTCGTCGTCATCTGCTCGGCACCGACCACCAGCACGATGCGGGCGGCATTGGCATCGATGGCGCGGATGCCTTGGCGGACCGCTGCCGAACCCGTGGCGCAGGCGTTCTCGACCCGCGTCGCCGGCTTGAAGCGCAGCCGGTCATCGGCCTGCAGCACCAGGCTGGCGGTAAAATCCTGAGGGGAGAAGCCGGCGTTGAAATGGCCGAGCACGATCTCGTCGACCTCGTCCGGGCCAATGCCGGCATGGTCGAGCGCGTCGACCGCGACCTTGGTGATCAGGCCTTCCAGCGTCTCGCCTTCCAGCTTGCCGAAGCGCGAATGCGCCCAGCCAACGATGCATGCGGTCATGGCGGTCTCCATCCTTGGCGCCAGCCTAACATGTGGGCAAACGGCGCACTTCGCCTTTATTGTTCAAATATAAACAATCCCGCCCGCATCGAAAAGGGCCGCAAGCCGACAATCGCTTGGTGCAGGTTCCAATCGGATCAATTTTTTGTTGATTGACGCGTCAATAAAAAATAATCTCCGCCGCAAAAGCCGGGAACATCATGCCTAAAGTCGGAATGGAACCGTTGCGCCGCAAGGCGCTCATCGACGCGACGATCTCGGCGATCGGCGAGCGCGGCTCGCTTGACGTGACCATGTCGGAGATAGCGGGGCGCGCCGGTGTGTCGTCAGCATTGGCTCACCACTATTTCGGCGCCAAGGATGAGCTGCTGCTGGCGACGATGAGGCATATTCTGGCCGAGCTGACGATCGACATGCGGCGCGCGCTGCAATCCGCCGGCTCGCCGCGCGAACGCGTTTCGGCGGTGGTCGCCGTCAACTTCTCCGACATCCAGTTCCGGCCGGAAACCATCGCGGCCTGGCTCGCCTTTTATGTCGATGCACAGAAATCATCGGCCCTGCGCCGGCTGCTCAGGGTCTATGCGCGGCGGCTGCACTCGAACCTGATGAGCGGACTGACCGGCATACTGCCGCGCAACGAGGCCGACCGCGCGGCGGAAGCGGTCGCGGCGATGATCGACGGGCTGTACATCAGGCGCGCGCTGAAGGACGGCGTGCCGGATGCTCAAACCGCGATCGCGCTGGTCGAAGATTATCTCGAAATCAAACTCGGCGGGCGACAGACACAGTGACAGCCTCATTGATATCAAGGCGACCCAACATCCTGATCGTCATGGTCGATCAGCTCAACGGCACGCTGTTTGCGGACGGGCCGGCGGACTTCCTGCATGTGCCGCATCTCAAGGCGCTGGCCGCACGCTCGGCGCGCTTCGGCAACAACTACACGGCCTCGCCGCTTTGCGCGCCGGGCCGCGCCGCCTTCATGAGCGGGCAATTGCCGTCGCGCACCCAGGTCTATGACAACGCCGCCGAATTCGCTTCCTCGATCCCGACCTACGCCCACCATCTGCGCGGCGCCGGCTACTACACTTGCCTGTCGGGCAAGATGCATTTCGTCGGCCCTGACCAGTTGCACGGTTTCGAGGAGCGGCTGACCACCGACATCTATCCCGCCGATTTCGGCTGGACGCCGGATTACCGCAAGCCCGGCGAGCGCATCGACTGGTGGTATCACAATCTCGGCTCTGTCACCGGCGCCGGCGTTGCCGAGATCACCAACCAGATGGAGTATGACGACGAGGTCGCCTTCCACGCGGTGCAAAAACTTTACGATCTTGCCCGCACCTCCGAGGACGAGGCCAGCCGGCCCTGGTGCCTGACGGTTTCCTTCACCCACCCGCACGACCCCTATGTCGCACGGCGGCAATATTGGGATCTCTATGAAGACTGTCCGGCGCTTGAGCCGGAGGTGGGATTCATCCCCTATGCCGATCAGGACCCGCATTCGCAGCGGCTTTACCGCGCCAGCGACTACGACAGTTTCAACATCACGCCGGAGCAGATCCGCCGCTCGCGGCGCGGCTACTACGCCAACATCTCCTATCTCGACGACAAGGTCGGCGAGTTGATGTCAGTGCTGGAACGTACGCGCATGCTGGACGACACGGTCATCCTGTTCTGCTCCGACCATGGCGATATGCTTGGCGAGCGCGGCCTGTGGTTCAAGATGAACTTTTTCGAGGGCTCGGCACGGGTGCCGCTGATGATCGCCGGCAAGGGCGTTGCCGCGGGGCTGATCGACGCGCCGGTTTCCAATCTCGACGTGACGCCGACATTGTGCGATCTCGCCGGCATCGACATCTCGGCGATCGCGCCGTGGACCGACGGCCAGTCGCTGCTGCCGCTGCTCGAGGGCACGAAACGCGATGCTCCAGTTCTGATGGAGTATGCCGCCGAAGGCTCCAACGCGCCGTTGGTGGCGATCCGCGACGGCCGCTATAAATTCATCCATTGCGAGATCGATCCGCCGCTTCTGTTCGATCTCGAAGCCGATCCGCAAGAACTCACCAATCTTGCCACCGATCCGACGCATGCCGATCTGGTGGCGGCCTTCACGGGAGCCGTACGAGCGCGCTGGGACATGGCCGCCTTCGACGCCGCCGTGCGTACCAGCCAGGCGCGGCGCTGGGTGGTCTATCCGGCGCTACGCAACGGCACGCATTACCCCTGGGAGTTCCAACCGCTGCAGAAGGCGTCGGAACGCTACATGCGCAACCACATGAACCTCGACAATCTCGAGGACCAAAAACGCTTTCCGCGAGGCGAATGATGACCATTGTCCCCTCCCTCGATCACCTCAGACAAGCCTATGCCGTGACGTCGAAGGCGACGCAGATCACGCCGTTGCTGGAATCGACAGCCTTGGCCAAGGAGACGGGTGCGGCCCGCGTCTTTATCAAGCCGGAATCACTGCAATGGGCCGGCTCGTTCAAGGTGCGCGGGGCCTATTGGCGGTTGAAGCGGCTGTCGCCGGACGAGGCCATAAAAGGCGTCGTCGCCTACTCCTCCGGCAATTTCGCGCAAGGGTTGGCGGCTGCCGGCCAGGCGCTCGGCATTCCCGTCACCATCGTCATGCCGATCGACGCGCCGGCCGCCAAGCGCGATGCGACCACAGGCTATGGCGCGCGCGTCGTGCTGACCGATCATGGCGAGCGCGCCCGTGAAGAGGTCGCAGCCGCCAAGGCCTGCGAGATTGCCGAGACCGAAGGGCTGGCGTTGCTGCATCCATTCGACGATCCGGAGATCGTTGCCGGCCAGGCCGGCGCCGGGCTCGAAGCGCTCGAACAATTCGAGGCAAAGGACGCCAGTGCCGACCTTCTGTTCTGCTCGGTCGGCGGCGGCGGACTGATCGGCGGCATGTCGCTCGCCTTCCACTATCTGTCGCCGGCAACCGAGATCATCGGCGTCGAGCCGGAAGGCTTCAACGGCATGGGTGCATCGCTAGCGCATGGCGCCATCGAGACCATGCCGATCGCGCCGAAATCGATTTGCGACGGGCTGATGTCGCGGCGGCCGGGCGACGCGCCGTTCGCGGCGGTCAAGACCGCTGGCGTGCGCGGCATCACCGTCGACGACCAATCGGTTAGGCGAGCGATGAAGATCGCCTTCGAGCGGATGAAGCTGGTGCTCGAGCCGTCAGGCGCCGCCTCTCTGGCGGCGCTGCTCGGCGGCAAGGTGGATGTGACGGGTAAAACGGTCCTGGTCATGGCTACCGGCGGCAATGTCTCGCTCGCCGATTTTATTTCGCATATGAACGATGGGCGCATGTGAACCATGCTTGAAGCAGACTTCGTCATCATCGGCTCCGGCTCGGCCGGCTCGGCCATGGCCTACCGACTGTCGGAAGACGGCAAGCATTCGGTGATCGTCATCGAGTTCGGCGGTACCGATATCGGGCCGCTGATCCAGATGCCGTCGGCGCTGTCGATCCCGCTCAACATGAGCCTTTACGACTGGGGCTTTGCCAGCGAACCGGAGCCGCATCTCGGCGGCCGCGTGCTGGCGACGCCACGCGGCAAGGTGATCGGCGGCTCGTCCTCGATCAACGGCATGGTCTATGTCAGGGGCCACGCACGCGACTTCGACCACTGGGCCGAACAGGGGGCGGCCGGCTGGGGCTTCGCCGACGTGCTGCCCTATTTCAAGCGCATGGAGGACAGTGACGGCGGCGAGGACGGCTGGCGCGGCCACGGCGGCCCGCTGCACGTCCAGCGTGGCCCGCGCAAGAATCCGCTCTACGGCGCCTTTGTCGAGGCCGGCCGCCAAGCCGGGTTCGAACTGACCGACGACTACAATGGCTCGAAGCAGGAAGGCTTCGGACCGATGGAGCAAACCATACGCGGCGGCCGCCGCTGGTCGGCCGCGTCAGCCTATCTGAAGCCGGCGCTCAAGCGGCAAAATGTCAGCGTGATCAAAGGCTTCGCCCGTCGTGTGATCATCGAGAATCAGCGCGCTGTCGGCGTCGAGATCGAAGCTCACAAACAGATTCAGGTCGTTAAGGCGCGACGTGAGGTGATCGTTGCCGCGTCATCGATCAATTCGCCCAAGATCCTGATGCTATCCGGTATCGGCCCGGCCGCGCATCTCAAGGAGAACGGCATCCAGGTCGTGGCCGACCGGCCCGGTGTCGGCCGCAATCTGCAGGATCATATGGAGCTCTACATCCAGCAGGAATCGACCCAGCCGATCACGCTGAATTCGGTTCTCAACCCATTCTCCAAGGCTCTGATCGGGGCGCAGTGGCTGTTCTTCAAGACCGGCCTCGGTGCCACCAACCATTTCGAGGCCGCGGCCTTCGTGCGCTCGCAGGCCGGCGTCGACTACCCCGACATCCAGTATCACTTCATCCCGGCTGCGGTGCGCTATGACGGCAAGGCGGCGGCGAGGGCCCATGGCTTCCAGGCCCATGTCGGGCCGATGCGGTCGAAGTCGCGCGGCTCGGTGACGCTGCGCTCTCCCGACCCGAAAGCGACGCCGGTCATCCGCTTCAACTACATGTCGCATCCAGACGACTGGACCGAGTTCCGCCACTGCATCCGGCTGACCCGCGAGATCTTCCGCCAGAAGGCTTTTGACGGCTTTCGCGGCAAGGAAATCTCGCCGGGTTCGCACGTCCAGTCGGACGAGGATCTCGACGCCTTCATCCGCGATCATGCCGAGAGTGCCTACCACCCGTGCGGCACCTGCAAGATGGGCCGCGCCGACGACATCACGAGCGTGGTCGATCCGGAGTGCCGGGTAATCGGCGTCGACGGCCTGCGCGTCGCCGACTCCTCGATCTTCCCGCGGGTGACCAACGGCAACCTCAACGCGCCGTCGATCATGACCGGCGAGAAGGCCTCCGACCACATTCTCGGCCGCACGCCACTGGCGCCGTCCAACCAGGAACCCTGGATCAATCCGCGCTGGCAGGTGGCGGATCGATAGGGCATTGTCCGGCGGACTGCTCCGCAATAGCGAATACATCTGGAGAACAGCATGCGCGCCCAGCCAACGGCATCGCACTATGTCAACGGCCGCTACATCGAGGACGAAGGCGGCGCGCCGCTGCCGGTGATCTATCCGGCGACCGGTGAGGTCATCGCCACTTTGCATTCGGCGACTCCGAACGTGCTGGAGCTCGCCATCGAAGCCGCGCGGGCCGCACAACCGGCCTGGGCGCGGATGAAGCCGGTCGAGCGTGGCCGCATCCTGCGCCGCGCCGCCGACATTTTGCGCGCGCGCAACGCCGATCTGGCGCGGATCGAGACGCTCGACACCGGCAAAGCGATCCAGGAGACGCTGGTGGCGGATGCACTATCGGCCGCCGACTGCCTCGAATATTTCGGCGGCGCGGTTGCCGCCTTCAACGGCGAGGCGATCGATCTTGGTGGACCTTTTGCCTATACGCGCCGCGAGGCGCTCGGTGTGTGCGTCGGCATCGGCGCCTGGAACTATCCGATCCAGATCGCCGGCTGGAAATCCGCCCCGGCGCTCGCCATGGGCAACGCCATGGTATTCAAGCCTTCGGAGAACACGCCGCTGTCGGCGCTGGCGCTGGCCGAGATCTACTCAGAGGCGGGCCTGCCCGACGGGCTGTTCAACGTCGTGCAAGGCTATGGCGAAGTCGGCGCCGGCCTCGTCGGCCATGATGTCGTTGCCAAGGTTTCGGTGACCGGCTCGGTGCCGACCGGCCGCAAGGTGCTGTCGCTCGCCGGTTCGAAGATGAAGCATGCGACGATGGAACTCGGCGGCAAGTCGCCGCTGATCGTGTTCGACGATGCCGATCTCGAAAACGCCATCGGCGGCGCCATGCTCGGCAATTTCTATTCGAGCGGGCAGATCTGCTCCAACGGCACGCGTGTTTTCGTACAAAGCGGCATCCATGACCGCTTCGTCGACCGGCTGGTCGAGCGGACGAAAAAGATCCGCATCGGCGATCCGCTCGATCCTGAGACGCAGATGGGGCCGCTGGTCAACAAGGCGCAGCAGGAGAAGGTCGTTTCCTACATCGCGGCCGGCAGGCAGGATGGAGCAACGCTCGCCTGCGGTGGCAACGTGCCGTCGCTGCAAGGGTTCGATGGCGGCTTCTTTGTCGAGCCGACGGTGTTCACCGGTGTCACCGATACGATGCGCATTGCGCGCGAGGAGATTTTCGGGCCGGTGATGAGCGTGCTGAAGTTCGACGGCGAGGACGAGGTGATCGACCGCGCCAACGACACCGAATTCGGCCTCGCCGCCGGCGTCTTCACCCGCGACCTGCAGCGCGCTCATAGGGTGATCGCCGAACTGCAGGCCGGCACCTGCTGGATAAACGCCTACAATCTGACGCCGGTGGAAATTCCGTTTGGCGGGGTGAAGCAATCCGGCATTGGGCGCGAGAACTCGCTGGCGGCTTTAGCGCTCTATTCGCAGCTGAAGGCGGTGTATGTCGAGACCGGGGATGTAGCGAGCCCGTATTGAGGGGTTGGCGGCGGGGCGCCCCCCCCCACAGCGCCGCCCCCGGGGGGGGGGGGGGCCGCCCCCCCCCGCGCTCCCCGGCATTGGGCCGTGCGGGGGGGGGCGTGAGCGCTGACGGTCGGCGAGGACCCCCACCCCGCTCCGCTACGCGGATCGACCCTCCCCACAAGGG